>CAMBQP010000161.1 GCA_945869955.1 Schlesneria paludicola DSM 18645
TTTGTGGACCGTACTCACGATGCTGGAATATCTCGAAAACCACGATCTCGATGAACTCAAAAATCTCGTACAAAATGTCTCACTACCGTTTCCCATCTTCAAATCGGATTAATTGTGTAGATACCAATGACGCGGGGTCGGTGGAGAGCCGTTTTCGCTCGGGGCGGTGGTGTTAGCTGCCAGTCGTTGCTTCCACCGACGCGGGGTCGATGAAGAGCGGATTTTGCTCGGTTTTTTGTGTGATCCATGTCCCCGTTTGAAATCGCTGGCGGTCCCAGTGGGTTTTCTTCGTGCAGCGATCCAAAAATCTCTTTCAACAGCGCCGCCCCGCGGTCTTTTTCATAAGACTTTTCCAATTCCGCTAGCATGGTTTCGGTTTGCGAATCGTCATATCCCAGTTGACGACAAAACCCTGTAAACTTTGCAAAATCCGGGTCGGCCTCGACATGGTTGAGGTCACGATGAATCAACATGGAAATACCCATCAGACGCGCAGCACCGAGGATGTCTTGTTTGGTGTTTGCCAACAATGCGAATTGACGCCAAACATCCGCTTCGTGCGAAAAGTCACCGATGGATTGAGCGAATTCGAGAGACTTCATTAAGTTATCACGTGCGGCGACATCCTTTCCTTGCATGGCATCAATCAATGCTAACTGATACCAGGAGTCTGCTTCGCCAGCCCGGTTACCGATCGATTGTTGAATTTCTAAAGCTTCGAACAAGTCCTCGCGTGCGGCCTTTTCGTTTCCACCCTTCATGTCAATGATCGCCAAGAGATGTAAAGAGTCCGCTGCACCTGTTCGATTACCCATCGATCTTTGAATTTCGAGCGCGGCCAGCGCCGCTTCGCGTGCCCCCGGGTCGTTCCCCTCCTGCAGATTGATGGTTGCCAAAAGATGCAAAGGTCGGACTTGGCCAGCTCGATTAATCAGGGTTTTTTGAAGTTCGAGAGATTTCAGCAGGCTCTCTCGCGCAGCCTTGTCGTTGCCTCCTTGTAGGTGGTCGATCATTGCCAAGAGAGACCAGGATTTCGCTTGGCCAGCCTGATCACCAATTGTTTTTTGAATTTCGAGTGATTTCAGTATTCCGATGCGGGCGGCGTCATGCTGATCTTGCTGAAGATCAATCAAGGACAAGTGTTGCCATATTTCCGCTTCATTAGCACGATAACCAATGCCTTGCGCAATGGAGAGTGCTTTTGTCCAATATTCTCTGGCCCTTGCAGGGTTTCCCAGACGAAACTCCAACGCCGCAATGCGATTCAATGCCATGCCTGATTCTGGAGAATCCGAGATGGTTTCCTGATTTTCCGCTGCCAGTTTCAGCATTCGTCGAAACGGCCCGATAAATAAGCGATCTGGGCCAGACGTGAAGCCAAATCCCTTGCTTGTCCATCGATCAGCGGGGAATCTGTCGCGCGTTCGTCCCATAACCGTCTCAAAACTCCATAAAGTTCTTCCCGTTCGGAGGTCTTTAAATTCTGGAGATCGCAAAATCGTCCTGTTGAAAACAATTCTTGATCGACGAGATCACGCACCTCGGCCTGCTCAAATTCGATCTTGTAGACGCCAGAACGCCAGGCCCAAAAATCGGGGGCTTGCTGGGCGATCCGATTTAAAACAAAGTCGGGGACCCAGAAGACAACGGCGGCTTGAATTCGCAGAAAACGGTCTCGAATCTGGTTTAAGACTTGCAGCAACGCCGGATAGGGGTCGGCGGTCGGAACCAATTCGTTGATTCGCGTTACAAACAAAACATCGCCACCCCGCAGGCCTTCTCCGGCAGCGAAGATCTCGTGGATCAATTCATGCGTGTCAAGGGGTGAACGGATTGTCGTAACCTGGTGACCGGCGGGAAGTGTCGCAACTAACTGATCCATCAGCGATTGCTCTTCACGCACGACATTGCAGACGACAAACCCCAATGAAAACCTGCGCGAACGAGTCAACATTCGGCGGAGTTCCACGAGTGGCTCGGGCAATTGGCGTGGCATCGATATGGAGGTGGTTGGCAGACTCATGGTGACTTGGGTCATGGGTGATCAGCAATTGGCTTTTTCAAATTGTCCCTTTTTCGTCTGTGGATGCAGACAAACCTGCTGCCAGATCCACGATGGTTTGCCAGTTTGCGTCACCTGCTTCGATGAAATCGGCGGTCGCCACGGCGATTGCGCCGAGAAAGGGGCCAGACTCGGAGGCACGAATCGGGACGGCCAGGGACGTGTGTGCATTCAATCTCACCAGCCACATCGCCGATCCCGTCAGACCAGTCTCCTGGGGGTCGCGGCGCGCAATGGTGGGACGGTTGAAGACGATCGCTTGTACGATTCCCAATGTTGTTTGTTCGAGTGATACCCGTGCGGTGGCGGCGGCAAAACCGGCTTTCGCGTCGTCGTCGACATGGTCTCCCCAACCGATGCCGGCAAGTACCAGCTGGTTCTCCTCGATCTTCCAGATCCCCGCCGCCTGCGACTTGGTCGCCGCGACAAACTGCGTCAAGACCTCATCGAAAGGCCCACCTCGCTGCCACGCCGCGTAAATCTCTGTTTTCCAAGTCATTTGACTGCTCCGTTGAATCGTTGAATCGGGTTTCCGCCGCACCTGTGATCTCAGGCCGACGGTTTTCTCTGTGGTTGAACTCTGTGGTTGAACTCTGTGTTTTTTCGCAGGTGTTTGGCCTGATTGTTCGCCATCCGTTTGAACTTGCCCACGGCGAAGCGACAGTTGTCACACCGCGCGGCTTCCCGACGCACTTCATGGCGTTTGGAAAAGATGGCTCGCCATCGGCCGAACTTCGTTGATCACGGGCTGAAAATCCAGTTGACCCAGAATCTGGGTCTCCAAGTCGATCCCTGGAGCGACTTCCAGCAATTCAATCCCGTCGGCGACCAGCCGAAAGACGGCTCGCTCGGTGACAAACAGCACATCATGCTGGCGACTGCGAGCGAACGGGCCACTGAACGAAACCTGCTCGACTTGATCCAGGAATTTTCGTTGGGATCCTTCGCGGACAATTTTCAGCTGGCCGTTTTCGACCGCAACCTCCAAGCCACCGGATGTCAGCGTGCCACAGAAGACCAGTCGTTTGGCATTTTGAGAAATGTTGATGAAACCGCCAACCCCCGCCAGTCGCGAGCCAAATCGCGAGACATTCACGTTGCCGTGGCGATCAATTTGCGCTGCCCCCAAGGCGGCAAAATCTAATCCACCACCGTCATAAAAATCGAACTGGGCCGGCTGATCGATGATCGCTTGCGGATGAACCGCCGCGCCGAAGCTGAGTCCCCCCGCTGGCATCCCGCCGATCGGACCACTTTCCACAGTCAGCGTGATGCGGTCGAGCAAGCCCCGCTCGGCAGCGATCCGTGCAATTCCCTCGGGCATCCCGATTCCGAGATTCGCAATCGCCCCCGCGTGCAGCTCGTCGCAGGCCCGACCAGCAATGATCCGCCTTTCATCCAACGGTAGCGGAGACTGTGACCTGAAGCTGGCGTACGCTTCCTCGACGGACGCCGGCTGGTAATAGGTCGGATTCAGCGATTCCGCGAAGGTTTGGGGATGCTCGGCAGCCTCCGCCACGACGATCCGATCGACCAGAATTCCTGGCACACGGACCTGACTTGGTGGGAGTGGTCGGTCGAGCACTTGTTTCACCTGGGCCAGCACGATTCCACCAGAATTCTTGACCGCTTGGGCAATCGGTAGCACATCACCAATCACCGCTTCCTCTTCCATCGAGAGGTTCCCGAACGGGTCGGCCGAGGTGGCGCGGATCAGCCCGACGTGCAGCGGAAACGCGGGATAAAACAGCCAATCTCGACCGGAAAGGGTCACTCGTTCGACCAACTGGGTGGTGGTGATCGCATTCAGTCGCCCCCCACCATACAGGGGGTCAACAAAAGTCCCCAAGCCCACATGGGTAATACAGCCAGGACGCCCGGCAGCAATGTCCCGGTAGAGTTGACAGATCACTCCTTGAGGAAAATTGTAGGCTTCGATTTGATTCGACAATGCCAGTTGACCGATGCGGGGGACCAGCCCCCAGTGTCCGCCGATTGCGCGGCGAATCAGGCCGGCATGTCCGAGATGGTTGAGTCCCCGAGTCTTCCCGTCCCCCTGGCCTGCACCATAAACAAGGGTCAAACCGGTGGGCGTCCCTTCGCGCAGAAACCGACGTTCCAGGGCGGCCGTTAAGGCTTCGGGGTGTGCGGCGCCGACGAACCCCCCACAGGCGATGGTGACTCCTGGGGGAATCAGGGCCACGGCCTCGTCTGCGGTGGATAATCGAGAGTCAAGCCGGTTCATGGTCCCCACCAGCCTCCGTTGACATGCAGGGTTTGGCCGGTGAGATAGCTGGCCAGATCACTGCAGAGAAACAGGATGACGTTGGCGATTTCCGACGGTTCACCAAATCGTTGTAGCGGAATGTTGGCCAGCATTTGGTCGCGAACGTCGTCGGGAATGGTCTGGGCCATCTCGGTCATCACCACCCCTGGAGCGACCGCATTCACCGTGATCTGGCGCGCAGCCAGTTCTTTACTGAGTACCTTGGTCAGGGCGATGACACCTGCTTTGGCAGAGGAATAGTTGGCTTGACCATAAAAGCCGATCACTCCGGAAATCGAAGCCATGCTGACAATTCGTCCCCCAGCGGCCAACCGAGACTGACTCGCCTTACAGACATTGTAGACCCCGGTCAGGTTGGTATCGATGACATCGGACCATTCATCGTCGGTCATTTTTCGCAGGGATCGATCACGAATGATCGCCGCATTGTTGATGACGATATCCAGCCGCTGATAGGTATTCACCACCTGATCGAACATCGCTTCGACCCCTGGCCGATCACGCACATCTGCTGCGATGGCGATAGCTCGTTCGCCGAGTTGGGCGACAGCGGCGGCGGCGCGGCTTTGGTTCATCCCTGCAGCGTCTTGGAAATAATTCAGCACGACGGTCGCTCCCGCAGCATGCAGGGTTGTTGCGGTTGCAAGTCCTAATCCTTGGCTGGCTCCCGTGACCACAGCCACTTTGCCACTGAGATCGATGGTGGTCATGGTGCATCCAACCGGTGATTTGAGGAATTTTCGTGTGAGAAAACGACCGACCTCGGCTGCCAAAAGCGGACGAGGTCGGCGTAGATTCTGATATCATGATCCATGAGCTCAGCATGAACAAGTGTTCAAATCGTGAGAATTCCCTGTTTTTCCAAATAGGCGATCACTTCATCGGCAAGTTGATCGATGCTTTTGGTGTCCGCATCGAGTACCAATTCGGCTTTCTCAGGGGCTTCGTACGGATCCGAAATCCCGGTGAAATTTTTGATTTCCCCGGCGCGGGCCTTTTTGTAAAGACCTTTGGGATCGCGCTTTTCACAGGTTTCCAGCGACGCATTCACGTAAACTTCGATGAATTCGCCAGCGGGCATCAGAGCACGAACTTGATCGCGGTCGGCACGGTAAGGGGAAATGAAAGCGGTCAGGGCGATATTGCCGGCTGAGGCGAACAGTTTGGCCACTTCGCCGAGGCGACGAATATTTTCCGCGCGGTCTTCGGCGGAAAACGTGAGGTTTTTATTGAGACCCGTACGAATATTGTCACCATCCAGCACGAAGGTATGCTTGCCACGTAGGTGCAGTTTGTGGTCGACCGCATTGGCGATCGTGCTTTTGCCACAGGCGGACAAACCGGTGAACCACAAGACGGCTCCCTGATGCCCGTTCAACTTGCAACGCTCTTCCTTGGAGACGGCGTGTGCGTGCCAAGTCACATTGGTGGCCTTTTGCTCGGTCATTGACCCAAAGCTCCTGAAAATTACGGCGAAAATTGAGTGACTTCCGATTGATCGCCACAGGGGGATCAAACCGGTTCTGTGGAGTGTAGGGAAAGGTCAATTATGTGAGAAGCCACGCTGTGTCGAACGGACCGAATATGACGGGCTTGAGCTGAAAATCTACGGAAATTCGGAAGAAAATCGGTTGCTGCGGAAAAATGAACCAGAACCGATGGCGAGTCTGACGTGTCGCTTCTATACTGGCATTTGGCCAACATCAGGAAAGACAAATGAACAGATCCGCCCCCAATCAACCGCTGCAAAACGTTCACGTCCGTGAAACCGTTCCTCTCGTCTCACCCAGCTATCTCAAGCAGGAAGAGACGATTTCTGATCTGGCCGTGAAAACAGTGATCGAAGCCCGCGAGTCGATCAAGCGGATTGTTGCTGGTGAAGAATCGAGGCTGATCGTCGTGGTCGGCCCTTGCTCGATTCATGATCATGTGGCGGCGCTGGATTATGCCCGGAAACTGAAGGATCTCGCCAGTCGCGTTGAAGACCAACTTCTGATCGTGATGCGGGTTTATTTTGAGAAACCACGTACGACCGTCGGCTGGAAAGGGTTGATCAACGATCCGCACCTCAACGACACCTTCGATATCGCCACCGGGTTGCGAATTGGCCGCCGAATTCTATTGGAAGTGGCGAACATGGGGCTTCCCGCTGCGACTGAATTGCTGGAACCGATTACCCCGCAGTACATCGCCGATCTGATTGCGCTGACAGCGATCGGGGCTCGAACCACGGAATCACCGACGCATCGGCAGATGGCGAGTGGTTTATCGATGCCCGTCGGCTTCAAGAATGGGACGGATGGCAGCCTGCAGGTCGCGATTGACGCGATGTTGGCAGCCCGATCGCAGCACAGTTTTCTGGGAATTGATGGCGAAGGCCAAACCTGTATCGTCAACACCAAGGGAAACCCCTGGGGATTTCTAATTCTGCGCGGGGGACGATCCGGTCCAAACTATAGTTCGGATTGTCTGGAGGAAAGCCTGAAACGGCTCAATGCGGCCAAGCTGCCACCACGGCTCATGGTCGACTGCAGTCATGCCAATTCCAACAAAGATTACCTGCTGCAACACGTCTGCTGGGATGATTGTCTCGCCCAACGACTGGCGGGAAACAAGAATATTGTCGGCTTGATGCTGGAAAGCAATATGCATCCCGGTAATCAACCACTCACCAGCGACCTGACGAAACTCAAGTATGGTGTATCGATTACGGATGGCTGCATTGGTTGGGAAGAAACCGAGCGTTTGATTCTTTCCGCTCATGAGCAGCTCGCGTCGGCAGCGACTGTAACGTCCGCAGGCAAGTAAGTCGTGCTGGCAGCCGATCATCCTGCCCGGAAAAACACCCGGTCAGGTAAACCTGGTTGGGCAAAACCAGGGTCAGGCAACGCCGAATCGATGTCATGAACTCGCAGTGAAGAAATCGCAGTGAGGAAGCGGAAGAATTTTGACTTCCGCTTCCAAACACCGCTGAAGAACTTGAACATCTCTGCAGAACTTGGCGAATTGGCCAGATCACTTCATTTCGTAGGCTGCCTCGGCCGTGGCATCTGCGTCGAACGATTTACGAAACGATTCGGCGGCAGCGTTGACCGTCTTTTCGGGGCCAGTCAGTCGCAAAAAGTAAACTCCCGCATCGGGGACCATGAGCACCACGCTGAGTGATCGATAGCCGGGCATCGGGGTTTTCTTTCCCCCGGCAAATGGACCACCGCTCGATTGCAGATACGTTCCTGTGATGTCGTTCACATAATACTTCCCCTGTTTGGACTCACCAGAGGTCAATTTGACTTTTCGTCCCTCACCGGTGAACTGATCAATCCAGCGTTTGAAATTCTGGTCAACCCCACCCCCATCACCACCGAAAGAAGAAATCACCAGTTCGGTCACCGGCTTGTCTCCCTCGGCGGGGGGTAGCTTGAATTGAGCGAGTCGCAGATTATTCGAAGGGTCTTCCTGCTTCCAATTGGCTGGAAGTTTTAGCGTAATCGCCTTGATTTCAACCGCTTTGGTCCCCTCTTTTGCCGGCTCTTTTTTGTCTTGAGTCAAGCGAGCGGTGCCGCGAAAGGGATTCAAACGGCTGACCTGCGGCGCGGGACTCGGCCCACTGGCAAACAACGGGGCTGCCGCGATCGTCATGGGAATCGAGTAGAGACTGGTCCGGGCGGTGACAAAGAGCGTTTTTCCATCAGGGCCACCCAACGTGCAATTGGCGGGATGCTCGGGGACTGGAATCCGACCGATCAGACCTCCTTCGGGATTCAGCACAACAACATCATTATAGGTCGCGTAAAGATTGCCCCGTTGGTCGAGGCACATTCCGTCAGGGCCCCCTCCATCCAGTTTTTCGTCGCCCGTGAAAATCGGCTTTCCGGAACTCAGCTGGCCCGGTGCGGTAATCTCATATTTCCAGAGCTCGCGCTTGTTGGGTTCGGCAACGTACAGCGTTTTACGATCGTTTGAAACCAGAATTCCATTGGGTCGTTGCAGGTTGTCAATGACCCGCGTGGTTTTTCCCGACGCATTAATGTAGTAGACCCCCATGCAGGATTGCTCAATTTTGGCATCTGCGCCATAACGAGGATCGGTGAAGTACAATCCCCCGTGGCCATCGAGCGCCAGATCATTGGGGCTGTTGAGAGGCTTGCCGTCATAGCTGTCGCAAAGCGGTTCAATCTTTCCATCCTGGATCGCAATTTTGACGACCCGACGAGCCTGTCCCTGGCAGGCGTACAGATGCCCGGCACCGTCAAACACCAAGCCGTTTGCGCCTCCCGAAGGTTTCAGGAAGTTGCTCGATTGGCCATCGGTTTCCACGCGAACGATGCGTGAGTTCGGAATGTCACTGAATAGCAGAAATCCCTTGGGACTGAAGGCGGGCCCTTCCGTGAACTTGCAATCGCCAACAACCTTGGTGGCGGTGGCATTGGCTGCGACCAAATCTTTGAGTCCCTGGGCAGACAAGGGTGAGGCCTGGCCTGCAAGTGCGAACATCGCAACCGCCGACATTGCAAAACAGGTTCGTTTCCACTGGATCATGAAGCATCCTTTTGAACGGAGATTGAATTCCGCAGTGCGGTTCCAACAACCGCAGGGGAAAGGGAGGGGAATCACCCGCAACCTCGTTCAAGTATGCCGTGACAACTCGCCAGATGCCATGGTTCGGACCGGCTTGCTTGGAGACTACGCGAGAAAGTTCTTGGCGTCAGCAAACCGAAGCGCGGAATAGAGTCATGATCTGCTCAGAGAACAGAGCGAAGTTGTTAAATCGCAAATGCAAAACCGACTGCGATCAACCGTCATGCACCGGATCACGACGGCCAGGGAATGGCCACACCTTTGTCGAGATCCCATGGTTCCCGTGCGCCAAATTAAGCCGCTCGCCGAGCCCGACGCCGATAATTGGTGGTCAATGCGGTCCCTGGAGCACCGGTGACTTTGCCATCAACCGCTTCCACGACGAAAGAATTCGAGAGAATTCGGAAAACGAGGAGCAATAAAAACGCTCCGGCTGTTCCGGCGACGAACCCGATGGGACTGATGGGGGTGATTTTAAAGCTCGTATCAAACAACAAGAGGACGCTGCAACCGATCAGACTGCCGACAACGCCCATCAACATGGTTCCAATCGCACCACCAGGATCACGTCCGGGCATCAATGCCTTGGCTGACAACCCGACGACTGTCCCAAATCCAATCCAGATCAACACTTCGTGAGCGATGTGATCCATGGTGAGCATAAAGTTGGGGTCGGCCATGACGCGCCTCGCTAAAAGTTCCGAATCAACCATAACCGCTGGTTGTGCCACGAGTCACCGCTGCGATCACTCGTTTCTCTTTACTTGCTTTTCTGCGAAATCCCACGTGTGAAATCGCGATCAAAAGAAAAAGAGCGACACACACAAAACAGTTGGCTTATAGGGATGAGATCGACTTTTCTGATTCAAAATCGTCAATCTCGGCGGCATAATCGGAAAAGTCCTATACAAAGCCCCCATACCACCAACGGATCTCATTGAGTCGCGAAATTTCGAGTTCGACGACAAACCAAGTGCGCGGCGGTGAGAACTCGGTTGATCGAATCAAAGTGAACTTGGCGAGGTGCAGGGCATCCCGTTTCCGCTGGAAACCATCCCGTGCACCGGTTTTGTGGTTGAAAAGAATATTAGATTGGCCTTCGGCACCACGAATAACGCGAATACGACGAATGAGAGAAATCCAATCAGAGAAATCCAAAATCAGGAAAAAGTCCGCATCAGAAAAATCGATGAGTTCGCTCGAATGATCAGAATCGTCTGAGACAGCTTCGTGTCAGAATCAGGAAATCGGTTGCATCGCTTGACTTCGGCGGGCTGAAGCCGATACTACATCGTTCCGGCGGTAAAACGCTACCTCTTTTGCGGCGGGATGACCATGAACCGGGTCAGGCCGTAATTGGAGCAGCCATAAGTGAGAGTCTTGGGTGCGGAAGGGGTAGCGTTCTGCCGCTGGAATTCAGAGGCTGGAGATTCGCCGTGATGGAATTCCTGACAGATCCGCTTCAACCCCATGGGCGTTGGATGCATGAGGCTCTGGAAATGGCCCGGCAGGCGTTCGATGAAGGGGAAGTCCCGATCGGTGCGGTGATCGTGCATGAGGGGCGAATGATTGCCGCAGCGGGCAATCAACGAGAGCAACTCAAAGATCCGACGGCCCATGCAGAAATGATCGCCATTACTCAGGCGGCGGAAGCTCTTGGGTCATGGCGTCTGCTCGAGTGTACTCTTTACTGTACGCTGGAACCCTGCCCGATGTGTGCGGGGGCCATTGTCCAGGCCCGAATTCCCACCGTGGTTTATGGTACGACCGACCTCAAGGCGGGTGCCTGTCACACGTTGTACCAGATTACCAATGATTCCCGTCTGAACCACCGTGCGACCGTGATCGGAGGGGTGATGCAAGACGATTGCCGTGGGCTGCTGCAGGAATTTTTCGCTCAGCAGCGTGCACTGGGTAAAAAATAGCGGGAAAAAAATCGAGGCCGAAAAATCGGCTGGCCCGATCAATCATGCGGTTTTCGGATGGTATTGAAAAAGCTGCGCCGCGGTTCTTACCGCCTCGAAAAACCCGTCTGACCGTGCTTTTCCTTGCCAGGCGATGTCAAATGCCGTCCCATGGCTGGGGCTGGTTCGAATGATGGGAAGACCAAGCGTCACGTTGACAGCACGTTCAAAGCCGATCAACTTCAACGCGATGTGTCCTTGATCATGGTACATCGCCACAACCCCATCAAATTCTCCGTGCACAGCGCGACGAAGCAGTGCATCGGCGGGAATTGGACCGATCGCATTGATACCCGCTTGGCGAGCGGCGGCCACTGCAGGGGAAATCAAGGTCGCTTCTTCGTCACCGAAAAGCCCCTGTTCTCCCGCGTGCGGATTTAAGGCGGTCACCCCGACCCGTGGGGAAGGACAGCCAATTCGCTGCAGAAAATGGGCCACCAGTTGAATCGTTTCCTGAATGCGCGGGATGCTTAATAACCCTGGAACGCTGCGAATCGAAGTATGCAGCGTCACATGGGCCACACCCAGGCCAGACGCCCCGCTGATTGCTCCTCCAGGAGGGAGATAGAGCATCATGGCAAATTCTGCGACACCGCATTCCTGAGCCAGAATCTCGGTATGCCCTGGAAAATTCAGGCCAGCGGCATGCAGGGCCGCCTTGTTTAAGGGGGCGGTGGTAATGGCATCAATTTCCCCATGGAGTGCCGCTCGTGTGGCTGCGACCAGATAATCGTAAGCCCCCTGTCCGGCACGTGCATCAATCTGACCATCGGGAACTTCTGTGACTTTTGCCTGCGAGGGATTCCAGACGGGAATCGATGTCGAATTCCAATCGACGGATCGCAGATTCGGGATCAAAACGAGAGAAACCGTTGAGCCGATCAGACGTTGAGCGCGACGAATGACATCGGGATGTCCCACGATGATGGGACGACAGATTTGCAGCAGACGCGGGTCTTCCAGCGAACGAGCCACAACTTCCGGTCCGATTCCGGCCACATCACCCAGCGTTAACGCAATCCGTGGACGCTGCTGCGTCATGGGAAAGCCTCGGTCTCTGCAAAGGAAAGTCCTTTTTGATCCTTGGCAGACAGGAGCGGCTCGCCGATTTCAGGCCATTGAACACCGACAGTCGGATCATTCCAGAGTAGAGTTCGCTCGTGTGAAGGGTTGTAGAAATCGGTGCATTTATAGCAAAAATCAACGGAATCACTCGTCACACAAAAACCGTGCGCAAACCCCGGTGGAACGTAAAGCTGACGGTGATTTTCGTCGTTGAGAAAGACCCCAAACCATCGCCCAAATGTGGGCGAGCTGCGGCGCATATCGACCGCGACATCGAAGACTTCTCCGCGAGTCACAAATACGAGCTTCCCTTGTGGCTGAACCAGTTGATAATGCAGGCCACGCAGGGTCCCGCGACTGGATCGAGAAACATTATCCTGTACGAAGGTTTCAGGAATTCCCGCATCCCGATAGCGATCTCGCTGGTAGCTCTCGAAAAAGAAGCCGCGAGCATCTCCAAACGATTTGGGTTCGAGCAGAATCAGGCCGGGAATTTCGGTGGGCAGAATTTTCATTTGCTACTTTTCGTAACGACCAACTTTGTTAATCCGGCCGTGAATATCGTTCAGGATCCAATGGAATGCAACCAGATGGACGGATTCGACCATTCCCATGTCATCGATGGGAACATGCAGATTTTTCTGGCCGAGTGATTTCAGCTTCCCGCCGGAATAACCCGTAATTCCCCAAGTCGTCAATCCTTTGCGATTGGCCCACTCAACGGCATTCAGGATATTTGGGCTGTTACCACTGCCGCTGATGGCGATGAGCACATCATCGGGCGAAGCGAGATTCTTCAGCTGTTCCACGAAAATGCGGTCAAATCCCTCGTCGTTGCCCCAAGCCAAAATGTACGACGTGTTGTCGGTCAGACTGAGTACCTTCAATCGTTTGACGGCATCGTTTGTGAAATCTTTTCGATCAAGCGTACTTTTGCCCAAATCTTCACAGAAGTGCGAACAGTTCGAACCACTTCCCCCGTTTCCGATCAAAAAAACGAATCGACCCTGTTCATAGGCCGTGTAGATATCATCGGCGAGACCCTCAATTTGCGAGATTTCCAGCGTATCGAAGACCTCAGCACAACGTTTCAGGTATTGTGAAGGGGTGAGTTGGGTGCCGAGCATGCTTGTTCTTCTCTCAGGTTTGGGAAGAGATTTTCTTGAAAAACGACCACTGCCGTCCGTGTTATCGAGGTGGCTTTCGTGAAAAACCGCCGCCATGCTGAGTGTCGTCGATGTGGGAATTGTTCGTCAATCGCAGTCTTTCTGTTTCTTCGCTTTGCAGTTCTTCGCTTTGCAACGGAGCATCGAAGCACCATCGAAGCAACGGACCTTCTCAGGATCGACGGATTGTCCGTAATTTCGGTTCAACGACAAACCGAGTGCGCGGTTGGGAAAATTCAGTTTTCAGTTTTCAGTTTTCAGGGTGCAGTTTTCAGGGTGCAGGGTGCAGTTTTCAGGGTGCAGGGTGCAGGGTGCAGAATCTTGAAATCTCTTGCTATTCGTGCGATTCGTTTTATTCGTGGTTCAAAATCTTCGCATTTTTTGACAAGGATGTGATTCACAAATCAAATGGTGTATTCCATGGATTGGCCTGAACGCTGCTGTGAGAAGCGGATTACGATGCTGGTCGAGACCGAGCC
>CAMBQP010000162.1 GCA_945869955.1 Schlesneria paludicola DSM 18645
TCGCTGTTGCAACTCGTCGCCGATGAAATCAGCGACACGCAACCAATGGACGAGTTCTGGAGAAATCGATCTCAGACCCAGCCTGGGTACCGCACCTACGCAAAACACGCGATTTGACACTCAGAATTCGCAATCAGTGTCGTTCACTCGGGCCTCTGGGCCTCGACTCGAGGCCGGACTTCTCTGTAACCGTTCACGAGTCAGGATTGATCTATTCAGAATCGTGAAAATCATCATCAAGCTTGCGAACAACCAAAGATCGAATCGATTATTCGCGAATACCAGCGACATCGAATCGGAACGTGCCGTGAATTGTACAACCACCGCAAGTGGCTCTGGACATTCACCGAAGTGGAAGGGATCGAACTGACCAATTCAGTGATAGGGCGGTTTGGATCCGGATCACATCCATCAAATCGATCAAATCACCGCACAGGCGGGAATTTCCATCCGGGATTCCCTGACCTGGAGATCAGGGAGAGGATGGTTTTTTCAAAATCCCCACCAACATGAGGCTCACTTGTTGCTAACCGCCGTCCACTTCGATAGCATGGACTTTCGCGGCCTCTTATTACTCAGTCACGACCTGTGAACGATGACTATTACCGCGGCGATTTTCTGCTTTCGAAAAATTTATAACTAATTATCCATTGTTTAATGATTCTTAGTTTAATAAATTGATCTCTACTGCTGTTGAGGTATTGAGATATGTCAAGATCGAGCCAAGTCGCTATTCGGCGACAAAAGTGCGAACGCTTACGAATTCTTATGGTGGGCGGCGCGGGATTTGTCGGCTCTTACACGGTTCGATTGCTGAAGGATGCGGGGCACGACATCACGATTCTTGACCCCGGTTACTCATACCCCGGAACACAGGGCTCACCGATGCGAGCGTTCAATCTGGAGCGACGCGGGAGAGAACTGATTGGCAATACAAGGCGCTATTATCACTGCGCCACAGATGAGTCGGCGGTCAAGAAAGTAATGTCCGAGACACAGCCAGAAGTCATTGTCCATTTGGGGAATTGGCCGTTAACATCCATTCCCGATTGCCACGTACGGGAGGCCCATGACCAGACCGTTATCGGTTGTCACCGACTGATGGCGCATCTTCCGCAGGAAGGATTGCGGCGATTCGTCTACGTCTCTTCCAGTATGGTTTACGGAGACTTGGGGAACATGCCGATTCCGGAGAATTCCGTTTGTCGCCCGAACACATTTTATGGAAAGCTTAAGCTAGAATGCGAAGGTGCTGTCGTCGATTCCTGTCGCCGAGCTGAAGTAGAAGCCGTAATTGTTCGCCCGACGGGTGTGTATGGTTCCGGTGATGTCAACCTTCGTGTCGTGCAGCGGTTCCTTGAGGGCGCTTGCTTTGGCACGCCACTTCAAGTTGTCAACTCGCTGACGACTTTTCTCGATTTCACTCACGTCACCGATACAGCTCAGGGACTTGCCCTCGCTGCGGTTCGTGATTCCGCGGCCAACCAAGTATTCAATATTTCTTCGGGCCGCTCGCAATCGCTCAGCGACTTGGTGAACATCGTCCGGCAGTCCTTTGAAGAAATTGATTTGCAAGAGATTCAAGAGGGCGGGTCGTGGCACTGCCGAAGTCTTGATATCTCGAAGGCGAAAGAGTTGCTCGACTTCCATCCGCGAATTGACCTTGAAACAGGAGTGACTGAATATGCCGAAGACATCCGAAGCTTCGCAAACCAACTTCAATTCGAACAGACTCCCGTCCACTGAGGCTTCTCGGGCAAAGATCAATGAAGTCGCATTTCAAGCTGTGTCGCGCGAGCATCAGACATTTTCCGAAGAGATTCGTCATGCATTCAACCTCGTGCTTGCTTCCGGCCGCATGCTGCAAAGTGCGGAAATCTCGCAGTTGGAAAATCAACTCGCCGTACGTTGCAACCGGCGATTCGCGGTGGCGGTCGGTTCATGCACTGATGCGCTGTTTTTCGCCTTGCGTGCCTCCGAAGTTCAAGCCGGTGACGAGGTCTTAGTCACGGACTTCTCGTTCGGAGCATCGGCGACATGTATCCGGCGACTGGGAGCGGTGCCCCGTTTCGTCGACATCGATCCCCAGACCTGCTTGATGGATCTGCACCGCGCCGAGCAACTGTTGACGCCGAAAACAACTGCGATTGTCGCAGTCCATCTCTATGGCAATATGATCCCGCCAAAGGAGATTGTGGACTTCGCCCGCAGCCATCGACTGCACCTGATCGAAGACGCCGCGCAAGCGTTGGGTGCGGAATTCGACGGCGAACCTGCGGGGTCGCTGGGTCTGGCAAGTTGTCTCAGTTTCGATCCGACAAAAAATCTCTCCGCGCCCGGCTCGGGAGGTATGGTACTCACCGATGACGAACGCGTGGCAAGAGGGATCCGATCGCTGCGTTATCACGGGATCGACGCGGAGGGATGGCATCGAGAACTGGGGTATAACTCTCAGATGCCATCGCTGACCGCCGCCATGCTGCTGGTCAAATTACGACATTTTGATGAGATGCAGCGCCTTCGCGGCGAAATTGCCAGCGAGTATTTACAGGGTTTCCGCGACCTTCCGATCGCCATTCCTCGCCGAGACGAGAAGAGTCGGTCCAGTTGGCATAAGTTCGTCATCCAGAGCGACCGCAGGAACGATTTGCAAGCGTTTTTACTCGCTTCTGGGATTGCGACGAAGGTCCACTATCCTTTTGCCTTGCGAAGGCATCCTTTATTCGCGACGACCACGGACATGGACCACGAAAGCAACAGTGATTTGTGCGCGAGAACCGTGCTCTCGCTCCCGATTTTTCCGTACCTCACAACCGCCGAATGCGCGCATGTCGTCGAGAGTGTGCGAGAGTTTTTCAACAAGCAATGACGAATGTGCAATCCGTTCCTGCCTCACCATGGTCTTCCGATCTGAGTCGTAATCATGGGTGATCCCCTCACAAGATAGCGAGAAGACATGTACCTGGTAAAAGGAATTCGAAGTCGGAGGCAGGTGCCATGACGAGACCTTACGACCTGATCATTGTCGGCGCAGGGCTTTACGGTGCCGTGATCGCCCAACAGGCGGTGGGATGCGGACTGCGTGTGCTGGTGATCGAAAAACGAGATCACGTCGCCGGCTATTGCTACTCTTTTCCTGACGCCCAAACGGGATTGATTGTTCATCGTCACGGTGCCCATATTTTTCACACGAAGCAGAAGTATATTTGGGATTATGTAAATCGATTTGCTCAGTTTGTTCCGTATGTCCATCGTGTCCGAGCGAGGATTGGGGGCATCACGTATCCTTTGCCGATCAATCTGTCGACACTTCGTGATTTCTTCGGCGTCAGTCTCGAAGCCAACGAGGTGGACCACTTTCTGAGCCTTCAACGCGGCACATTTCGCGAACCACAGAATTTTGAAGAGAAGGCAGTCAATCTTGTGGGATGGAAGCTGTACGAGGGATTCGTGCGGAATTACTCGGCAAAACAGTGGGGTGTCGCACCAAAAGATCTCCCCTCCACGATGAAATTGCAGATCGATGTCCGCCCGTCGACAGACGATCGATATTTCGGGGATCGTTACCAAGGGGTCCCTGTTGACGGATACACTCCCATGATCCAGCGGATGCTCACCGGCGCTGACCTCGAATTAGGTGTTGACTTCTGCCAAGAGCCGCACCGCTGGCAGAAGCTCACGAAAGGACTTGTTTACACCGGTCCCCTGGATCGTTACTTCAATTTTCGACATGGGCCGCTCAAGTGGCGTGAGATCACGCACGAGCTGAAGGTCTGCAGCCCCGCGTCGAAGCTCGAATCGCCGGTTGTGAATATCAACGACGATAGCAGTGATTGCACACGGATCGCGGATTATAGCCAGCTTAGCGCGTCATCGCATACGGGCGGGCCAATCGTACTTGGTTGGGAACGACTCACCTCGGTCAATGATAACGAGCGTGCGTACGTCGAAAACCGCGTACTGAAACCGGTCCGGTTCGATGAGGAAGAGGAGCGACTTGTGAAGTACCAGCGTGACGCTTCCCGGGAGCACCACGTCTATTTTGGCGGTCGGATGGCGGATTACCGCCTCTACGACATGGAGCACGTTGTTGCACTGGCACTGAAGGCCGCTCGTTCGATCGTCAGTCAAACTTCATCGGGAACATTGAATCACCGAGTCTAGTGTCTTCGTTCTCCTAAGCCAATTTGACGCTTCCTGCAATGACTTGAAGAGATTGAACCGTCAGGAAACGAAGCCCTCCACGAATTGAATCAGCGATTCGTCAACTGGCCAACTTGCCACGTCATTGACGGCAAAGTTCTCATTCCCGTCAGGGTTGAAGACTCGATCTAATACTCTCGACAACTCGACTTCCGTCTCGGCAAAGACGATACTTTTGGATCGTTGAAAATGACGGACAACGGCAAGCTGGTGATCGTTTCGCTGCTCACCCAATGAGGCACGCTTGGGAAAGACGACAATGGGCTTGGACATCACAAGAGCTGTGATAATTGTACCGGTCCCTGCATGAGAAATCACGACCCTCGCCTGCTCGAATGTTTTTTGAAACTCGTTGGGCGTGAGAAAAGGAACGAAGTCACAATGCTTTGGCTGATAGATTCCGGCCCCGATTTGTGCAATCACTTTTTCGCTAGTTGGGTGCTCGGCAAGCCACAGGTCGATCGTTTTGATCATTCGATCGAAAGGGTCCATATCTCCCACAGTGATAAAGATCATACCACGGCTCCTCGAAAATCAACCACTCCAGGCGAAGCCAGATGACTCCACTGCGTCAACGTGCAATCCGCATGTTTGGCAGCCAGACGGCCCGAAAGGGACAGTTCTTCGGCGTTTCCAATACTATCGAGCCAGAGTGTTTTTACGCCAAACAACTTTCCCAATCGGATCGCTAAGTACCCCGGGGCCGCCCCTGTCGTGACGATGGCGGTCGGACGTTCTGCCAGCAGAATCCAGAAGATTTGCCCTAACAGCCATATCATCCGCAGCTTTTGCTTTCGAGTCGCTTCGCACACGACTCGAAAGCGTGCTCCCTCAACCATACTTTTGTATTCGGCTTTGGTTGTAACGAACGTCACGTCAACTTTTCCAAACGCGGGTCGAAGACGCAATAATTGAACCCAATGTCCACCGCGTGATGAAATCGCAAGAACCTTACGACGACTTCGTTGCTTCGGAGGATTATGAGAAGATTGGATTTGGCTCATACGAGTCTCGTTTGGCTTATCAAGCGGTCCGGTCATTTGATTTCCTGTGCTGGTAGTCATACAAATCAGAGTGACCGAGAGAATAACCGAAGCATACAATAATCTGGCGATTTTTGCTACTGAATTCTCGCGATGAAATTCGTCAAGTCTCCCTGCATCGCCAGATCGGCGATTCTAAAAGCCCCGGTTGCGCCCCGAATGCCGCAAGGTCGCATCATCGTCCGTCACAGTTTACCTCTGACCCGAATCACTCGCCTCGATTTCTGAACCAACTTTTCAAGTCGTCGGCCAATTCAGACCATGGAATTTCGGTTAGGTTTTTCAGTTCCTCCTTGGTCGGAACAGCAACATTCCAGAGTTCTTACGGCAGCAGGATTAGCCCAATTAATACCTCCTTCTCAACCCCTGTTTACAGGCATTCTTAACGGGTGCGGGCGCGGCACAAGGCGCGGCTTTCTTGAAGCCCTTGATTGAAGGCCGCTTCCAGACGTGCCGCTTCATCGCACTGAAACTTCAAACGCGCTTCATAAAGTTGACGTTGCGCGGGGCTTCTCGAAATCCTATCCAAGACTCCTGCTGCTTCGCGGAATTCGTTATCGTGAGACAATCCTCGAATCTCATCCCACCTCATGTTCTCGGCATTGAACAAAACAGAGGACCAATTCGCAATCAGGCTGGCCCCAGACACATTTTGCTTTGTCGCGGTCAGATTTGACAACGACAAAAGAGCAACTTGCAAATCGTTCGTTGATCACCAACCCGTTGGGTCGCGCAACCAAAAATCCCCATGCCGTCTTTGGACCTTGAGATACATCGGCTTTGTCAGCACACAAATACGAAGAACCTTTCACGCGGTTCCTCCACCAGAGGACCAAAATCCGGCTATTCGCTGGAAGAGACAAAAACCACACGAAAACCGCGCACGTCCCTTCGAAAGTCCAAACGGTCCTTACGGGTACTCTCCGAACGGCAAAAAAAACTCGAATCGTTATATGAACCACCCCGAAAAACCCCATATAAACGTGATTCGGCGGGAATGACGGCAAAAGCACATTCGACCAGCGTATCACTGAAGATTTCATGACGCCACTCCCAAACATTACCGTTCATATCAAACAAACCCCAACCGTTTGGTCGCGCACTTCCACCTGGGAATGGCGAGTCTGCTTGAAGGACAGCGTACTTCTTTAAGTGCTGACTGTCGGCACCAAAACGATATTCGGTCGTTGTCCCGGCTCGACACGCATACTCCCATTCCGCATCCGTTGGCAGTCGATAGCCATCGGCACTCAGATCCATTTCCCATTCCTTATTCCCAATTTTAATATAGCACGGTTTCCCCCCGTGCTGCTGACTCAGCCAATTACAAAATACAATTGAATCTTCCCAAGAAACATTAACAACGGGGATATTCAACCCCTGAAGTTTGTGAGTCTCTCCGAGATGATTATAATCCTGCAAGCTTTTCTGTATCAAGAAATCTGATCGGTCTTGCAACATTTTCGAAGCGACGCTCATAAACGGATTTCCTTCCACTCGCTCCGCCATCATGCAGTCCCGGCGAAAGGCTTCGAACTGCCCAACCGTCACTTCTCGATCGCTCAAATAAAACGACTTGTTGACACTCACCGTCTCCACACGCTTAATGACGTTTTTTGATTTTGTAATTCTTTGTAAAACATAATAGGGAAGTGTTTGTCTTACAAAATGACCAGATTCGATCTTCACCATCGTCATCTGCTGCTGATTGACGAACCAGTCACGATCGACCGCGGGCTGATCCACCCCTGTTAACGTTGGCTCGACGTTCTTCCTTTGTCTGAGGATCCAGCCCGCAGCGCTATGAACAATCGATTCGCTGGCGGTGACGTAAAGCTGCGTCATATCGGTCGTGATCTCTGCCAGTTCCGCATTCGGAAGGGCACTCGCCGCCATCGTGCCGATCCCCAGCATCAGCCCTGATCGTAATGCTGCGCCGCATTCCCCCCGCAAATAACGGGTGATGGGAGCGAGATCACCATGCCATTTCCCCAATACATTGATGAAGATCGTGCGTTGAATCGGATCAGGCCGATCGGCGATCTGACACATGTCCGCTGCAAACGTTTCTTCACCTAACTTGAGCGCGATGATCGCCAAACGAGCGTTAAGCTGCCAGTTTTCCGCTGCAGTCGCCGTATCGTTTAACCGCTTGAACTGATTGCGACATGCACTCGTTCCGCTTTCCGCATCATCTGCTGCTGGATCGCAGTCTGCTTCCGCGAGGGGACAAACCACCAGACCGACAGCGTTTCCCGAACAGAGGGCAAATGCCGCGTTTCCGGTTTTTCCCGCCAGATCGCAGCACGCTCGGCCAGTCGCAGTTCTGCTCGGCCACGGCGGGTTTCCCGCTGCTTGCGGGTGAGCCAATCACGGAGCGAAGGGACCAGATAATCGTGCGATCACTGATAATACTGATCGTTCACCTTCAATCCCGCGCGGGGGTGGTCGGGGATCATGATGTTTCACCTATTCGAGGATTGCCGGAGTTGAATCACTCCGAAAGGGGCGTTTGCCGACGAGAAGCTCGTAAAAAATCACGCTGAGGCTGAAGATGTCGGATCGGCCATCCACCCGATGCCCCTCACCCCGTACCAGCTCGGGACTCATATAAGGGGGTGTCCCGGCGCGGTGGTGACCTGTACCGAAATCCTCTTGCCGCAGCGCCAAGCCAAAATCACCGACATACGGCTTCCCCTCTTTGTCGAGGAAAAGATTCGCGGGCTTAATATCGCGATGATAGAGACCACGCTGATGTGGATGATGCAGTGCCTCGGCGATCGTCGCGATCAGTTCCGCTGACTGATCCGGGGTGAAGCGAGACTCTTTGATCCGCGTTTCCAGGCTCATCCCGTCGATCAACTGCGAAACGAGATAGCAGGGAATGTTGATTTTCGGCGGCGCAGGGGGGGTGAGATTCATTCTTGTACCACATTGTTCAGAGAAACTCCATTATTCTCGATAAGTGTTTTGTGTGAATAATCGTGTTGAGAGATTTTTGTACGCCGCATTCTCATTTCCAGAATGGCATTCTTCGGGAGACCGAAGTGCGATCCAGTTCCTGTCGCCACCAAGATTTCCCCGGGAAACCCTCTTCCGTGTTCGGGGCGTTTGCTTTAAAACTGCACCAGCGAGAGGCTCGCAGCCCGAGGGGGGATTCAGGGGATGGTATCACGGAGCAATCAGAAATGGCGGGGCCTCATTTTGATTATCAGATTCGTGAGAGTCCCCGCGCGAAGTATATGAGCTTGCGGGTGACGATTGATCGGGGCCTGGAAGTTGTTGTTCCTCGCGGATTTAATCGGTCGCTGATCCCTCATTTCCTGCGGGATAAACAGGAATGGGTCGCGGCGGCCCTCTCGAAAGTACACGAGGCTCGCCAACGCCGACGAATAGAACCGGTGCAGACCCTGCCAACGGAAATCCTGCTGCCAGCACTCGGACGCCAATGGGGTGTCGAATACGAGCGAAAAGCGTCGTCGACAATCCGCTTAATCGATGATGGCCAGGGACGAATCCGAATTGTAGGTCCGATCGAGGACTTGGCGGGATGCCATGCCGTGCTTCAAAACTGGGCGCGACGCCAGGGATTTAACGCCCTGAACCCCTGGCTGCGCCGGCTCAGCGTTGAAACCGGAATTGCATTCGTCAAAACCGCGATCCGCTGTCAAAAAAGTCGCTGGGGAAGTTGCTCGAGCAGCGGCACGATCAGCTTGAACCTCAAATTGCTCTTCGTCGAACCCGACTTGGTCCGTTACGTCCTGATTCACGAACTCTGCCACATGCGCGAAATGAACCATTCGAGTCGCTTCTGGAGACTCGTCGGCCAGTATTATCCGGAATTCCGAACCGCGCGCCGTCGACTGAAAGAGGCGTGGTATCAGATGCCTGCCTGGGCCGAATAAGAGCCGACTCTCCGCAGCGAATTAGATTTTCGGCTTGGCAAATTTCTTTTGCAACACGTCACGTTGATGCTCAAAACTGTCATCGAGTTTATCCCGAATCGCCTCTTCGGTGACGATGTACCCCAACAATCCCCCGGGTGGCTCGAACTCGATCCGGTTGATCAGAATCACTTGTTCCCCAGCAGTATCCCGCTCAAAAATGTAGTCGTGCAGCCATAGCTTCAGCGGGCCGTCGACCATTTTTTCGCGGAAATGAGAGGGGGAATTCAGCTCCACAATTTCGTAGGTTAACTCCTGAATGGTCCCATGCGCCTTCGCCTTACAGGTGAGGCGACTCCCCAGGACGATGATTTCCGGGGCAGAAACGAAGACCAGTTGCATCTCTGGGGGAGCGATTGCCTGCAGATTAGCCGGACGAGTCAAAAAACCAAAAATCTCGTCAATGGAACCATGGAGATCCGTACGGCTTTCAAAAATCGGCATGCAAACTGTCCTTCCAGCAAAAGAATTTTACCAACAAAAATTTTCGCGAATCAATTATATCCTAACCATTTTGCATCGAGCCGTGGAGACCTGCCAGCGATTGTTGCGGGAAGAATCTCGGTTTTGTCACAAACAGCGACAGCGTATCGAGCGCATGAAGGTGTGCAGATTACTACCGGGAACCCGAACACCTCGCAAACGGTACTTGATGCGGCGGATATCCTGAATCAGCCGCATTTTCCACTCAGCACGAGATCCCGAGAACTGAGTTTTCCACTGTCAGATTGGCAGGTTTCTGAAATCCCCAAGAGCGGATTGGCCACGATGGCAGAGCCACCACCACAACCCCAGTTCCGTAAGTCTCTTCCTAGATGGAAGATATCGCATGTCTCACGTTTGGCGCGCCGTTCGCTACCAGGAAGGCTGTCTCGTGGTGTCGACAGCGGGCCCTGTCCCGGGTTGAAAGACCGAACGCGTTTCGATTCTGGAGTAAGGTGAGATGGCAAAGAAGAGTGGCTCGAGCGAACCAAAGTTGGTACCCCTCGGTGATCGAGTGGTTCTTAAACGAGCCTTAGCGGAAACAAAAACCGCTGGCGGGATTGTGCTTCCGGATTCCGCAGCGGATAAACCGCAGCGTGGTGATGTGATCGCCGTGGGTGAAGGGCACGTTAAGAGCAGCGGCCAAAAAGTCGCCCTGACGGTGAAGCCTGGCGACCATGTCGTTTTCAGCTCCTACGCTGGTGATGAATTCAAAGTGGGCGATGAGACCTACTTGCTGCTCCGTGAAAGCGACATTCTCGCTGTTTACGGTTGATGAACTGGCCGGAAAAAAGCTCTTTCCTCGCGTCACTTTCGTGAGCCTCCCGAGAGTTTTTTCGGCAGTACATTGATGACTGAGACATTGTTTCTCGTGGCGGCATCGTTGTGGCTTTGGCCCAACGATGTCGACTTCTCGTAACTATTTTCGGTCCGAGTCTATGACAAGCCACTCATGGCCATCTTCTTAGGCATACGGATTCGAGTTTTCGAAATTTTCAAATCAGGAGCTTCTCCGAATGGCTAAGATTATCGCCTTTGATCAGACAGCGCAGGAAGCCATGCGTCGCGGCGTGCAGAAACTCGCCCGCACGGTGCGAGTCACTCTCGGCCCCCGCGGTCGTAACGTGATTATCGAAAAGAGCTTTGGCTCGCCAACCGTCACCAAGGACGGTGTGACCGTTGCCCGTGAAATCGAACTGGAAGACAAGTTTGAAGACATGGGTGCCCGGATGGTTCGCGAAGTCGCCAGCAAGACTTCGGACATCGCCGGTGACGGAACCACCACAGCCACCATTCTTGCCGAAGCCATCTATGTGGAAGGCTTGAAAGCCGTTGTCGCCGGGGTCAACCCAATCGACATGAAGCGTGGTATGGACAAAGCGGTCGAACAGATCGTCGCCAAGCTCAAGGCAATGGCTGTCGAATGCAAAAACAAGAAATCGATCGCTCAGGTCGGAACGGTCGCCGCCAACGGTGACGCCGAGATCGGTAATATCCTCGCTGATGCGATGGAAAAAGTCGGTAAAGACGGCGTGATCACCGTTGAAGAAGGGAAGTCACTCACGACAACCTACGAAGTCGTCGAAGGGATGCAGTTCGATCGCGGCTATCTGTCTCCTTACTTCGTCACCGACTCCACCTCGATGGAATGCGTGCTCGAAGATGCTTACATCCTGATCCACGAAAAGAAGATCAGCAGCATCAAGGATCTCGTTCCTGTGCTGGAAAAGGTTGTGAACAGTGGCAAGCCGCTGTTAATCGTCGCTGAAGAAGTCGAAGGGGAAGCGTTGGCGACCCTCGTTATCAACAAACTGCGTGGCACCTTCAAGATCTCGGCAGTCAAGGCACCTGGCTACGGCGATCGCCGGAAGGCCATGCTGCAAGACCTGGCCATCATGGTCGGTGGTCAAGCGATTTTTGAAGACCTCGGTATCCAACTCGAAAACGTGCAATTGTCTGATCTTGGTCGCGCCAAGCGGATCGTCATCGACAAAGACAACACCACGATCATCGAAGGACACGGCAAGTCTGCAGACATCAAGTCTCGGATCGAACAGATCCGCCGTGAACTCGCTTCGTCAACCAGCGATTACGATCGTGAAAAGCTGGAAGAACGGGTTGCCAAGCTGTCGGGTGGAGTGGCTCAACTCAACGTCGGGGCCGCAACCGAGAGCGAAATGAAAGAAAAGAAAGCTCGCGTTGAAGACGCCTTGCACGCAACCCGTGCCGCTGTTGAAGAAGGGATTCTTCCTGGCGGTGGTGTTGCACTGCTTCGCTCGTCACTCGAACTCAAGGCAACTGGCCTTAATGAAGACGAAACCACTGGTTTCAACATCATCGTCCGCGCCTGCCGTGCTCCTTTGACCCAGATCGCTGACAACGCCGGTGTTGATGGCGCTGTGATCTGCGAAAAGGTTGCTGAACATAAAGAAGGTTTCGGCTACAACGCCGCAACCGGCAAGTACGAAGATCTGGTCAAGGCCGGTATCATCGATCCTTGCAAGGTGACCCGCAGTGCCCTGCAGAACGCAGCCAGCGTGTCGACCCTGCTGCTCACCAGCGATGCCCTGATCGCCGAAAAGCCAAAAGACGCT
Organism: Schlesneria paludicola DSM 18645; assembly: GCA_945869955.1. GTDB lineage: Bacteria > Planctomycetota > Planctomycetia > Planctomycetales > Planctomycetaceae > Schlesneria > Schlesneria paludicola_B. The sequence continues at coordinate 12,268 of CAMBQP010000162.1, forward strand.
GATAAAAAGGCCGGTGGCCATAGCGATCACGACGACATGTACTAATCGTACGATGTCCTGATTTCTTGAAGAAACACATAGCCCGCAGGAGTTCGCTCCTGCGGGCTGTTTCGTGTTCAGGTTGCCGATGATTCCCCATCAAATCGGAATTCGCTCAGAGATCACATCATGCTGTTTCGCCAACTGGGATCAACAGGTCTTGCTGTTTCCGCCATTTCGTTTGGGGCAGGGCCAGTCTCTGGGTTATTGACTTCCACGACTGCGGTCGAAACCGAGCGGGGGGTGATTGCTCGCGCGATCGAGTTGGGCATCAACTGGTTCGATACCGCTGCCACCTACGGCCATGGCCGCTCCGAGGCGAACTTGGGGACGGTGCTGGCAGAACTTCGTCCAGATCCGCCGGTGCATGTGGCGACGAAAGTTCGGGTTTCACTGACAACAGAAACCGACCTCCGCCCGCTCGTGATCGCATCGGTGAAAGAGAGCCTGGAGCGTTTGAAAACCGGTCGGATAACGCTGCTGCAGATCCATAATTCGATCACTCATCATCGCCACGATCAACCCACCTCAATTACGCCAGAGGATGTTCTCGGCCCCAAGGGGTTGTTGGCGGGGATGGAAGAGGTTCGTGCCGCAGGTTGGGTCGATCATTTTGGACTCACCGGAATCGGCAATGCAGAGGCATTAACGACCGTCATGCAGTCTGGTCATTTTTCCACGATCCAGGCCCCGGTACATCTCTTGAATTTGAGTGCATTGCGGACGATCCCCGGTATCGAAACAGACCAGAATTACGGTGGTTTTCTGCAAACGGCGAACCAATTGGGGATGGGGATTTTTGCGATTCGTGTCTTCGCGGCTGGAGCCCTGCTGGGAAACAAACCCTCGGAGCATACGTTGCAAACCCCCTTTTTTCCGGTTGCGCTTTACCACCAGGATCAATCCCATGCCGAACAGCTGGCCAAGCAACTCGGTTCGATGACAGCCTTACGGGAAATGGCATTACGTTTTGTGTTGTCGAAACGGCCGATCACATCTGCGATCATCGGGTTTGGAGCCGTGGCACACGTTGACGAGGCGGTCAGAATCGCAGAACTCCCAAGGCTCGCTCAGCAGGAAGTGGACGAGTTGGAACGTCGATCTCAGGAGATTTCCCTTCTTACCTGATTTGCACTGCAATTACCTGATTTGCACTGCAAGCCGCAAGGGGGATGCCAAATCTGTCGGACAAGCGAACATCCGCCAGCCATCACCCCTTGCCATCACCCCTTGCCATCACCCCTTGTCATCACCCCTTGTCATCACCCCTTGTCATCACCCCTTGT
>CAMBQP010000163.1 GCA_945869955.1 Schlesneria paludicola DSM 18645
GAAATCGACTTGCGTCTGGTGGGTGGTACTGTCACGGACAAACGATTTCCGGTCACGGTACGCAACGTTGCAGGAGAATTGCATCTGCGTAAGAACATCGTGACGTTCACGGCCCAGGGAAAATATGCGAATCAGCCCGTGACGGTGGCCGGTACCGTGATCAATCCGGGACCAGCACACCAAGCCGAGATCGTGTTGAAGGGGCGAAATTTACCGTTGGATGATGAATCGGTAGCCGCCTGTCCGCTGGCGGTTCAGCGAACCATCAAGGCGTTGAATTTGACTGGCCGGCATGACCTTTGGCTGCGGCTGTTAAAGCCTGCGGGGGTTGGTCAGAAATACAAACCCGAACTGGTCGAAAAGCTCTCTGATGGCCGCCTGACATTTTCGGGATTTCCTTACGAAATCCAGCAGCTGCAGGGCTTTCTCAAATGGAGTGGTAACGATGTCGAGTTCACCAAACTGACAGGAACCCACAATGGAACCACCATTGCCGGACAAGGGATTTTTCGACGAAGCCCTGGTGCGGATTTACTCGAACTGGCGGTGGATGCCAATGATGGTGCTTTTGATCGATCGTTGAAAGATGCGCTTCCGGCCAAGTTACGCCAGATTTGGAATGACTTTCAGCCAAATGGACTGTTTGACATCAAAACGCGAATCACGTGGATTCCGGGTCAGCCCTGCGATATCGAAATCCCCAGCATCACGGTGCGTGGCGGAGAAGTGGTGATGCGCAGTTTTCCCTGGCCGCTCCAAAACCTGCGAGGTGAATTCGCCTTCAGCACTAAAACCGGCCAATTGGAAATGAAGGAACTGTATGCAGAACATGACGAGACTCAACTCAGCGGCAGTGGATTCGGCTCTTTTCCCAGCACTGAGCCTTGGCGATTGAAATTCGATTTGCTGAATGTCGATCACGTGCTCCCCAATCTGGCATTTCGGAATACGCTTCCTTCGGGAATCCAGCGGGTCTATGACCATCTGCAGCCCAAAGGAGATTTTTCGTTTTCGGGTCCGATTGAATTTTCGGGCCCGTCGCATGGCGATGAGTCGATGGAAGTTGCCTGGAATCTGAAAACCGTTTTGTCACACTGTGCACTGAACGCCGGGACACCGATCAAAGACATGAATGGTTTTGTTCAGTTGGTCGGGACCTGGAACGGGACCCAAGCCAATTTGGATGGGGAACTCAATCTCGATTCGATTTCGCTCTTTCAGCAGCGTTCAGGACTGTCGTATCAGATCACTGGTATTCGCGGCCCATTTTCCTTTCACCAGAACAAGTTCATCGCCGGAACCAGCAGTGCGATCCCTCCACGAAAGGGGCTTCCGCTTGCGGAAAAACGAATCAGCGGCAAAGCGGTTGGAGGGACGGTCTACCTCGACGCGGTGGTGGATATCGAATCGGATGCCGATTATCGAGTTTTTGTCGAGCTGGAAAAGGGGTTACTGGAACGCTATGCCCAACAGTACCTTCACGGGCAGTCGAATCTGGCGGGGGTCATGAATGGCTGGTTAAATCTGCGCGGCAAAGGGGACCGTGCTGATCGAATGGGGGGAGAAGGCAAATTACGGATCGCTCCGGCATCGCTTTACGAGCTGCCTCTGTTTGTCCAGATGTTCAACTTGCCGCAATTGCGCGTCCCCGACAAAACCGCTTTCGAGCAGGCCGATCTGGATTTCTCGGTCGTCGAGAGCCGTTTCGATTTTCGATCGATTGAACTCTTGGGGGATGCGATGAGTCTGCGCGGTCGCGGCCATGTTCGATTTGATGGTGAGCTCGAGCTCGAATTTGGTTCTCGACCAGGGCGTGGCCGTCGCCGTATGCTGCAAAATCTGTTCATGCAGGCGGAATGGATTGCGGTCCGGGTGACGGGAAATGTCGGAAACCCTCACGTCGCCTATATCCCCCTTCCGGATCTTGATGATGCGATGCGGCAGTTTTTCAACCCACGACCGATGGGATCTGGGCAGATGAGGGCTTTTCCCCGGACCGGTCAGTCGCCGACAACACCGTCCCGTTAAATCGTGTGCTTCACCACAGCGGTTGATCAGAGACGGAGACCAATGCAAATCCCCTCTGCAGGTCTGATCATCAGACTTTTAGAGGGGATCAAAGTTGAGATCAGGACAGGAGGGGGGTTTGTTAACAGAGAAACCCGTAGATCCACCAAACCTCAAGGATCGTCGAATCGGTCTCAATTCCCGTTCGATGCAGTTCGAGGTGCTGAGGCAACGGGGAGGTGTCCGTAGCGCGTTTCCTGTCCACGAACCAAATAGAATTTGACCTGATTTTGTCCATCCGCACCCGGTGACTGAGCCGCGATCTGATTCATGATCCAAACGATATTGTCGCCGCTCATCGTTTCCCATTTATCGAGTCCGACCAGAATGTCACCCTTTTGGATCCCGTTAACGGCGGCTGGACTTTCCGCCTTCACTTCAAGCACTCGCATTCCACCGCGGTATTTTGTCTTCGAGAGTTGGCTACGGACTTCCGTGACGGGCAAGAGGGTCAATCGTAAGCCGAGCTGTGACCAGAATCGATCCGACTCATCGTTGTTAGCCCGTGCGGTCACCTGCATCTCGCTCACGACATTGGATCGACCACCAGGGAAGCTGGTCAGAGCCAGCAGAGTTTTCTCGATCTTGTCATTTCGCTTGACGGTGATCTCGATTTTCTCGCCGGGTGCCCGATGTAGGAGAGCTCGTTCCAGATCAACCCCATCCACCACCTCGATGTTTCCTGCCCGCGTGATCACATCGCCTGTGCGGAGTCCGGCAAGAGCGGCGGGGCTTTCCGGGTGAGCTCCGTCCACCATCAACATGCGTGTCGCGCCGGATTTGATATCTTTCGAGATCACCCCGTGAAAGGTGTTGTCCAGATGTTCGACACTCATCATTTTCGCAATGATTTTTCGTGCGTCATCGATCGGGATGGCGAAACCAATCTTCTGAGCGTTGGCGCGAATCGCGACATTGATCCCGATCACTTCCCCTTCCATATTGATCAGCGGACCACCACTATTTCCGGGATTGATCGCGGCATCGGTCTGGATCAGGTTTTTATACGAAACCGTTTCATTGGCTTCGACATCACGACCGAGAGCACTGATGTAACCCAGCGTCACCGTTCCGTCATATCCGAAGGCATTCCCGATGGCGATCACCTTTTCACAATACATCAGGTCGGAAGAAGTTCCCGAGGGCATCACCTTGAAGGGTTTTGCCGCATCGACCTTGATGATTGCCAGATCGTGTTCGCGGTCATAACGAACTTTGCGGGCGATGTAGCTGGAGCGGACGCGATTTTCGTCTTCAAATTCGACGCGAATCGTGTCAACATCGGCAATCACATGGTAATTGGTGACCATGTATCCCCGTTCGTCGAAGACGATGCCGGTCCCCATGCCGTTGATCTTTCTCGCCTTATCAGACGTGAAGACACTGTTCGAGGGGTTCGCCGCCTTCTCGGTATGGATATTACCGACCGACGGGAGAGCCCGTTTGGCCGCCAGCACTTCGGGTGTGACTCGTTCGGATGCCGAAAGCACCGTGGTGCTCGCGAGCAGGAACAAGGCACTCCACAGAGGGGATGAGCAACAGCGTTGTATCATGGAAGATCTACTCGTGGGCGCTGAGATCGGACAATAGTTGTAGTTCAATGTGCCTGCCACAATCCTTCGCTGCATCGGAGAACGATCCTTGATCTCCTTACGCTTCAGCATCGACGGGCTTCAGGGAATTGCTTGAAACAGGACTCAGGCAACATGAACAGATTGCCCAATCGAACCAACTAGAAAACAGGGAAACTCTGCCAGCTTCGGCGTGTCGAGTTTCCCCTTCTGCGGATCTCTCAAAGAGTTCGCTCAAGAATCCACAGGTGGTTGCAACAAAGTCACCTCGATTGTCATCAGGTCCGGCAAATCCCGCCGAACTTTGACGATTTTACGCGATCAATTTAAGAAACACCGACTCACAACATCATGAAATCCCATCGTCAACCGAACGGCAAATTTGGCCGTCAACAAGACCCGATCCCTTCGCAACCCAACTTCAACACGAACTCCTCTTGTGAGTCTGGAATGCTGTCACCTACGATAGCGTCGCTGACAAGATTGATTTTTGCCAGAGATGGCCATGCGACGCTGTTTCAATACGGAACTCGGCTCCATTCAGGGGCTGGGGCTAAACCTCACAGAGGCCACGAACATGCAACTAGAGAAAATCAGCCCTTTACGACAGACATTCTCGTTGGGACCGGCGGCTACGGTCAGTGCTCGAATGGCGATTGTCCTGGTCTTGGTTTTGGTTTGCCAGCAGGTTTCGATGCCGTTGGCGTCAGGGCAAGGGATTCCCCCGACATCGCGTCCAGGCAATCCAGCGGCCATCAAACCCAAAGCCGCAGCATCCCGGAAACCGACCACGAAAACCACGATTATCGAGTTTGAGCTACTGCAAGAGGCGGGAGGCGGAGCGCTTTCTGCCCAAAACTGGCTGAAGGTACTGGAACCACTGGATGTCTCACTGCGTGTTCATCGCCCCGTTGCCGATGACAAGCCGGGATTGAAAGAACGAGAAGCGGGGAACACACGCTATGTCACCGTCATTGGTCTGCTGGATCGATCTGGCAATATCGAGTTACCCGATCGGACATTTACCTTAAATGATTCGGTGAAGCTTAAGGAGTGGATTGAAGAATTGCGAACGTACGGCGTCAAAGGGACTCCCAAAGGGCAGCCGTTATGGGGGATGACCGATGATCAGTTCGCAGCTCTCTACGACGGACTGATGAAGCCGATCGATTTTGAGACGGACGAAATGCCGCTAAAACAAGCCCTTGAGAAAGTACCCCTTCCGGCGGATTTTCCGCTGAAGTGGAGTGCGGATGCCGGGGACGTGCTGGCCAAACGAGGTGAACGAGTGCAAGTCCGGCAAGAGCTCAAAGGATTCAGTGCGGGGCTGGTGCTCGCACTTTCACTGAGCGACAACGGCTTGGGATTTCGCCCCAACCGGACCCCAGCAGGAAATATCGAATTACTGATTGAGCCCCGGAATTCGAAGCTCGAACAATGGCCGATTGGCTGGCCGGTCCAGCGAGCCACTTTCAAGGCGTCACCGAAACTCTATACGATGGCCCCGATCGAATTAACGGATGTCGAGCTTTCCGATGTCCTGGTTGCGATTTCAAAATTGGCGGAAACGCCAATCCTCATCGATCATGCCGAGTTAGACAGCAAACAAATTGATCTGGAAAAAATCAAAGTTTCGTTCCCTCGTAAGATGACGACGTGGAGTCTGGCACTGCGGCAACTCGTGATTCCCAAACGATTAACCCGAGAACTTTGGCAGGACGAGGCAGGTCGCGTCTTCGTCTGGATCACGACCACGCGGGCCGGACGGGCGAAGGAGGAATCATGACCAGTCGACTCGGGTACGAAAATCTTGGTCTGGGAATCGGCTTGAGAACGATTCATTTTGATCATATTCTCAAACAGCAACCGGCTGTGGACTGGTTCGAGGTGATCTCTGAGAACTTCATGGACTCGCAAGGACGGCCCCGGTACGTGCTCGACCAAATCGCGGAACGCTATCCGATCGTGATGCATGGGGTTTCTTTGTCAATCGGTAGCACGGAACCGCTGGACTGGGAGTACCTGCGAAAGCTGAAACAGCTCGCCCTGGCTGTTAAGGCTCGATGGGTTTCGGATCACATTTGCTGGACTGGGATCGCCGGGATCAATACGCACGATCTGTTGCCACTCCCCTACAATGAAGGATCACTGAGGCATGTGATTGACCGCGTCCGGATTGTTCAGGATTTCCTGGAACGCCCGTTGGTGCTTGAGAATCCCAGCAGCTATATCACATTTGCTGCGTCGACCCTGAGTGAAGCTGAGTTTATCGCGCGACTTGCCGTGGAAGCGGATTGTGGCTTACTGCTCGATGTTAATAATGTGTACGTCTCGGCGCGAAATCATGGCTTTGACGCGGTGGACTATCTGCAAAGAATTCCCTGCGAACGAGTGGTGCAAATGCATTTAGCAGGGCATACGAACTGTGGCACCCACCTGATTGACACGCATGATGGTCCGGTGATCGATCCGGTCTGGAACCTGTTTCGACTGGCTTACGAGTTGACCGAGGGGGTTTCGATCTTGCTCGAATGGGATGCTCAGATCCCTTCATTTCCAGTAGTTCACAACGAAATTCTGAAAGCCAGGGACATTCTGCAGCAACCCCAATTTACCCCAGCGACCGAGCAAAGACTTGCGCGGACCCAGGGGCCTTACGACACCGTACCGCATCCAGCATTAATGGATTTTGCCGAGGTCGATGAATCGTCGTTTTAGGATGCGGGTGGATTCATGCTCGATACGTTCAACGAACGTGTTTGGGTTCAACAACAGACCCTGCGGGGGGTAGTGAAAATTCCGTCTTCAGTTTCTTGCAAAGTTTTCTGTTCCTGTGCGCTTGATTCGTGGTTCAGAATCTTCGTATTGATAGAATCTTCGCATTGATGAAGAAGCGTCTGATTCACGACGCAACTGCCGTAATCAATGAACATGGCTGAACGCTGCTGTGAGAAGAGATCTCGGACGGGGTTAGAGACCCAGCAGCCTGACCGTCATGGCCTTCAGGGTGGACGGATCTGTGACCGAAGTCGTCATGTTTGCTGCAGAGTCAAGTCTTGGATCTGCGCCTACTGAGGTTATCGTTGAACCCATGCTTTGCGGGGAGGTGTAAAAAAAGTGTGACAGCACGGTCATTGACCCTGCTGTCACACCCTAAACTTCATTACGTACAATGGTTCAGATCGTCCATCAGACGAAGAATACTATTTAGGAATGATAACGGTGTCGATGATGTGAATCACACCATTCGAGCAAGTGACATCGGTTTTCGTCACTTTCGCACCATCGATTTTGACCACACCATTTTCTACCGTGATTTTAACAGACTTGCCATTCACTGTTTTGGCTTCGGTCAGCTTGACCACGTCAGCGGCAGTGACTTTGCCAGCAACCACATGGTAGGTCAGGATCGCGGCAAGCTTGTCCTTGTTCTCGGGCTTGAGCAAGCTTTCGAGGGTCTCTTTGGGGAGCTTGGCAAAGGCTTCATCGGTCGGAGCGAAGACAGTGAAGGGGCCTTTACCCTTGAGGGTTTCTACTAAACCGGCGGCCTTCACGGCAGCGACGAGTGTCGAGAACTTCGCGGCAACGGCGGTGTCGACAATGTCTGCGGGAGCAGCGGCCACGACCGCTGGGGCCAACTGCGTGATTGGAGGTGCAGCGGCGAATGCGACGGGAGCCACTTGATGAATCACGGTCGGTTGTGAGAAATAGGCGACGGGCTGAACGGCATGAACAGCCTGTGGATGATAGTACCGGACGGCCGGTTGCATTCTCGACGCATTGCAACGGCCTGCCTCAGCTAGCCCGGACAGACCTGGCAGCGCAGCACAGAGGGCGAGCGAAAGAACCAAACGGCTACGGAGACTCATTTTCAGCATGACATCAGACCTTAAATGGGGAGAAGGGAATCATGGCATCGCCGCGAGGAAGGAGGGAGATTTCCCCATTCGCAAGAAGTTTCTCTCGTGACCATTCATCAGCGTTCGCCAACTTCTAAAGTTTAGAAGGGCCGGCAAAAAATTCCACTTTTTTTGTGACCAGTCGATTTCTACCTCAGAGGATGCTTCTGAAAAAACTCCCAAATCAATTCATTTGCCGAGATATTCTTCGCCGACTTGCCAATGAACCCGACCGGCGGCTGCTGGCCTGGCCAGGTATGTCCGCCCCCCTCAATCGCCACCAGCACGACTTCGGCTCCTTCTTTCCCCTCAGGATAGGTCGTGCGCGTCACCCGAGTTTTATCCCCCTCTTTAGAAAGAATATCGACGACCCCATCCGTCTGACAGGCGTTCAAGCGGACCCAAGTCTGGATGGTGTCATCAACCCCCTTGAGCGTCATGAACGGAGGAGATTTTCCCTTGGGAACCCCATAAGGAACAATCGTGTCTTTCGTTCCATGGAAGTGGATTACCGGAACAGCTCGTTTGAGCTCGCTTTCGGCAATCGCCATCGTTCCGGCGACCGGGGCAATCGCAGCAATCCGCTCAGAAAGCTCGAGTGCCAGGCGGTAACACATCATTCCACCGTTACTCATCCCACAGGCATAAACGCGCTGATCATCGACAGAGACGAGGGTCTCTAATTCATCAAGGAGTTCCCCAATGAAGGCCACATCATCCGGTCGCCCTTCGTTCATGCGTCCGGTGAATCCTCCCGCGTTCCAGGCCAGGAAGGGCCCGGTACCGGTACCGCTCGGATAAACCACAACAAAACCATGGGCGTCCGAGGTTTTATTCAGTCCCGAAAACCAGACCATCATCGAGCCATTCATGGCAGCACCATGAAGTGCCAGCACCACGGGAGCGGGGACAGTCGGATCGTATCCGACCGGCACATGAACCAGGTAGGTCCGTTTTTGCTTCCCCATCATCAATGTGCGCGTATGGTTGCCTGGTGTCAGCGGACCAGGCGCGTCACTGGCCGGAATCTTTTCCGGAGATGCCGGGGATTCAGCAGGGGCCTCTTGCCCCGAGCAAATCGGTATCAATGATCCCGCGATCAGCAGAATTGTCCAGCAGACCCCTTTGCGAAATGCCATGCGTCACCCCTTCCAAGAATCAGATCTCATATTTTCCAGCAACTCCCGGCGTCAGCACCGTAAAGATGCAACGAAACTTAGAATCGCAAATCATTGGGCACAAGGTCAATTCAGAATCTCAATCGACAGTTCAGCGGTCGGTCTCTCCTGTCCACTTTTTTGAAGCCCCGTTTTTCGGTAAGAATCCAAGGCAAATTCCATTCTGCCCCCGCCGACTTTCTGCATGCCGATATCGAGGAGATTCATGTACTTGGTGGTCGAGATCGGACACATCCTTTTTTCTGTCATGGCTTTTATTGAACAGACCCGAAGGCAACGGGGTCCACCGCAGCTTTGCTTCCAATTCCCTCGAGCCAAAAAGTGAAAAAGGTTTCGGTCAACCAAAAAATCGACGGGGGATCCGAGGACTCGCTCGATGGCCCCCGAAATGTGTATTCTGTACCACATCAATTATTGAAGAAAAAAAGGGACCGGGTATTGATGATTATTCTTGGGATTGAAACCAGTGGCCTGGAAGGATCGGTGGCACTCGTTGATCACGAGCGACTGCTGGAGGTTCGTCATCTGAATCAGGTAGGCCGCCGCCATGCTCAGGCCTTGGTATTTGAAATCGGCGAACTGTTGAAATCGCATGGGATCCAGCCCGCCGAAGTGCGGCTGGTTGCGGTCAGCAAAGGTCCCGGCAGCTTTACAGGCCTACGTGTGGGAATGGTCTGCGCGAAAACGTTTGCTTATGCCACTGGATGCCAATTCGTCTCGGTCGATACCTTTGCCGCGATCGCCACCAATGCCCCAATTGAGATCCGTCGAATGCGGGTAATCGAAGACGCCCAAAGGGATGAATTCTTTGTTGGTGAATATCACCGCGAAGGATCGTCACGCTGGCAACAGGTCGCTCCGATTCAGATTATTTCCAGCCCCCATTTGCTCGCCCTGCAGTCGGATTCTGATCTCATGATCGGCCCTGGTGTGAAAAAGCTGGCACTGGGGGGAGCTCGATTCAGATCGCTCGATGACCCCGAAGTCCATCGGCCTCGGGCCGCAATCATCGCCAAGCTTGGACTCGATCAAATCACTCAAGGGACTGGCCAACCCCCATCCCCGGACACGGATTTCTGGCGCGCAGCTCCGTTCTATCTTCGTCTGAGTGCTGCGGAAGAAAAGCGGGAATTGCTTGCCACACAGGGACAGCCAACGAGTGAGACGACGGCAGGGTGACTCGACCTCAACCGCTCTCAACTTCAACCGCTCTCAATCTCTCAGACGCTCACCCGAAGAGGCTCTGTTCCGAGGGATCGCTTGGGGAGGGATCGCTTGTTCTGGCTCGTTTTTTGCGACTTAATCTTCCGCTTCCAGCAGGAATTCGGCCTTCAGGATCGCAGCCCCTGCCGTTACAACGCGGTCACCCGGTTGAACCCCGGACACGATTTCCACCCACGGCTCGACTTGCAGCCCAACGGTGACATCTCGGAGATGGTATTCACGTGGGCCGGTTTCGACGAACACAAAGGTTCTTCCGTCGTTGGAGGTCACCGCAGATTTTGGCAGCGTCAGGCATTCCCGAGCGGGTCCATCAGGGATCAACACGCGAACAATCATACCGGGACGCAACAACCCGTTCGGATTCTCAATTTCGGCCGTTAATGGGACCGCTCGCGTTTCCATCGCCACAGTTCTGCCGACAAAGGAAATCGTCGCAGATAAGGTTTCGCCAGGCAGAGCGGGAGTCTGCACCGAGACGGTTTGTCCGGGGACAATCGCTAAAGCGGACCAGTCTTTTTCACGAATCTGGGCCTGCACCCATAGTCGGGAGGTATCCGCCAGTTGAAACAATGCCTGTGCTGTCTGGACACGCTCTTTAGGGGCCAGCAGAATTTCTTCGACCGTCGCGGTAAACGGAGCCTTCACCGGCCAGATACTCAAATTATTTGAATTCCCGAGATCGTCGACGGCTTCATACGGTTGGTTTACCAAAAGACTGAGTCGCTGCTTGGCAACGGCGAGTCGTCGTTCGGCGTTCTTCATCGCCGATTCTGCTTTGAGGTGCTTTTGTTTGACATCAAACGTCGCCTGTTCGCAGGCCGCCGCGTATTCCGCCGTCGTGGTATCACGAGCAGAGCCAAGCTCCAGAACGGTGCGGATACTGACTCCTGCTTCTCCCGCCGATTTGACATTGGTACTCAGTTTTTCCGCAAGTCGCATCCGTGAATAAGCGGTCAGCACCTGCTGGCGATAATCTCCGAGCAATTTATCGGCAAATTCTTTTTCCAGCTGCTGAATTTCCTGAGGACGTTTGAGCCGCGCGAGCAGTTCATCGAGATTCGCCTGGATCGAATGCCACCACTCATGCTCGTTGAACGCCTGTTGCAGGTCGGTTTCCCTGAGCAGGACATCGGCGCGTCCTTCACCCAGTTCAGGGCTGTCTACGACCGCCATGACCTGCCCTTCGGTGACCCGATCCCCCACTTTGATGTCGATTCGTCGGATCAAGCCATCAAACGGTGATTTGACCTCAACGTGTCGCGTGGAATTGTACTCGATCCGACCGGGAACAATTCGCACTGACCTTAGTTCACGCCGCATGGGCGACGCCGCTTCCAGACGAGCAGCGACGTATTTTTCTTCGGTGATTGTCAGATGATCGCGGGGGCCCGCAGCTTCTACCTGCGCGAGGGCCGGGGTTGCCCCGCCGGAATTCCAGAAATGAAAACCCGCGAAGCCAGCAACGGCAACTAACGGACCAACGACAAGGAGGAATCCGAAACGTTTCATGATTGTGCTTCAATTCTGAATGGCGCTGAATCCAGGAGGCGTTCGCCTTTAACATCAGGCGTAAGCCCGTACCCAAAAGGCAAATCTCGCCGGCAAATTGCTTCGACGACGAGATCCGATTCTCGTGGTGATTCCAAGTCCAAGCTTGACAGCATTCTCGCTGACATCAAGTCGAAGCACAATCAACGGTCACTTGTGTTCTTCTTCTTCCTCTTCCTCTTCCTCTTCGTCATCATCATCGAAGTCGTCGTCATCATCATCCAGGGACCCGACATCCATCCCGTCATAAGAACCAACCTTCATTTCCTCTGCAATCGCCGCGAGCTCTTGATTGCGTACAAAAAGCGTGTCGGGGGTATGAATTTCGATTTTCTCAACTTGCAACGTCAAGGGGTCGTCGGATTCGTCTCCCTCGGAAATCTCGACGAACTGATAGCCCTGACTCGAAAGTCGGTCGGCCAAAGCATGAAGTTTCCCTTGGTCATCATCGGTGAAAAAATAACCCCAGAGCATTTCACCGGTCATGTCCCAGTCGGTTTGCTCAGCAATCGCCTCGAACATTTCAATTAATTCAGACTTGGGGATCATCGTAAGGGCCTCTTTATTCTTTTCCGGGCAAACGCGCCGATTTGGCGAGGGAATTTTAGGGACAAGTCGCTGGCTCGGCAATTCACTCGGTTCTCGGAAACGGTGGAAAACTGAATCTTATTTTTCACAAAGCCCTTTCCTGTTTTTGCGGTTCTTTTAGAGATTTCAAGCCAAAGAGAATCCGGGAAAATTCTTGCAGATCAGGAGAATCATCGATGATTTGCCTGCTGAAAATCGTGTCGAGCTACGAACCGCTGGTGTTGGAGGTGGTTTTGGTCTGCGGCAATTGTCCATACGCCATCAAAATCAAGATCCCCTGCAACGGCAATCGCAACCAGTGAACGATTGGTGGTGCTGGAATCAGTTCCTGATGCTGGAACACGTGAAGATTGACTGGGAAGACCGCGATTAACAAGGCGATGATCCCCCAACTCGCCAGTCGGCGATACCGGGGTACAAGCATAAGCAGCCCCAAGACCGCTTCACAGACGCCGCTGAGATAAACCAATTCCAGATGACAGGGAAGGTAGGGGGGCATCACTTTCAAGAAGAAATCCGCCCGCACAAAGTGCATCACCCCAGCAAAAACCATCAGACTTGCCAGCAGGTATCGAGAGATTGCTCGAAGACTCGTCATGATCTTTTGTTCCTGGTCGCCACGTGTTTCGTCTCTGCCTGTTTTTTGGGGGGCCGTCTCGATGAATATCTTATGCAATCGACCAACAATACCCAGCAGGCCACCCAGAAACCGGACCAATCTCATCGGATTGCCAGCCCCCCAATTGCGATCCTGTAACCGCAACCCCACCGTCGTTGGTCCGTTCAATCGTTGACAAAACCGCAGACTCTGACCAATCTGCTGAATACCAATCTGCTGGTAGTGGGACTTTTCGTGGGGTAGGAGGATCTGGGGCTCAAGCCAAACCGGAATCCGCTCAGTAGGACGCCGTTTGACACGGGAAGCCGCCTGGCCATGGAATCGATTTGACAGGACCTTACGACAGGAATGATGGCAATGAATCTGGCTGGAAAAATCGCTCTCGTGACGGGAGCTGGACGTGGAATCGGCATGGGGTGCGCCATGCAACTCGCCAAAAATGGTGCGGATATCATCCTGAATGATCGGCCCGGTAGTACCGAACTCGAAGCAACCGCTGCCCAGATTCGAACGCTCGGGCGAACATGCCTCGCCATCGAGGCGGATGTCTTTTCGCGAACAGGATGCGAAGGACTGGTCGAAAAAGCACTCAAGGCCATGGGGCGGATCGACATCCTGGTCAGTAACCCTGCCTACAGTCGTCGTGGGAAGTTTTTGGATTATCCCGCTGACGAGTTTGAGAAGACGATTAACGGAACCCTCACCAGTGGTTTTCACATGAGTCAGCTGGTGGCTCGCCACCTGGTTGCCCGTGGCGCGCGGGGAAAGATTGTCTTTATCACGAGTGTGCAGGCGGAATTGCCGATCAGCTTGTGTGCGGCTTACGGCGC
>CAMBQP010000164.1 GCA_945869955.1 Schlesneria paludicola DSM 18645
GGTGGATGCAGGCGCAGATATTCTGCCGCGAAGACGGGCGTCATGGTGGAGACCGCCTGGCCAATTTCTGGCTGCTTGTTCCAGAGCAAGGCCTGTCCCGGCGGACTAATGATCAAACCGGAAAGTACCAGCAGCAGCGAAACCCACGTCCAAGTTTCCAATCGTGGGGCGGGGTCAACAACCGAAGGGCGTTGTTGAGATGCTCGCCAGATCGCGTATCCATGCTGCGAAAGTTGAATTGCAGCCACGGGCGCCCACCAGATCACCATGCGGACACTCCACATTCCCGCCAAACCGAGTCCCGTCAACGTTAATAACTCCCAACCCAATAACCGCCGGGGGGTCCAGCAATAAGCAATTATCAGCAGTATTGTCACCAAAGCGAAGGCCTGCCCTTCCCCTGAACGGATAGTCATTGGCTGCCATTCGGTCAGATCTTGAAGATTCGGATTGGCCGAAAATTGCCAGGCTTCGACATACAAACCCGTTCCATAGGGATTCAGGGCAACTGCGGCCGTCGCGAGGATTGTCAGGAGAAACAGCCGCCATACCGACCGATCACAACTGGAACGCCAAATACTTCCGGTTCGAAACAGAAGATCCAGCCAACGACCAAAACCAAAGCATGTCAACAGCCCTAGACCGACAAAAAAGGACGGATGCAGATTGGCCCACAAGGCGAACACCAGCGGAATCGCGATCCAGTCAGGCTTGCGTACCTGTTTGTGGGCCAGTCGAGTCAGCACCAAAATGAAACAGAAAAGACCCGCTAATTGTGGTCTCAAGACTGACAGGGGAATCCATCCGATCGTCAAAAACAGACCGAGCGATAACAGGGCAAATCCACCATGACGGGTCTGTTGATAGACAGACCGGCACAGCATGGCCGCACACCCGGTCACCAGCAGCGCGTACAACCCCTTTAAGCCGGCGACCTGCAGTCGTGGCTGGCTAATCACCCCCAGTCCAACCAGTTGGCTGAGCCATTGTCCATCGATAAAGGGGACCCCTTTGGCTAACGGCAGTAGGGGTTCTGTGGCAGGTAATGTTTGATTTCGCCAGATGTACCGTCCATAGCTGAGGTGCCCCCAGACATCAGTATGCCAGATTGGGCGCGAGCACAAGCCGAGATAGACCAGCACCAGGACACCGACTATTCCCGCGATGGAACGGGGAATTCTCAGCGATACGGGGATCCAATCTCGCCGCAACGATCGTCCAGAGTCAGGGGTATCAACGGTTCTGAACGAGTCCAAGGTGTTTTCGCTTGCCAGTGTCGCTTGACAGTCTTCGTCGTGAGGAAGAGCATTCGCTTCCTGCGGATGTTGCTGGCGGCGAACGAGGTTGCTCCTGTTCGCGTATGATAACCAAAAGTCGACTCATCCGTCATGGATTCCCCACGTTCGTTTTGTTTTAAAGAATTGGTGCCATGCAAATCCTGTTGGTCAATGATGATGGTATTCACGCCCCCAGCCTGCATGCGCTCCACGAAGAACTGAAGCAATGGGGTGATGTCACTGTCGTGGCGCCCGCCGTAGAACAAAGTGGCGTTGGTCATTCGATTACATTTCTGCATCCGCTGGTGGCGCACAAAGAATACAAAAACGGTGCGTTTTTCGGTTGGAAATTGGAAGGGAGCCCTGCGGATTGCGTCAAACTAGGAGTCTTGGAATTTTGCCCGACCAAGCCAGATGTGATCGTCAGCGGCCTGAATACCGGAGCGAACATCGGGATCAACGTGCTGTATTCCGGGACCGTTGCCGCTGCGATCGAAGGGGCGTTCTTTGGAATTCCGTCATTTGCTCTCTCCCAATGGATGGATGGGCCACCTGATTTTGCCGCGACATCACGCCGGGCAATTCCCCTGTGTCAGCAACTGCTACCGAAAACTCGTCCCGGTCAGTTGTGGAATATTAATTTTCCGCCCCCGAAAAACAACTGGCCATCCGGGATCAAATTCGTCTCGATGGGGGTCAGACGCGTCTCGGAAGAAGTCGAGAAACGGATCGATCCGCGTGGTCGAACCTACTATTGGAGCGGGTTGAATCCGATTCGCAGTCATCTGCTCGACGACGGAACGGATATCAAACACCTGCAAGAAGGAAATATCACCGTTACCCCGCTGCACTTCGACCTGACCGAGCAGGTCTTTCTGAAAGAATTGCAGGGGGAGAATTGGACTCTGCCCGATTAATTCGCGATCGCACCCTACTCAGGGTTCTTAACCGACCAGTTCTGGAATCGGGCGATGTCCATCGATCAGATACCGGGGGCGTCCTGCGGGATCGCGGACCGTCGTCGTGTCCAGGTCGATGCCGAGGTTATGATAGATCGTCGCCAGAACTTCGCCATAGTGGACCGGTCGTGACTGAGCCGACTCCGCCAGCGAATTGGTCGATCCAATCACCTGGCCGGTTTTCATTCCCCCACCAGCCAAAAGTGCGCAACTGACCTGTGGCCAATGATCGCGTCCGCCAGCGGGATTGATTCGGGGGGTACGCCCAAACTCACCCCAGGCCACGACGCTGACATCCTCGGACAACCCGCGGTCATGTAGGTCATCGACAAGAGCTGTCATGGCCTGATCAAACACGGGCAGAACCTTGCGAGCATGTACAAAATTGGCACCATGCCAATCAAAGTCGGCGAACGAAACCGTCACGCAGCGAACGCCCGCTTCAATCAAGCGACGGGCGACCAGAAATCGCGAGACCAGTGCGCGATAACCAAGATTGGAATAAGGGAGGATTTGATCATCGTCAACTCCATATCGGGCTCGGACCTTGGGGTCTTCGCGATCAAGATCCAAGGCTTGCATGACTCGGCTCGAGGTCAAGACATCCAGAGCCTGATCCACATGCGTGTCGAATCCCCCCAGACGCCGCCGGGCGTCGGACTCATGCCGAAATCGATCAAAGGAGCTTAACAGCGCACGTCGATCATCCATTCGCGCAATCAAATCTCGCTGCGGTAGCATATTGGCGCGAGTTTCTCCGTCGGGCCGAAACGGCTGATGCGCCGAACCCAAAAAACCAGCACCGCCGATATTGTACGGAGTATGCTGCATCGTTTCCGAAAGATCCGCGACTGCAGGGACGGCGCGATGCGTCTGCCCTTGGACTGCGGAGATCATCGAACCGAAATTCGGTGCTCCCCCCTGTAACTTGTTACCGTAGGGGGCACCCGTCACACACAGGGTCGAAGCGTGGGCACCGTCAGATCCGACAAGCGATCGAATGATCGCAAATCGATCCATTCGCTGCGCCAGTCTGGGAAGAAGTTCGCTGATTTGAATCCCGGGAACTGATGTCGAAATCGCATCAAATTCACCTCGTATCTCGGCAGGTGCATCTGGCTTCAGGTCGTACATGTCCTGGTGCGGCGGGCCACCTGGCATGTAGATCATAATTGCTCCCCGATGGGGCGAGGTACTGCGGGGTTGTTCCGGAGATGCCGATTCGGCTCTCAGCACCGCCGGAAGATTCAATCCCCCCAGAAAGAGCCCCCCCACCTGTAAAAACGAGCGTCGATTCACTCGATCACAAAACGAAGACAATCGGGTACCGTTAAACGTGAGCATCATCAACCTCACTGGATGGGGTGCAAAACCTCTTGATGCGATAATACATCAACATTTGCGAGCGTGAAATAGACGGGGAGAAATTGGCCGCGTGAAACGATGCGGAATTTGACTGAGGAGGGAACTCTCAAAACGGCTGGCACGGTCCGTTTGCAGAGCCTGACGCCGTCGGAACCGCAGCGTCACCTCGAAATTGGTGTTTGTTGAATTGCGAAAACAGAACTGCATCAGACCCGTCTTGACCGAAATCGTGTTTTGACGTGTAATCCGTGTGAAATTGGGCAGGCTTGGCCTGATTCCCGCGTTGGAATCGGTGTGTGTGGTCTTGAATTCGTATGACTTATGACCGTTATCTGCTGCGAAACTTCCTGCACACGTTTGGCGTGTGTTTTGTTGCGATGTTTGGTTTGGTTGCGGTCATTGATCTGTTCGAAAATCTCGACGAACTCTTGGAAATCAACGGTGGCAACGGCACGATTGGCCTCGTCAACCTGATCGTGACCTTGAACGCCTATCGCTCGGTCTTGTTTCTTGATCGTGCAGGGGCGGCATTGACGGTCATTTCGGTCATGACCGTACTGATCCTCTTGCAGCGGAGTGGTGAATTACATCCCCTGCTGGCTGCGGGAATTCCCATGTATCGCATTCTCAGGCCGATGATTTTTGCGGCGATTGCGGTGAACGGACTGCTTGTATTCAATCAAGAATTTCTGGTTCCGCTGGTTGCCTTTCGTGAACATGAAATTCGGCATCGTAACGACCTTTCTCAGTCGGAGGTCGAGTCTTTAACCGATCACACGACGCGGATTTCGATTGACGGCGATACGGTGAAAGTTGCCGATCGAATGATTGACAAACCAGTGTTTGTATTACCGACTCCGAGTCTGGTAAATGAAATTACCGTGCTCGAAGCCCCGACGGCGAAGTTTTATCCCGCCAAGGGGAAACGTCCAGCCGGATGGTTATTGTTAAATGTCACGACGCCTCCTTTGAGTGATATTTCCCGCAATCTGACCGATCGTGGGCGCGAACTTGTTCGCCCGGTCCCCGGATCGTCTAATGTTTTTGTCGTCTCTGCAGTCACCTGCGATCAGTTGTTTAAACGAAGTTCGAGTTATACGAACTTATCAACAATGGAAATCCTCGATCGAATTCGTTGCCCCGCGTTTGGAATGATGTCAATCCATCGTCTGGTGTTGTACATCCATTCCCGGTTCATGCAGCCCGTTTTGAATGTGATTGCAGTCCTGCTGACGATCCCCTTGATGGTTCGACGTGAAAGCACCGGCTTACCGGCAGATTCCTCGTTATGCTGTTTGCTATTGGCAACCTTGTTTGGAGTTGCTCAGGTTTTTCAGTCACTCGGGGCGAGTCAGGTGATCCCACCAGATCTGGCGGCGTGGGGTCCGGTGGTGATTGGTGGAGCCCTTTCGGCCTGGGTATCAGGGTTGATCCGTACGTAAGTCGGGAAGTTGACATGAGTCCAGAAGCCCAGCCTGCTGATTCTGTTGCATCACAGATTCCCTCAGCGGCTGCAACCAAATCCGACTCTGAAGAGCAGCCTCGCTGGAAAAGTTCGGCCGACTGGCCCATCGTATGGCCCCTGATCGCGTTGGTCCTGCTAAGTCTGATGATTCGCTACTTTGCCATCGATCAACAGGTCTCGGAACTCTGTTACGACCCCGTGGGAAAAATCTGGCCCTTGGAGACAGCGGAACCCTGGTTGTGGTTTTACCGGAATGGAACGATTCCGCCGTTACTCGTGGGAATCACCGGTGCCTTGGTTTTCATTTTTGGAGCCAGATTACTGCCACGTGCAAATTCCGTTTCTCTGAATGGGATCCGCCGAAAGGGATTGTTCCTGGCTCTGTTGCTTCTGATTGGGCCGGGGTTGATTGTGAACTCCAGCCTCAAAATGCTCTGGGGACGACCACGTCCTTTGCAATGTGAACAATTTGGCGGCGCAATGACGTTTTTACCCGTGGGTGAATGGGGGACTCGTAATTTGCCCAACTCGTCATTTCCCTCGGGACACGCGGCGGTTGCCTTTTTTCTGATGGGACTCGGTTTTGTTTGTCATCCGACTCAGTTGTATTGGCAGCGATCCCTTTTCCTGGCGGGAATCGCTTATGGATTGGCGATGGGCCTGACGCGCGTGTTGCAAGGGGGCCATTTTGTCAGCGATGTGCTCTGGGCGGGGGCCATCGACTATTTTGTCGCAGTGACGTTGTGGAAAATCTTGATCGAGCGCGACTCGGTTGTTCAGTTGCCTGCGGAACAAACAGTCCCCGCGGAACACAATTCATGATGTCGGTCGGCGTTTCTTCCGGGAGGCATCAACCGGATTGATGTGAGGAGCCGGTGGCCCCTTCCCCTCGTCTGCTTCGCTGACTGGATCGCTGTAGTTTTCAGATTCGGCTTGCATTTCCAGGGACGCTTGCGTTTCTTGGGAATTGGCTGGCTCGCTCGATTGGTTTTTCTTTGGCTCAAAGACCCAGCCCCATGGACCGCTCACTAATTGCGGCATCAGCACTAAATTACCGAACAGCGTAGCCCCCATCACCGTTGCCATCAGCCAGCCAAACCTGCTGATTAATCCCAATTCTGCTGGAACCAGCGCGAGTGAGCCAATCGCGATGATCAGGGTTGATTGCCAGATCGCCGGTCCGCAATGCTCAAACGCATCGATTGTGGCCTCAGGTCGGGATGCTCCTTTTTTCAGAGCGATTCGAAACCAGGTCAAAAAGTGCAGGGTCCCATGGGCCGCGATACCCAAGGCAATGCATGCGGTGATCATGGCGCCGAGTTCGATTCGCTGGTTCATCGATGAGTAGACTCCAAACACCATCATCACGGGCAGAATATTGGGGAGCATCGCCATCATGGCTCCACCGATATTTCTCAGCATGACCATGAATACCGCAAAAACCAGCAAACAGGCCAACGTAAAACTACTGATCAGGCTTTGCCAGATCGCTTGTTGCGTCCGTACAGAAAGTGGCATCGGCCCCGTGATCGAATGTTGTGCACCGGGTTGCAACTTCAATATATCCTGGGTGATCTGGTGAAGGTCGGCCAATACGGTCGTGGAATGATTATCGGTCATGACATTCACTTGTGCGGTAATTCGCCAAAGTTCGTCACCTGGTTGATTGATTCGCTGATCCCCTTTCACATACAGGTCGTGACCTCGTTCCGAGACGGTATAAAAGGATCTCGCACTTTCGATTTCGCCATCGCGAATTCGTTGCTGAATGAGCGTCGCTTTTTTATTGTATTTTGACTTTTGCAAAAACCCGGCATCCTCAGCAGGAGATTCACTGATTGGCTGGAAATCGGCCAATGAGACAGATCCGCTGATCTCATCATGATTGGACATCTGATTTTGAATTTTTCGAATCAGTTCGAGTCGATCTAGAAAATTGGTCTCTTTCTGAGATTGTTCATCAAAACGAACAATCGTATTCACGGGCATGGCTCCCGCGAGATTTGTTTCCATAAACCAGTAATCCTGAGAGATTCGGGATTGTTCAGGAAAATAGCCAACCAGCCGGTTTTCGGCTCGCATTTGGGTCAAGCCGAGACTCAAGCCGAGAGACATGGCGATCAAGAGCACCGACAGCCACCCGGCATGCTCGGTGAGTCGTTTCGCAAACGCCCGCCATCCAGGATGTTCAAGTTCTTTCGCAACAGGAGGAGCAACTGGCCACAATTGCATCAACGAGGGAAGCCCATAAACCACCATCACCAAAGACAGCGTCGCCCCCAGGGCCCCATACAGTCCCAATTCGCGAACGGGAGCCAGACTGCTGGTGCAGAGTGAAATCAGTCCGATCGCAGTGGTGATACTCGCAAGAAAACAGGGGCCCCAGGATGTCTGTACGGTCTCGATGATGGCTCGTGTCGGATCCTGAATGACGGCGTGCCTCCAATAATTCACAACATGAATCGCACCCGACAATGTTAACACGACGAGCAGCACGGGGATCACGATCAGCACCATGTTCATGGTTCCCCCTGTCGCGGGAATCAGGGCCATGGAGCAAAAGGGGCTAAACAAGGAAATCAGCAAGACCAAAGTGGCGAGTTGCAGGTTGCGAATCAGGGCGTAGGTGAGCAGTGCACTCACAAGTGCTGCTGCCAGAATGACGGAACGGCGATGCAGCTGGGTGAGCGGAAACGAGTTGTTCCAGGCCGAATTCAGCACTTCAGAATTCAACTCGCTCGCAGAGACAACGCTCCCGATGAGATGTAACGAATCGGTGGGAATTCCGGAGAGCCGGCTTGCTTCTCGAATCGCGGCAACGGTTTCCGCTTGATCCGCCATTCCTGCCTCGGAAATCCCCACCGTCAGGGCAACAGGCGAGCCAATCACGAAAAAACAAGTCTCTACCAGCGGTTTTCCGTCCCCTCGTTTGGGGCAATAGGCACAAATCCATTCGGCAATTTCACGGGTTTTTGCCTGCCCGACCTTCATCCCTTCCCAAGTGACCTGCAGGTCATGATCCACCGTTTCCTCATCGATCAGTTGACCTGCTGGCGAAAGAATGGCGGGCAAAACAGCGTCGCTCTGAGATTCCGCCGTCTCTTTGGGTAAAGGGATTGTGATCAGCGGCATGAGATCGGGAGTGGAATCCTGAATTGCCAGTTGCACCCCAAATCGGGCTTTGGTAGCCAGTTGCAATTCTCGGCGGGTCTTTTTTAATGCCGCACGCCCCGTTTCGGTCAGCCGCAAGCGAAGAGGACCGGCCCCGAGCAGTGTCCCCTCGAATCGAGTCACGGCTTCCCGTGGGCCAATTCCATTTTCCAATAATGTTCGCATCACCTGCCTTGGATCGATTACAGAACTCACATAAGGCAAACCGCCTCGTTTGGTTCCATGATTATCGGGTTTGCCAACCAGTTGTTCGACCAGCTTTTCGATGCGGGGATCGTTGATGGAACTTCCATCCCAGCTGAGCAGAATCTGCTCGTCCATCGGAAACTGTTCTCGCGCCCAATTAAGAGCAAGAACTTCCGGTTCATGGTCTGGAAGCCATTTTTGAACCTCATTATCCAAATGAAGATTCCGCACAGACCAGCAGCAGATCGGTGTGACAAATACCATCAGCACGACGAACCAGAGGCTCAGGTGATGCCCACAAAAATCCCGTTTTTCGAAAAAATGCTTCATGGATTTCCTTCCGCCCGACTCGTCAAGCATGGCATGATCATCAATTCAGAGATTGATCGAGTGAAATTCGAACACAATCAGAAATCCACTTTCGCCCGGACACCCGCCAAAAATCCCGCATCAACCCGTTGTCGGAACGGATCAATTACCTGAAGATCAGGTGTGATGTGGAACCATTGTGTGACAGCATAGTTATAGAATATTTCGACGCCCTGTTCGTTTTGCAACCGCAACAACTTCGGGGCGATCTCTTTGATGGTGCTCGAGACATCCGCGTAATAGTAGCCAGCGCCAAACGTGTCTTGAGACCTCCCCTGAAGTGGGCTGCGACCGCTAATTCCCAAGTTTGAGCACCATCGGATCGGATTGGGGTTTCCATCAGAGACTCCAAAACTTCCAAATACCCCCCAGATGTTTTTCGGGTCATTCGGAGCGGCGTACAATGCCTGATCAAAGTTGTAGGTCATTGACCACGATCCGGTCCGGTTTGCCAGAGCGATTCCCGGTCCCTGATTCGGGTCGAAATAAGGACTTGGCTGCAGGTCATTGTAAGTTCCGCTGCTGTAAGTCCCCGTCACCCCCTGGTGACCCGGCAGGCCAAAAAAACGGGTCGGAACGTTTAAGGCACTGACGACTGTCGCGCCGTTATTGAAAAATGTATCGAATCCGGTGACCGTCGGTGTATTGTTGGTATCAATGACCGCGACCGAAAAAACCGGTTCGAAGTCTTTGAGGTACGCAAATCCGGCACCATAGGTTGAATAGGGTATCGTGCGTGCCAGCACGGGGTTAAAGATCATCGCCGTGTTCATGAATCCGTTCAGGCCCGTGGCACCAGTGAGAGGTTGCACAAACCCATCGAACATGTTCAGACGCCCACCGAACACCAGCATCTGCTCGGAAAGAAACTGTGTCACCTTGACCGCTGTGAGGCCCGTGACGGTCCCTGTGGGTTGAGGAACAACCAGCATCAGGTTTGGAGGAAGCAATGCGCCGGTCAAATTGTAGGCGGATTGTCCGTAACGGGTTTCCCCGTGCAGGTCGATGAACAAACCCTTCCAGAGTCCTACCTTCTCGCCGTCGAAGTTCAGAAAATAATCATTTCTTCCGCCATAACGAAACCCCTGATCGAGACCACCAGAGGCGACTCCCTGATAGTACTGGGTGGTGCTGAGATTGACTTTGACCCCATCGTCTTGCAGTTCAGAACGGTATCCTCCCCAGTCACCTGTCAGGGTACTTCGTTCCAGCAGTGGACTGGCATCCGAAGGGGCCGCTGGGGGCAGGGGGGTCATTGTCGGCACAATCGCCTGACTGGCTCCCGTGGAATTGGGATCCAGTCTCCATAATTCATTACCGCTCGCTGTTGTCGGTGTTGCTGACGGGGTTGGAACCAATAATCCCAACGGGTCCTGAGCAACGGCGGACTGGGCTAACCCGATCACGCTCACCGCCAGCCAAGCTCGAACAGAACAAATCGTGAAATGCAAGCTCGAATGCATCGCGCAGCCTCCGTGCAGATGTTTCATGTCTGAGTGGTTGTCGAAACCGCCACCTGCGAAGCCGAATCCTGGCTGACGATGCGCGGCGAATTGACTAACCTATCGGATCGAGTTTCCCACTTTCTGAGTGAGGATCAAATGCCTGCAAGACAGGCACGGCTGAATCTTGTCCGATAATCGACTTATTCCGATTGTGTCGATTACACCACGTTGAGTTCGCGTAACGGATCGGCAGATTTTGCCGCTTCTGGTGGTGACGCGTCTCAGAAAACGGACACCGCGCCCGTGGATTGTTCCGGCAAGTCCGGAAAGAAACTTCTCGGATTGTTTTGACGGTATCCAAGTGATCCTAGAAATCGGCGGCGGCAGATGTTAATTTCCATCGCATGATGTGTGACCAATCTTGATTCCATATTGAGGCTTTCATGGATCGAAGCCCGAACAGTAAGCCGTTTTTCAAATCGACGCTCGGTTTGATGCTGGCACTGGGTGTGATTGCTTTTTTGCTGTCGTACTTGGCGACCAAGCTGACGACTATTCGAGTGGCGGAGACTGCTTCACGCACTCTGGAAACGCCGCAGTCAACTCCAATGGATAAACCCGTCCCCGCAGCAGCCCCTCTGCGGGAACTCGATGCACCCCCAGCGGGAATGGTCTGGATTGCTGGTGGTGAATTTTGGATGGGAACCGACTCAAAAGAGGCTTGGCCAGATGAGCAGCCAGCACATCGGGTTCGGGTCAATGGGTTCTGGATGGATACCCATGAATTGACGAATGCTGAGTTTCGAAAGTTTGTTGCATCGACCAATTTTCAAACGACCGCCGAACGTGCACCCACGCTGGAAGAGATCATGGCGCAGTCACCCCCGGGAACGCCACCACCTCCGCCGGAGAGTCTGGTACCCGGTTCGCTGGTCTTCAGGCCCACAGATCGGGAAGTTCCCCTGAATGACTTCAGCCTCTGGTGGCATTGGACACCTGGGGCAAACTGGCAGCATCCCGAAGGGCCAAAAACGGATTTGGCAGGCCGGGAGTCTCATCCGGTGGTTCATGTCTCTTGGGATGATGCCGTCGCTTATGCCGAATGGGCGGGAAAGCGACTTCCCACCGAAGCCGAATGGGAATTTGCTGCACGGGGAGGACTGGATCGCCAACACTACACTTGGGGAGAAGCTTCGCCAACGCCGACCAGCCAATTGGCAAACCTGTGGACAGGCGATTTTCCCTATCGAAATACCGTACAGGACGGATTCGAGCGGACGGCACCCGTCGGATCGTTTCCACCCAATGGGTACGGACTGCATGACATGGCGGGCAATGTCTGGGAATGGTGTTCTGACTGGTATGATCGAGATGCCTATAAGCGATTGAATCGTGAAAAGGTCACGGTCAATCCCGATGGCCCTTCGGCAAGTCATGATCCGCTACGTCCCTTTACGACTCAACGAAGCCAGCGTGGCGGATCGTTCTTGTGTAACGACAGCTATTGTTCCCGGTATCGTCCGAGTGCTCGACATGGAGGAACCCCCGACACGGGAATCTCTCATGTCGGCTTTCGCTGCGTTCTTTCCACCCCACTGAAAGGCCCTTGAGTGTTCCTTGGGCCAAATTGTTAGAGTTTCTTAAACTTGATTGCGAGGAAAAATTTTGATGCCGATCCGTTTTTGGTCATCGTCACTGTTGACGATCGCTCTCGGAGCGATCGTCGGTTACGGTACCGCACAGTTAGACCTGCGACAGCCCGCCCAGGCGTCGGTTTCTCCGTCGGCCCTTATGGCCCCTTCGACCCCAGCAGCCACCTCGACCAAAACCGAGGCGAATTCGAATCACCCACGTCCGGTGTTAATTGATGTGGGTAAATTGAGCTCGGAAAAGCCGGCTTGCTGTTCCGAGGGGATTCACCGGGCCAATCAAGTGGCTCTTGCGAACCATAATCAGCTTGTCGCAGCGGCATTGGCTCAAACGGGCAAAAAGCCAAATATCTGCATCATCTGGGGTGATGATGTCGGTCAGTCGAATATCAGTGCCTATACCATGGGATTGATGGGATATCGAACGCCGAATATCGACCGGGTTGCCAAAGAAGGGATGATTTTCACCGACTATTACGCCGAGCAAAGCTGTACGGCGGGTCGAGCCTCGTTCATTACCGGACAGCATGGGATGCGGACGGGGCTGACGAAAGTCGGCCTTCCGGGCTCACCACTCGGTTTACGCAAAGAGGATCCCACGATCGCGGAACTGCTGAAACCACAGGGCTACGCCACGGGACAGTTCGGAAAAAATCACCTTGGTGACCGAAATGAATTCCTGCCGACAGTGCACGGTTTCGACGAATTTTATGGCAATCTCTACCATCTGAATGCCGAAGAAGAACCTGAACAAGCCGACTATCCCAAGGATCCCGCCTTCCGTGCCAAGTATGGTCCACGTGGAGTGATGGATTGTAAGTCGGCAGATAAAGATGATCCGACGGAAGATCCTCGTTTTGGCCGCGTCGGCAAGCAGATTATCAAAGACACGGGACCGCTGACCAAAAAGCGAATGGAAACCGTTGATGATGACATTGCCAGTCGTGCCGTTGATTTCATTCAGCGACAAGTCAAGGCCGACAAGCCTTTTTTCACTTGGGTCAATTTCACCCACATGCACTTCCGTACGCATGTGAAGCCCGAAAGTAAAGGGCAGTCTGGCCGGTGGCTCAGCGAATATGTCGACGCGATGATCGACCATGACAAGAACGTCGGTACGATCCTCAAGGGGTTGGAAGATGCCGGTGTCGCAGATAATACATTCGTAATGTATAGCACCGACAATGGCCCCCACATGAACAGCTGGCCTGATGCGGCCATGACCCCCTTCCGCAGCGAGAAGAACTCGAATTGGGAAGGTGCCTACCGCGTCCCCTGCATGGTTCGCTGGCCTGGAAAAATCAAGCCGGGAAGTGTGTCGAACCAGATCGTTAGTCATCTCGATTGGTTGCCAACGCTGTTGGCAATCGGAGGGAATGATCAGGTTGTTCCGAAATTGCTGGCAGGTGAAAAGATCGGTGACGCCACTTATAAAGTTCATCTCGATGGCTTTAATCTGGTTCCTTATCTGACCGGAAAAGTCGAGAAAAGCCCGCGAGAGTCGTTCTTGTACTGTAATGATGACCAACAGTTGACCGGACTTCGCTTTGACAACTGGAAACTCGTCTTCATGGAACAACGGGCACAGGGGACCTTGCGAATCTGGGCTGAGCCATTTGTGGCGCTGCGGGTTCC
>CAMBQP010000165.1 GCA_945869955.1 Schlesneria paludicola DSM 18645
CAGTCGGAGGACAATCCGCCTGAGCGTTGGTCAGAAGCGCTCTATGACCGGGATCTCGGTTGGTTGAAGTTTAACGAACGGGTGCTGCACGAGGCTGTCGACGAACGTACGCCCCTGCTCGAACGCCTGAAGTTTCTGGCGATATTCACTTCGAACCTCGATGAATTCTTCATGAAGCGGATTGATACCCTGCGGCGACGCTCTGATGATCCTCTGTCCCATGATCCTATTTCCAGGGTATCAAGGGGAGTTGATCCACTTTGGTTAGAGATTCGTCGTCGGGTTATCGATTTACTGGATCGACAACACAAATGCTTCAGTGAACAATTGCGGCCCGCACTGGTTAAACATGGCGTCCATTTGCTCAAGTGGGAGGATCTTACTGCGGACCAGATTGTTGAGACCAGCCAGTATTTCCAGCAGAACGTATTACCGGTTGTGACTCCACTGGCGTATGACCCTGTCCATCCGTTTCCGTTTCTCTCGAACTTATCAACCTCTTTGGGGATCGTACTCCGCACGCCGGGGTCGGACCAGCAGATATTCGCTCGCGTGAAAGTCCCCGCCACTTTGCCGCCATGGATTGAATTATGCTCCGACGGATCACCGGATCGCCATTTTGTTTCGTTACTCGAAACGGTGCAAAATCATCTCGACCAACTCTTTCCTGGGATGGAAGTGATTTCGAAAACCTCGTTTCGGATCACGCGTGACGCGGAAGTCGAGCCGGAAAAAGAGCAACGCGACGACTTTCGTGTTACCGTCGAAGCGGAACTTCGACAACGTCGATTTGAACCGGTTGTACGGATTGATTTCGGTTCGCAATCAGACCCTTGGGTGATCCGTTTGTTGACGGAGAAACTGGAGTTATCTGAGACGGACGTCTATGAATTGTCCGGTCTTTTGGATTATACGGGGTTGTTCGGCATTGCTTCATTGCCGATCCCCGCGCTGCGCGATCAACCTTGGACACCGCTCGTTCCTCGTGCTCTGCTGGAACGAGACGGAGATATACTGGCGCTGATTCGGGCTGGCGACGTGCTGGTCCAGCATCCTTACGAGAGTTTTGATGCGACGGTCGAGAAGTTTATCCAACAATCCGCAGACGACCCGGCCGTGCTGGCCATCAAAATGACGGTCTACAGGGTTGGCGACGACACTCCCTTTGTCCGATCCTTGATCCGAGCTGCCGAGTCTGGAAAACAAGTGGCTTGCGTGATCGAAATCACCGCGAGATTCGACGAGGCTCGCAACCTGCACTGGTCTCAGCAACTGGAAGCGGCGGGAGCTCATGTCGTTTACGGTGTTATGGGGCTCAAAACGCATAGCAAAATCGCCATTGTTGTTCGTCAGGAGTCTCACGGATTGCGCTCGTACGCCCATATCGGTACGGGAAACTATCATGTCAAAACAGCGAGGCTCTACACGGATTTGGGACTCTTTACGTGCGATCCGATTCTCACAAATGATGTGACGCATTTGTTCCATTTCTTAACAGGACACTCACTGAAAAAAGACTTTCAAAAGTTACTGGTCGCGCCGACAAATATGCGAAATCGCTTTCTGGAACTGATCCAAAATGAGATTGAGCACGCTCAGGCTGGTCGGCCGGCACTGATCGTCGCGAAAATGAATCAGTTGGAAGACCCCGAGATGTGCCAGGCATTATGCGCCGCGTCACAAGCCGGAGTTCAGATTGAGCTAATCGTCCGGGGGTTTAGTTGCTTGCTGCCGGGATTGAAAGGTCTCACGGAGAACATTCGTATTGTCTCAGTCATCGGCCGATTCCTGGAACATTCGCGAGTTTTCTACTTTGCCTCAGGTCAGAGCGACCCCTTGGACGGGGAATTTTTTATCGGTTCGGCAGACTGGATGCACCGAAATCTTTCGGGCCGTGTCGAAGCCGCGACGCCAGTCGAGTCGCGGCATTTGCGGCAGCGCATCTGGGAACTGCTGACTCTCCTCCGGGCAGACCAGCGACAGGCTTGGGATCTGCAATCCGACGGCGAGTCTTTGCAAAGGATGCCTGTACCGGGTCTTCTCGGACCAGATCAAGAGGGGTCACAAGAGGGGACACAGGTGAGGTTGATGAATCTGACACGACTTCGAGCAGCCAACCATTGATTCGCCGGTGCTGGCGACACCGCACTTCGAGTACTTCAGCGACGCGGTGATCGAGTGTCGTATTTAAGGTCAGGTGACGTTCATTTTGGCTCGTGATTTTTCCTGCGGATTCATTCTGGGGTTGTTGTTCCGGCATTTATCTTCTCATCCCAAACGCATGGTGATCCTGCAAGCGCTACGGCTTGCAGGATTTTTTTTCGCGGGGAAGGCAGGCCAAATCAATGCGGTTTCCGCAGGTGTATGGCGACAATAAAAATCCCGCCAACGACAATTTGAATTCCCGACTTGTGGGCGGCAGGGTCCGTGATTCCATCGCGTGGAACCTCACTGCGTGATTTCGCCGCCGAGGGGACTTTGTGCGGAATTCGAATACCGTTGCTGTCGATCTGTTGCAGTCTCATCGACCGCCAATGAGTCAGGTAACGATAGCGGTCACGAGATCACGATCGGGGCGGCAGGAACCCGGCGTAACAGAACCAGCATCAATCCGCGAAAGAGGGTCGAGGCGGCGAAGACGCACATGTACGAGGTCGCATTTAACCCGAGTCCGTTCAGGATCAACGCCCCCAACAGCGAACCGGCTGCGAGCGCCACGCTGTTGGCGACGTTGTACAGGGTCAGCAGACTGGTTCGTTCAGACTCGTGAATCGTTTCAAAGAACAGCAGCACCAATGCCAGTTCGTAGGCACCCCAGGCGGCACCCGCCCCCAATTGGAGGACCAGCAACCAGTAATAATTGCTGCTAATGGCCCAGCCACCCGCTAACGGAACTAACCCCAGCGAGCCGATCCAGAGCAGGCGATGTGCCCCGGTTCGATGTGCCAGACGCCCCCACCAGCGGAGCGAAACGAACTTGGAGACAAACGAGACCCCAATCAGTACTGCATAGTGGTGATACTGGAACTGGAGTTCCTTGAGCATGTAGGGGACAAAAAACGGGCCCGCGATATAGACGGCGACCTGCATTCCGACGGCGAAGAGGAGCAGTCGCCCCGAGGGGCCGCGAGAAAACCGATGCCATTGTTCGCTCAAGGTAAGAAATCGCATCTCCGGCGGAATGGGGCTGGGTTCACTCTGCAGCGACAGACAAACTGTCGAGATGATGCGGCAGACCATGGCCACGCCAAACAAGACCGCAAAGACCGGAACGTCGTTTCCGCTCGCCTTGCCAGCTCGCAATGCAAAACCTCCTGCCAGAAACCCAACGAGGGTTGTCACCTGACAGAGGATCGCCCGACGAGCAAAAAACTTGGCACGGATGTCACGGGGAATGATCGTCCCTTGCCAGGTATTCCACGCGGGGCCCGTTCCTAAACTGGTTGCCCAGTAAAACGAGACCACCACCAGCACGGCGGCTTGGGAAATCTGTTCTGCCCAGGCGGCAATGATCAGGGGTAAAAAGCAAAGGGACTGTAGTCCGGCACAGGCGACCACCCACCATTTGTGAGAACCGAGCGACCGTACTGCCCAGGGTGACATCAATTGCAGCAGACTGCCGATCAACTGGGGCAGGGTCGCGATCAATGCGGCGAAAACCTCCCCCATCCCGATCGCCAGTACGAACGCCTGCAGATAGGTCTCGCCGGCCCCAATCATCAGGCCGTATGCCGAACCGTCTCGGATGCTCAGCCGCAGATCCCGCTTCAAGACCTCGCTCGAAGGGAGCGAGTGATGAGGCTGCAATGGCTTTGCGGTACGAATAAGGGGAACTGAAACCTCCGCAGACGCCACGTTACGTTTTCCTTATGAGTCTGTGCTGCTGATTTTCCGAGCGGACCGGGAATTCGATTCCGCCGACCACCGGGCAATCACCATAATTTGCAGTCCGAACAATTGCCTTAAGTCGCCCCAGCGGGCATGACCTGTGAATCCAAGATGAGAATCGAATATGATCCTGCAAATTCAACACCGGGAAAATGCGGAATCGAGAAACTCCCAAATCACCGCTGTTTTGACAAGATGGAAACGAGCTGAAATCAGAGCGACTCGTCGCTGATTGTCAAAATTTCTGGCAATCCAGGCGAAGATTGCCGCAGGCAGTTGTCGTCACTCTGGACGCAAGAGGTAAAATACTCGTAAATCGATCGTACGAAAAGTGACGAATGCCAATCGACCGTCTTTTTTCGATTGAGGTTCGACAAGGAATCGCCGCGTAGTTTTGCTTTTTCCGTGAAAGAATCCAATGCTGAAGCGGCGAGGCCCAAAAAAAACGTCGTATCTTCCAAAGTTGCGGGGTGAGTGAAAGCCAAACCGTTAACCATCTAGAATCGATGCGGTTCTCTATTTTGTAAATGCAAGTTTTAAGTTCGCGAGCCAATTTTGAGTTCGAGAGCCAATTTTGAGTTCGAGAGGGAGTACGGAAGCTTGAAGAAGTTTGTCGTCAATACGTTGCAATCGTGGCAAAATTCGAGTTCAACGGCACTCGAGGTGACCGTATTCGGGCGAAGCGACGTTGACTTGGCTTGGAGGTCACCCCCCAAGGCAGTTCAATCTCAGCGGATCACGAATTTTGGGGAGTTCCGAGCCGATCGAGTCTTCGTGCGAGTCCTCGTCCTGTTTGCTTTGATCGGTCTGTGGGGCTCGATGGAATCAGGCTCATTGGCGCGGGCTGAGGAACTGACCCCGGCGGCGCGCGGTTATGAAAACCTGCGA
This sequence comes from Schlesneria paludicola DSM 18645, assembly GCA_945869955.1. Taxonomy (GTDB): domain Bacteria; phylum Planctomycetota; class Planctomycetia; order Planctomycetales; family Planctomycetaceae; genus Schlesneria; species Schlesneria paludicola_B. Next base: position 4,777 of record CAMBQP010000165.1, read on the forward strand.
ACCCACGCGTATCTGCCTCCCGACTTGGATGACGAAGTGTTTAACGCTCTCTGGACTGTGTGGAGCGAACCTGAGCGGGGGGCAGCGGAGGGGGCGGATCCTGCAGAACGCCGCAAATTGACTTTTTCGTATTATGGTTTGATGTCAGTCCCCGGTGAGGGGGGCCAGCCGACCACTCCGCTGGGGTACATCGTTGACCCGCAAGGAAATTGGTCGATGAATTGTCTGGCCTGTCATGGTGGAAAGGTGGCGGGGAAAGTCATTCCGGGTCTGCCGAATTCCCATACGGCCCTGCAGACGCTGAGTGAGGACATTCGTGCGGTCAAAATCCAGCAGGGAAAACCGTTGTCTCATCTCGACCTGGGGTCGATTCAGATGCCGCTCAGCACGACCAACGGCACGACAAACGCCGTCGTGTTTGGGATTGTGCTCGGCGCCTTTCGTAACCCCGATATGACGGTCGACCTGAATAAAACACTGCCAAAACTTGTCCATCATGATATGGACGCCCCTCCGTTCTGGAATGTTCGCAAGAAAAGTTCGCTGTATATCGACGGCTTTGCCCCGAAGACAACTCGTCCGCTCATGCAATTCATTTTGTTGCCCCGTGTGACCCCGGAACAACTGACCGAATGGGAGCCGGAGTTTGATCAGATTCGGCAATGGATTGAGTCGGTTGATGTTCCTCGATACCCCTATGAAATCAATCGAGAACTTGCCCAGCGGGGAGAAACCGCTTTCAATCAGCACTGCGCCCGCTGCCATGGAACGTATGGAGAAAACGGAAAATACGCCCAGCAAACGATTCCGTTGTCGGAAGTGGGGACTGACCCGCTCAGGATGCAGTCACTGACGCCAGAACACCGCAACTGGATGAAACAAGGGTGGTTAAGTCGTTTTGGTCAGGATCACGTCGAAGTTGACCCCGAGGGATATGTGGCCCCACCGTTGGATGGGATTTGGGCCAGTGGCCCCTATTTTCATAACGGTTCCGTACCGACCCTTTGGCACGTTTTAAACAGCAAGCAGCGGCCGAAGATCTGGAAGCGGAGCGATGACGGTTTTGATCGCGAGCGGGTCGGTCTGGAAGTCGAAGAGTTTGATCGAATCCCTGCGGCAGCCAAAACACCCGCACAGCGCCGGCGTTACTTTGAGACTCGCCTTCCGGGGAAAAGTGCCAGCGGTCATCTTTTTCCGGAAAAACTGACGGCTGAAGAAAAAGAAGCGGTGCTTGAGTACTTAAAAACCCTGTAGACTGAAAAAACGGGGATTTGTCGACGGTAAAGTGGTGATCAGGGAGGTTGAGGCGATTAGGACCCTGTCTCACCGGATTAACGGTCGAAAAAAGTCGGTTTTTGCGGGTTTAATTGTCGAGATGGCCGGGCGGAACAGGGATTTTCTGGGAAAATCAAGAAATTCTTCGAATCATTTTCCCGAGTTGGCATGAAAACTGAGCATTGACGGTTGAACGAATTAACGTAAGTCGTTAGATTCCTCGTTCCCCAATGAGTGGGTGGTTGTTTGTTTGATTTTGCGTATTTCGGTTAAGGTAGACGCTGTGATTGCTCCTGGCACGACGTTTTTAAAAGCTTCTGATCGTGGTCCCGGTGGGAACCACCAGGCAAAGTGGTTGGTGATCGACGCCGAAGGGATGACGGTCGGTCGCTTGGCTACTCGCCTGGCAACAGTCTTGATGGGTAAACACCGTCCTGACTATACCCCTCACGTTGATACTGGTGACTATGTCATCGTGGTCAATGCTGACAAGATTCAATTCTCTGGTGGTCGGATGGCTCATGACAGGCATCCTCATTACACCACCAAGATGTCCAAGAAAAGTTATGTCTGGTTCACCGGATGGCCGAGCGGTCAACGTGAAATCCCTGCAATCGATTTGTGGGAAAAGAAGCCAACCGAAATTTTGAAGTTGGCTGTCAAGCGTATGCTCCCCAAGAATGCGCTCGCCACCCACATGCTGGATAAACTGAAGCTGTTTGTTGGTCCAGACCATACGCATCAGGCTCAACAGCCACAACCGTTTCCTCAGTACTTGATGCCGAAATAGTTGTCGGGCTGAGCCAATTGTTTTTTCCCCGTTTTCTTTCCGTTGAGTATGGATCCGATGGACGACACGACTGCTGATTCCACCGAACTGAATTTCTCCACAACACCCGAAGCGGTCGTTGTTGCTCCCGAACCACAAGTCGTGAAAATTCACGGCAAATTGGATCGCAACGGCGTCGCAATTGGCACCGGTCGTCGTAAGACCTCCGTTGCCCGTGTCCGGTTGAAGCCTGGTAACGGTGCCACTTCGATTAACGGTCGCCAACTCGAAGAATACTTCAAAAACATCCGCGACTTGCAGATGATTGAAGCACCGCTCAAGATCACCGAGAAGCTCGGTCAAGTTGATCTGTGGGTTCGCGTCAACGGTGGCGGGACAACAGGCCAGACCGGCGCCATCGTGATGGGGATCGCTCGTGCCCTCGAAGCACTCAACCCCAGCTTCCACCCGCTGCTCAGTGAGAATGGCTTCCTTACACGAGATAGCCGCATGGTTGAGCGCAAGAAGTACGGATTCAAGAAAGCTCGTCGTAGTCCGCAGTTCTCGAAACGCTGATTGCGATCTGGCCGGATGAGATTTATCCGATCCAGCATAATAGATATGAAATACCCGACACAGAATCACTTTTGTGTCGGGTATTTTCGTTTTGTCCGCTGTCGTGTTTCCTCCGCCGGGGTTGCAGCAGCGAGCGGTTTCCGTTGCTGGGTTTGAGAAGTCCGGATTATCGAGGATCCGGACTCGACTTAGAGCAGCGTGGCGATACGAGCGTTAATTGAGTTCGATTTATTGAATCTTTGGTGGTAAACCGTTAGTGAGATCACTGAGATCGAGCCGCGTGGTGCTCGATGAGAACCGTTCGAATTGACCAGATGAGGCTGTCATCATGATTACGACCCCCCGCTTGATGCTCGTGGTATTGCTGGCCATGGCGAATCTTCCGCCAGTCCAAGCTCAAACCCCAGTAAAATCCTCAGTAAAATCCGCTGTAAAAACTCCCAATTGGGTCAAATCCACAGCGGATGCCGGTTGGCAAGCTCGTGATTCCAGTGGTGAAATCGTGTTTAAGGATCAACTGTGGATTCTGGGGGGCTGGTTTGACTCGTTCCAATCGCCACCACGCGATGTCTGGAGCTCACGCGATGGGGCGAATTGGTCGCTCGTACAAAACGAGGCACCTTGGAAATACAGTGACCTGCCGATGACGATCGCTTTCAAAGATCGCATGTGGGTGATGGGGGGCTGGACCAACGGCCGGCTTGCAGGGCATGGTGCCACCAGCGAAGTCTGGTCGTCGACCGATGGCGTGACCTGGGATCTCGCCGCGAATGCGACGTGGAGCCCCCGGATCGCAGCGGGGGTAGTCGAGTTTCAAGGGCGGATGTGGATCCTGGGGGGAACGGAAAATTATTATTTTGGGGACGAAAAAAGCCTGAAAAATGATGTCTGGTCTTCCGCCGACGGCAAATCGTGGCGGCTGGAGACTGCTGCGGCGGAATGGTCACCGCGGGCCTATCATCAAGCGGTTGTTTTCGAGGGAAAGATCTATGTGATGGGGGGCGGCAACTATGTTCCGGAGTACCACGCGCTCAATGATGTCTGGTCATCCCGCGATGGCAAGACCTGGGAGCGTGTGACAGCGGATGCCGATTGGTCACCGCGACTCTGGTTTTCGTCGGTCGTCTATCGTGATCGAATCTGGGTGCTGGGTGGCTGGTCTAATCATCCTTCGCGGAACTGGGGTGATGTTTGGTATTCCCAAAATGGTCACGATTGGGAATCACTGAAGTCGGACGTGATCTGGAAAGAGCGTCACGAGCATTCAACGTATGTTTTCAAAGATCGAATCTGGGTTGCCGGTGGCCATGCACAACCGCTGAGCAGCGAGGTCTGGTCGCTGGAGCTTCCTGAAGAGTTTTTCCCGAAGGACCAGTGAGTCGATCTTGAGCGGATGGGGAAGCGAAAGGGATTCCTGTGTTGCGATTCTCGACACCAAAAAACCACTGCGGGAATCGCCACAGAAATCCCCGCAAGAATAGGGACACTGCATCGTAAAAATATTTGCAGTGTCCCTGTAAAAGACCTGATGCCCCCACTCTTTTCTGGTTAATCGATCACACCATGGAAATGTTTTTGATCCAATGGACAGCCCGATGGGCGGTGTGCGGATATTTGGCGCGGATCTGGGTTGAGATTGATGATCGCTCGAAAGTATCAACGCGCATGCTTGCGCGGCGATGGTGGACGTTTGGTTGTGTGGGGTTTGTCCTGCATGTGATCTGTGCGTTTCACTTTGCGCATCACTGGAGTCATGCGGCCGCCTGGGAAGCCACCGCGCGGCGGACGGCGGAGATGACCGGCTGGTATTCGGGCTGGGGTCTGGCGGTGAATGAGGGATTTCTGGTCCTGTGGATTGGCGATACGATACTCTGGTGGAGGAATCTGGCTTGGCCCGAGAATCGCATCATTATCCGGAGCATCCAACTTGTTTTTGCGTTTCTCATGATTCAGGCGACCGTGGTGTTTGGTCCACCGGTTTGGAAATGGGTCGCCTTGGTGGTACTCGCGATGATTTTGATCCGTCGTCGAGTCCTCGTTCGCCAACACCGCTCATGAATTGCTGTATGAAGGCTGACATGATGAAATCTCGCTCGGTGGAACGTTACTGCTGGATCTTGAATATTCTCGGTCTGATGATCTTGTCGCTTGCTTCGGCCTGTGCTTACGAGCCGATGTTGCTACTTTTTCTGGCAATCGGAGTTGGGTCAGTCATTCTGACTGCCGGAGGACTGGTGCTCGGGTCAAGATGGCAGAATCAACAGAGTTTGATCCCCGTTTTTTTGATCACTCTGGCCAGCTTGGGAATGCTGGTCTCGATCGCCGGATTTCACTGGCCGCTGCGACTTAGCTATGCGTGGTCACAATCTTCGCTGAACAAGATTGCGAGTGACGTTCGCGCGGGAAACCCAATAAAACTCCCCTTGCAAACGGGACTATTGACCATTCGTCAGGTGGAAATCTCTCCTCACAATATTGTCTGTCTGTGGACGGAACCACACCCCGCAGGGAGCAGGGGGTTTGTGCAGACGGGGCCGATTCAACCCCCGTTTAATCTCAGTGCGATGATCAACCTGGATGAGGATTGGCAGTTCATTTCCGAAGATTGAAAAAACGAGAACTGGTTGGGGCATGAGAACGCCACGTGGGGCGTACCAGATTGAGTCAGCGGCACGCCTCACGTGGGGGAGTTTTCTCCGCGCCGTCTCGTGCCGAATGAGTGACCTCCTTCGTCGACAGTGCTTTTCAAAAATGGCGAATCCATGCGGCAGCAGGTTTGCGGCACGAGAGCAATTTCCGCGACAATCCTTCTAAAGTTTGCCGCTTTTGAGGAATTCATGCCGCACCGGTGCGGTGACTCGTTGGCCGGTCGTCGAAATGAAGACCACTTGTCCTGGAATAAATTCCAGTGTCTTGATCGCCTCGAAGCCTGCGGGAACTTTGACGACTCCCTGGATGTAATTCACGGAAGTGGGCTGTGAGGCCTTCAATTCCAGCGCAGTCGCAACCCCCTCCTGACTCAGGATGTTTTTGTCCTTCGATGCCGCCAGGCCATCGGCGAAGTAGGCCGTGACATCTTCGAGCCCCAGGCAGTTGTTACGCCCATTCCAGGGATGTCCGTGACGGCCATGGTTTTCGATCCAGAAGACCGTACTGCTTAAAACTGCGGGATCTTTCAACGAGAACCACACAAATCCTTCGTCGACGAATGTGGCGGTCGTCCAGGCGGGACCCCCGGTTTTCTCCCAAGGTTCATTCACCAGCTGAACCAGGTCGGCATATCCTTGCCGTGCTGGTAGCCGAGTGAGATCCGCATCCGGTTCCCCTTTCAGAGCCACCGGAACTTTCGAGAGGGACATCCATTTGGCACCCGGCAGGAACGATTGATACTCCCGCTGTTTCGGGTCGCTGAACAGGCCAGGGTTGGTCATTCCAAAACGAAAGGGACTGGAGGCAATCCGCACTGCACCTTCTCTTTCGGGCATGGCGAGTGTGGCATGATGGCCGAGTGGAACTCGACCGGCAAACCCTTCGATCGTATTGCGTGAATAGATGACATTCTGCTGGTCGATTAACGACAGCTCTTTGGTGACACGGCCTGAGCGAATCTGGGTCTCGATCGCCATCGAAAGAGTTTGCACATCTCCCGACCGCTTTGTACCGACATATTTCCATTTCGTCCCGACGATTTCCCCATGCGGCGGGTGCTTCTCGTGGGCAACCTCGTCAGCGTTTCCCCCAAAGGGAAGACAGAAGAAATCGCCGCGTAGTGCGACGAGGACAGGAGCGGGCATCGACGAGGGTTTCTCGTCCTGCCAGGGACTGACGTAGTACGGCCTCACCGGTTTGTCAGAATTTCGAAAAAAGGTAACGGGAGCCATCTGTCCCCCCAATTCGGTCACCGCCAGTTCGACCTGTTCGGTGGAAATCACAAAACTGGGCTGGGTGTGAATCGTACGCATGTAGGGATCCTCGGCAAAGGACTTCGTCGCCACGAGAAAAATCAGGGGGAGGGAAAAGAGTGTGAGCTTACAGAGCGCTTTCATGAAATCAATCCTCAAGGGGTGGGAGCAATCCTCTGTTCTGAGCGGAAATCTGTCAAACACATGTTCACAGAGTGATCCTGATTTTGCCACTGACTTTGATCGACGCCTGCGACCGCAGTCGGTCGCAGGCGGAGGTGGGGAACGCGGGTCCCGTAAAAAACGATCCTGTAAAAACGAGTCGAGAAAGACTTCAACCACGCGGACTCGCTCGCAAACGAGCTGTGATATGGGATAATCTCACGATTGGTTGTGAACCGGAAACTCGCCCATAAGGAATTACATGATGAAGCAGACGGATCAAAACTCACCGCGGCGGACTTCAGCGCACAGTCGCTGGAAAACGACTCGACGCGATTTTTTGACCACATCGACGGCGATCGTTGCGAGTACCTTTGCTGCCCCGGCGATTTTACGCGCACGCGGGGTCAGTGAAAAACTGAATATTGCCGTGATCGGTTCGGGCGGTCGAGGGGGAGCGAACCTGGATGCCGTCGCCGGGACAGAAAACATCGTGACGCTCTGCGATGTCAACCAAAACAACCTGGATCGCTCGGGAGTGGCACACCCGAAGGCACGCAAATTTGTTGACTTTCGGCAGGTCTTCGATCGCCCGAATGAGTTTGATGCGGTGATTGTCAGTACCTGTGAGCATACCCATGCTTTTGCCACGTTGGCCGCCCTGCAGCTTGGGAAGCATGTCTATTGCGAAAAACCACTCACTCACAGTGTTTGGGAAGCACGCGTGATCCGCGAAGCGACTGCCAAGGTCAAAGTTGCGACGCAGATGGGAATTCAGATCCATTCTGGCAGCAACTATCGACGGGTGGTGGAATTGATTCAGACGGGTGCCATTGGCCCTGTTCGTGAGGCCCATGTCTGGACTTCCCGTGCCTGGGGCCATCAATCCCCCGAAGATGCCAAAAAGTTTGGGGACATTGTTTCGGTTCAGGAACGACCGGTCACAGTCGATCCCGTTCCTGCGGGGCTGGACTGGGATCTTTGGCTCGGTCCCGCCCCGGCACGCCCCTTTAATAATGTCTACTTTCCCGGTCCCAAGTGGTATCGCTGGTGGGAATGGGGGAGTGGCACGATGTCGGACCTGGGGAGTCATTTCAATGACTTGCCGTTCTGGGCGTTGAAGTTGCAATCCCCACTCTCGATCGAGGCCAGCGGTCCCGCGCCTCACCCCGACCTGGCCCCCGCTTCGATGCAGGCGAAATACGAATATGGGCCGCGCGGCGACATGCCCGCCGTCAATGTCACCTGGCATCAGGGGGTCAATAAGCCCCGGATCTGGACCGAGAAAGGGATCCCCCAGTGGGAGAATGGCCACCTGTTTATTGGGGATAAAGGGATGCTGCTGGCGGATTACGGACAACTGTTGTTGCTGCCCGAGACACAGTTCCAGGATTTCAAGCGGCCGGCCCCCTTTATTCCCGAGTCACCTGGACAACAGGCCGAATGGGTCCGTGCCTGCAAAACGGATCTGAAAACCACTTGTAATTTTGAGTATTCTGGTTGGCTCACCGAAGCCAATCACTTGGGAAACGTCGCTTATCGGACCGGCAAAAAAATTCTTTGGGATGCCGCAAATCTTCGTTGCACGAACGCCCCGGAAGCCGATCAATTCATTCGACGCGAATATCGCCCAGGCTGGAAACTTGCCTGAGTAACATCCGGTTCAAAGTCTCGACAGCAGCGTTCAGGCAATTCCATGGAACGCTGCTGTCGATTCGTGCCAGACTGAAAACTGAAAACTGGTTTCCGAATTCTTCCTGCCTAACCTTAGTCTCGATCTAATCGGCTGCGGCGGTCGCGCCATTCGCTGGGATGTTCTTTCACGTATTTGGTGAGAAACTCGGAGATGTGGCTGCGGAAATCGGGGTTGTGTGTCACGAGATCCATACCGCTTTGATTGACAGGGTATTTCCACAGATAGGGAGGTTCCTGCTTCTCTTTGTCCTTTTTGGGGCTGAGTTGTTCAAACATTTTGTTGGCAATCCCCACATCGTGCGAATTTTTATCGGCAACCCCAATCACAATCGGGCGAGCACGACTGCGGGCAGCCAT
>CAMBQP010000166.1 GCA_945869955.1 Schlesneria paludicola DSM 18645
CAAATCGGGCCGAATACAAAACAGCGACTGTGCACCACCGTAAGCGACTCGAAACCCGGTCATCACTTCGTCAAAAATCAACAGCGATCCATGCCGCTCACACAACGATTTCAAGGTTTGCAGAAACTCGAGCCGGGGGATGACCACCCCCATATTTCCGACCACCGGTTCGAGAATGACGGCAGCGATTTCGGGTCCACGAGCAGCAAAGGCCTCGACCAACTGCTGGGAATCATTGTAGTCGAGCACCATGGTGTCTGCAGTACACCCAGCCGGAATCCCAGGGCTCGACGGAGCCCCCAGGGTCAACGCCCCGCTTCCCGCCTGAACGAGCAAGCTGTCGACGTGCCCATGATAGCAACCGGCAAACTTGATCAGCACATTTCGTCGAGTGAAACCGCGAGCGACGCGAATGGCGCTCATGGTCGCTTCGGTCCCCGAACTGACCATGCGCACTTTTTCGATGGACGGAACGGCAGCAATAACCAGTTCTGCGAGATACGTTTCCAGCTCGCAGGGGGCACCAAAACTGGTCCCTTTTCCCAAGGCGCCCACAATCGCATCGATCACGGCAGGATGCCGGTGACCGAGAATATGCGGTCCCCAGGATCCGATGTAATCAATGTACTGATTCCCATCAATATCGAAGAGGTAAGCCCCTTGCGCCCGGTCCATCACGACCGGCGTCCCCCCTACCGCCCCGAAGGCTCGGGCAGGGCTATTGACTCCACCGGGAATCGATTTTTGCGCACGAAGGAAGTGGTTCTGGCTTTGCCGCTGGGTGAAACTCATGAAATCCGTCTGTCAGCAAGTGAATAAAACACGCTACTTCTTGGCCGCACCCTGCCGACGGATCATTTCCAGCTTCGACAAGGGTTTTCCATCTTCGCCAGTCAGGGAAACAGGCTTTGCTGCGGCCGCTACAGGTGCCGCTGGGGTTGGGGCAACCGGTTCAGGAACGACTTCGGCAGCGGCAACCTGAGCAGGTGGTGCCACCACTTCGGGGACGGCAGCCGCTTTGGACGCCTGTTGTTTGCGAATCATATCGAGCGGCGAGAGCTTGGCAGCGGGGGCATCGGTCGTTGCGCCAGGCGCTTTTGCGGCCTGTTGCTTGCGAATCATATCGAGTGGTGATGGTTTCGCTGCAGGGGCGTCCGTTGTTGCACCCGGAGCCTTCGCAGCCTGCTGTGCACGAATCGCATCCAGCGGACTTTTTCCTGCGGAAGCGGCTGGTTTGGCCGCCGGTTTCGCAGCGGCTTTCGCTTCTGCGGCTACGGGCTTTGCAGCCGCTGCGGGTTTCGCAGCGGCAGGGGGAGCGACCCTTTTGACGGGGGCGTCAACCACCTTCAGATAGTCTGGATCAATGTCGTACCAGCCAATATCAACCGGTCCATCGAACTCGACCAGTGCCCGGCAGTTCATGTTGACCGTTCTGACTTTGCCGGTCCAATTTTCAAACCGGCGCAGTTCCGGCACGGTGGCATCGACGACCACAAATTGATCGGTCAGCAATTCTTTCAGTTTTTCCGCTCGTTCGATCGACATCTGACCAAAGCTCCGCAGTCGTATAAGTTTTCGTCCAGAACCTGAGGGTTCCATCGAGGTGAAGGAATTCTCGAAGATTCGCTCGCCGAAATCAAGATGGCAACCCATCGAGATTTTCTGAATGCAATTCGCTCCCCTCAGGCAAGCACCTTTTCAATCACGTGCCGCTCGTCGACACCCGTCAATCGCTGATCCAACCCGTTGTAAAGATAGCTGAGTCGGCGGTGATCAAAACCCATCAATCGCAAGATTGTTGCATGCAGGTCTGAAACATGAGCACGATCCTGGATCCCCTGAAATCCGAAATCATCCGTCGCACCGATCGCCTGCCCCCCTTTGACCCCGCCCCCTGCTAACCACATCGAAAAACCAAGCCAATTGTGATCTCGGCCCGGCTTCCCCACTCCTTCGCTGGTGGCCGTTCTACCAAATTCCCCACCCCAGACAATCAGGGTTTCATCCCACAGGCCCCGTTGCTTCAAATCGGTGATCAATCCTGCGATGGGTTTGTCGGTCTCTCCAGCATGCGTCTTGTGGTTGGTAATACAATCGTTATGGCCATCCCAGGTCGCTTCGATATGGCCACCTCCTGAATAGATCTGGATAAAGCGAACTCCCTGCTCGACCAACCGCCGCGCCACAAGACACTTGCGACCAAATTCCGCCGTCAGTGGCTCATCCAGTCCATACAGAGATTGAGTTTCCTGACTTTCCCGCTCGACATCGACCACCTCGGCAGCACTGGTCTGCATCCGGTAAGCAAGCTCGTACGACAGAATTCGGGCCGCCAATTCGGACTGTTCCGGATGGAGTTGGGCATGCTCTTCATTGAGCTTGGCCAACAGGTCCAGCGAATGCCGCTGAGTACGGGGACCGACTCCGGCCGGAGTGTCCAAATCGAGCAGGGGGGAACCCTTGCTGCGAAACAGGGTCCCCTGATTGGTCGCGGGCATATAGCCCGCACCCCAGTTGGGTGCCCCCCCGATCGGGCCTCCGCGTGAATCGGTCATCACCACGAAATTGGGCAGGTTTTCGTTCAGTGAACCGAGACCATAATTCAGCCACGATCCGAGGCTGGGACGACCGGTCAGCGGGCTGCCAGTATTCATCTGCAGGCAGCCAGAGGAATGGGCTGCCGTATCGGTATACATCGCTCTCAGCACACACAGGTCGTCGGCATGTTTGGCGGTTTGCGTGAAGAGTTCGCTAATTTCCAGACCGCTGGCGCCATACTTTTTGAACTCGAACGGACTGCGCATCAGGTAGCCAATCGGCCTTCCATTCGAGCCGACTTTCACATCCCCCGCGTAGGGTTTCCCGTCGTATTTGTCGAGGAGGGGCTTCGGATCGAACGTGTCCATCTGGCTGGGACCGCCGTTCATGAACAGGAAAATGCAATGTTTGGCCTTCACCGGGTAATGCAGCACCTTTCCCACTTGGGACGGGACCGGCGGCCGCGCCTCGACCGCAGAAGCGGGACGATCAAACGATTCGAAATAGCCATCACGCGATAACAAATCGACCAGCCCAAGCGACGCAAACCCACCCCCCACGTCCCAAAGAAACGATCGGCGGGATTGACCACACGGCATGGGATTCGGTCTGAATTGGGTCATGAAAGATTTCTCCTGGAATTGCCGGCTGGATCGCCATTACGATCGACAAACGCGTAATGATCACTTCACTAAGCAGTAGTCCCACTTATTCCACGTAGACAAACTCGTTCAAATTCAAAATCACCCGACAGACCTGAATCAGGGCCGCGCGTTGCGCCTCAGCCGTGGTTGCGGTATCTTGTGAGGACAATTCTGACTGCAGATATTCCAGCAATGTTTGCTGTTCTGTTTCCGTTGGTGGGCGACACAACGCAATCCGATAGCCCCGATCAATTTGCTGCAGGGGCTCAGTTCCTGCTTCCTGGAGCAATCGATCCGCGAAAAACACCGCCTGAGAATTGACAAAATCGCCGTTATAAAGCGTCAATGCCTGCGGCGCGATACTCGTGACACTGCGCTTTTCGGTGCTGTTGGTTGTATCGCACAGGTCCAGAACTTCGAGCAGCGGAACCAGCAACGTTCGTTTGACGTACGCATAGATCGTCCGACGATAAATGGCAGGCGCGGTCGAGGATTTCCACGAAGCTTCTTTATCGGTGTGGGCCTCGACCACACTGGCGGGAATTGGCAGGTAGACGGCCGGTCCAAACATTTCGGGGTTCAGCTTGCCACTGGTCGCAAGAATTGAATCGCGGATCGCTTCGACATCCAGGCGTCGATAGGGAAAACGCCCCAGCCACTGATTGTTCGGATCGCTTTCCCGCTGTTGGGGAGTGGACCGAGTTGACATCTGATAGGTTTGACTGGTCATGATCAAACGATGCAGCTTCTTCAGTGACCATTTGGCATCATGGACGAACCAATCGGCGAGCCAGTCCAGTAGTTCTGGATGCGTCGGTCTGGCACCGATATGACCAAAATCACTTGGTGTGGCCACGATCCCCTGTCCGAAGTGATGCTGCCACACCCGATTCACAATCACACGAGCAGTCAAGGGGTTGGAGGGGTCAACCATCCACTGAGCCAAGGCGATTCGACGACCACTGGTCCCGGTTGTCAGCGGGGTAAACTGAGGCTGCGTGGGTGACAGCACCACGGGAACCGCCGGTCTCATTTCAGGCCCCCGGTTCGACGCTCGACCCGAGAGGAGCAAAAACGTTGCCGGGGGAGATGGGGTCTCTTCAAACTGGAAATAGCCCCGTGGCAAGTCGGGCGTTTCCCGACGAAGCTGCTGAATTTTTTCGGTGATCTCCGCCACTTGCTGTTGCCGCTCGGCAGGCATCGCCGCCGTGATTTCCGCCTGCCATGCGTCATGATATTTTTGGATCAGTTGCACTTGCTGCGGATTGCGATTTGCGGCCGGGGTTCGATAAGCGGCCACGGCTTCGACCGGAAGCTGACTTTTTTCTGCTTTTAACCATTCGATTTCGGTGAACGCTCGAAGCTCAGTCAGCATTCGATTCCGTTCGGCGATTTGCTGGTCGCGTAGTGGAATGGCTACGAGGTCTGCTCGGGACGCCACAGGAATATCGCGGTCTTCGCGCCCGACATTGGGACGTTTCAGTGGCGAGAGTATTGCTGCCAGACTGTAGTAATCGACCATCGAGAACGGGTCGAACTTATGGTTATGGCAACGCGCACAGCCGATCGTGATTCCGAGAAATGTCTGCGATGTCGTTCGCAGCATATCGTCGAGTTCATCGGCCCGATATTGCGCTGCCTCCAGGGGGTCAACTTCATCCTGCCAGGCTCCCAAAGCATGAAAGCCTGTGGCGATGACTGTTTCCCGCGAACGATCACTCAGTTCGTCTCCGGCCAACTGTTCCAGAACGAATCGATCATACGGCTTATCTCGATTCAGTGATTCGATCACATAGTCTCGATACCGCCAGACACTCGGCTTGGGACCATCTCGCTCGTAGCCGTTGGAATCCGCATAGCGCACCAGGTCCAGCCAGTGGCGAGCCCAGCGCTCTCCATACCCCTGCTGCGCCAGTAACCGATCGATGAGTTGCTCGTACGCATGGGGACTTGTGTCTTTCAGAAACTGATCCTGCTCGGTCAACGTGGGGGGAAGTCCGATCAGATCGAGCGAAGCACGCCTGAGCAATTGCCGGGAAGTCGCTTTTTGTCCCACGTCGACGTGGTGCTCCGATCGCTTCTGATCGATGAATGCATCAATCGGGTGCGTCGTCGAAATTGCACCCGCAATTTGTGGAACGGGAGGCCGTTGGACTGGTTGAAATGACCAGAAGTCGCGTGCTTCGTCGATGCGGATTGACTGCTCATGCAGACCCAGCTCACGACTTTTGGGCCAACGAGCACCTGCGGCGATCCAGTCTCGAATGGTCTTGATCTCGTCTTTGGTCAGTGGACGATCGTGCTGATTCGGTGGCGGCATCTCTCCCGCCTCGATCCGCTCCAATAACAGGCTTGTTCCCTGCGGATCGGTCGAGATGACCGGGCCACTTTCACCCCCACGTTGTGCCCCTTCGAGTACGGCGAGATTCAGTCCACCACTCGATTTGCCTTGATGATGACATTTTAGGCAATGATTAATCAGAATCGGGGCGACTTCCAATTCGAAGTCGGGAGACGCTGCAACCGCGTTGATCGGAACCATCAACAAACTCAAAATCCAGAGCGGAATCCGCTTTCGATGAGCCGCATTCATTCTTCGATCCTTTACAGGACAAGCGTCGAGAGAAGGTTTTTTGCATTCCGGCAGGGAAATGAGCGAACCGAGAAATCCGAGCAACCGCCCCACGCGGCGAATCTGCGATCGGACGAGGGATTGCCTGATTTCGTGAACCTTTCACGGGAACGATTTATTGGTGTCCGCCGCTTTTGTGTCCGTCGCCTTCGAATCGCGACCGATTCGCAACACACAGCGAAAACCGACATCGCTGTGTCCCTTGCCCATATCTTTCCCCTGTCGATTCCAGGAACTCCAGTCACTACCACTTAAATTCCCTTTGACAACGCGAAGACTCATGTCCCGAACTCTTTTCGGTCCAGCCCAATTATGGGGAATGTCTTTCGTCGACGAAGAGGTCGCCTCGGTATGCGCCGTAGGAGAATAGAGGTCAGCACACCATTCCAGGGCATTTCCTGCCAGATCAAAGATTCCGTACGGACTTTTATCGGTAGGGACCACGCCCGTGGCCGTGATGGGCCGGTTCGACCATAACGCCTTACCATCGCCCCACGGGGTACGGAACCCGAGAGGTCCACGCGTTCCCTTTTCAAACTCGGCCTCCGTGGGAAGTTCCATCCCAGCCCAGCGGGCGTAACCGACTGCGACTCCCCAACTGACGCCAAGAACCGGAGTTTGCGGCGGCGCGACGGGGTTCATCGGGGCCGGCGGGACCGTCTTTTTCTTTTCGCGCTGGTCGACCCGATATTTCTCAAAGTCCCGCACCGTGACCTCGACCACCTCGAGATAAAACGAATCGATGTCAACAGAAATCGAGGGTTGGCTCTCAGTGGGACCCTCATTCGTGCCGATAATCGCCAAACCTGCTGGGACGAGAGCCAGTTGCGCATCGGTTTTTGTACACAAAATCCGTAACGGCAAGCCCTCGGTGCTGTATCCGTATTCCTTGACTTCTTCAAACCCCGCTGGCAGAGCAAAGCCCGTTTTCCGTTGCGGAGTAGGCTTCTGCTTGGTCGGAACCGATACTCGCACTGAATCCAGAACAAATCGCGTCGAATCCAAACCCGTTTCTGCCACGACAACCAGAAACTGATCCGTTGGCAAAGGACCGGAAGTCGCGTCAACCTCGAAACGTTGAGCAGAATCAGACACCATGAATAAAGTCTTGGGGTCGGCATTCGCCGGAATTACAGATTTCTTATCGTTGGGCTTCGGCTTCAGATTCGGATTCGGCGGATTGGGCTTTGGATTTGGTACCTGTGATTGTGGAGCGACGGGAACAGTGTTCGTAATCGACTTGACAGTTGGCGGTGCTGCGGGTTTGCCACAACCCAGGATCAGCCAAGATCCTGTCAGAAGCAACGCTGTTCCCATGGACGTAGTTCGCATCATCGTGACTCAATAAACAGATTCACTCGCCAAGGCCAGAATAAGAGGGAATGTCAACCTGACAATGTTACCGAGGTGGGTCAAGTGTCACGTTAAAAACCTGTTCCTTCTTTTCACGGATCACCGTGAATTCAACGGCATCGCCAGGAGCAAACTTTCGTAAAGCGGCGTCAAAATCGTCGAGATTTGTCACCGCATGCGGGCCAATCTTGATGATCCGATCTCCTCCCTTCAGCCCCCCCTTTTCGCCCGGACCGGCTGGCGTCACGCCACTGATGGCATATCCGGGCTCTTCGTTACCAAATTCCGGAATCGTTCCGACATAAGGTCGAGTTCCTCCGCGTGTCGGCGTTGCGGCTCCCTGGACTTCAACATACTCAGGTCGCTCAGGTTGCTCCACCGTCGCCGTGACCAGCGACTGTATCAAGTCAGCGACTCGCGCAACGCCTTCGAGATTGATTTTTTCCCAATCATCCGTCGGCTTGTGATAGTCGGCGTGCTCTCCCGTGAAGAAATGCAGCACTGGAATCTTTTTGAGATAAAACGAAGCATGATCGCTGGGGCCAACACCTTCTGGCTTGAATACCAACTTGAAACCATTTTCACCGTTGAACTGTTTCAGTTCGGGTTCCCAGCGCGGACTTGTCCCCGTGCCGTACACAATCAGCTTCTCTTCCTTGAGTCGCCCTACCATGTCCATATTCATCATGGCAATCGTCGAATCCAGGGGAAATACTGGTTCTTTGCAGTAGCGAGCCGAGCCGAGCAGTCCGAGTTCTTCACCGGTGAAGGCGATAAATACCAATCTGCGTGGCGGTTTTTTCGTCTGAGCCTGTTTTCCAAAACGGCGTGCCAACTCAAGGAGTGTCACGGTCCCCGAGGCATTGTCATCGGCTCCGTTGTGAATTTCACTCGAACCGGGTGCCAGCGAATTCTGGCCCCCTCGACCGACATGATCGTAATGTGCCCCGATAATCACCGTCTCATTTGCCAGGGGCCCTTCGCCATCGATCACACCAATCACATTTGCGACATCCGCACGAACCTTTTCAATGGTCGCAGCTCCCTTGGCTGTCCAACCGGGGATCACAACCGACTTGGGTTTCAAATCCGAATCAATGGCGGCTTCGAGTGAGGCAAGGTCTGTTTTCAGTGCGGCAAGGAGTTCGTTACAGGTCTTGATGGAAATGTGAAATGCGGGTGGAAGTGATTTATTGTCGCCATTTCCCGCGTAACCAAATTTCATCAACGCGTCATCGTTCGCATTCTTGGCCGCTTCACGTAACGATTTTGCTTGATTGCTCGCTTCGGTTAACTTGAGTCTGGCCCCCTTCAGCTTTTCCTGATTCGTCTCGTTCGACTCGATCGACAGGTATTCCTCGGCAGCCTCAGCCACTTTCTCATTGGCTTTTGACAGACCTTCCTGGCGAGTTTCCGCCCCCTTTTTACCGGCATAAGGATCATTCACAAACAGTACGGCTGCCGCCTTGTGCGCGACAATGTTGTTCATTTTTGTCCGAAGATCCGCATGTCGAGAAACACCGTGTGCCGCCCCAAGCGGGTTTTTGGGATCGTTCTGTCGCGGATTCCGCCGCATCACGATCACGACTTTGCCTTCGACGTTGATTCCCTCAAAGTCATCGTAAAGATCGTCTTTCGATTCGATACCATAACCACAAAAAACGATTTCCCCTTGAAATGAACCACTTCCCGCGAACGAGCAAACTTCGACCTGTTCGCCGATTTTCAAGTCCAGCGTTTTTCCTTCTGGACCGATGAGTTGCAACGCGTTCGCTTCGCCCAATTTTGAACCCGTCACCAGATCAAACTTCTGGAAGGCGTTCCCCTCGACGCGGTCAACAGCCAGTCCCGATTTGGCGAACTCGGCCTTGATGAACTGCGAGGCGACATTCAGGCCATTTGTACCGACGCCACGTCCTTCCAATTCGTCAGAGGCCAGAAACTTGATGTCTTCCAGCAGGCGGACCTTCACTTCAGGGCCGACTTCCCCTCGCAATGTCAGCACCGAACTCACCAGCAGTAAGCAGACTCCACCCGCAATGACGTTATAACGCAACATTTTTGACCTTCACCCAGAGTCGATCGCGAAACCACACAAATTGTAAACCGAGACCGTGCTGAATTGTAGGGCTCGACTGCCAGATCGCGTTGATTCCAGAGACTTTATTCGAGATACAAAGCCGAATTGCCAATCAACAGAATCTGGCACAATTCGGACCAGGCACGAGTTCGTCCCTCAGAGGTTTCTCCGTATTCCTTACGTTGTTTTTCCAAAAATTCCTTGATGAGCTCCAGGTCCGTATCCGTCGGTGGGTGGCCAGTCGTCCGCCGGAACAACTCGATCTGTCGCGCAGTATCAGTCGCATTCACCTGTTCGAGCCGTTGTGCCAGATGAATTGATCTGGCGACGACAAATTCCGAATTTAACAGGCTGAGTGACTGCAGGGGCATGGTCGAACGAGGCCGCCGGGTACTGTTAAAAACGATACTGGGAGCATCAAAAACCTGCAGCAAGCTATGCACCTGTGTCCGTCGTTGCTGGAGATAAAGAGATCGTCGGCGAACTCCGGGATGGTCTTCGGGAACAATCGTCTCCCCCTGTCCGGTTCGCGTCGTGGGGATATAAGGACCATACAATCGATCATCCAGATCGCCGCTGGATGCCAGCAACCCATCCCGAATCGCCTCGGCGTCCAGTCGCCGGATGGGAAAGCGAGAAAGTCGTCGGCAATCTGCGTCAGATCGCCAGCGCGGATCCGCTGGCGAGGTCTCCTGCGTCAGCGAACTCTGTCGATACGCTGATGAACCGACGATCTGTCGCAAACTGTTTTTCGTACTCCAGTCTGATCGAAGCGACTCGGTCGCCAGCCAATCCAGCAGTTCCGGGTGTGAGGGGACCGCGCCACTCAAACCAAAATTGTCTGCCGTCGCAACAATTCCCGTCCCGAAAAGATGTTGCCAGAGACGATTCACGTGGACACGAGCCACGAGACTTGCCCGCTTCGAGTCGGGCTCGGTCAGCCACCTGGCGAATGCCAGACGTCGTCCCGAGCCGCGCCCCACAGCCGTATTGTTCGCTCGATCATTCGCCAAAGGGGGCAACTTGGTGCCCGATTCGAGCACAGCAAATCCAGCAGGATCGACGGGGGCTCCGGGAGAGTTGTAGTTCCCTCGCTCGAAAACATGGACTTGCGGGATTTCATCAATCACATCCGTCGTCCAGGCAATTTTTCCGGGGCGTGAATTCGACAACGACACCAGTCCCTTTGACGCCGCCTCTAAGGGTTGTCGCCGCTGATTCAGTTCTTTGACAAACTCGGCCAGTGGATCAAGCCCCTCTGACGGTGCAAACGATTCCACAACGACCTGATCGACAATGAAACTCCGACCACAGCAATACTCAAACCCAAATGCACCATCAGGAAGATCGGTTTCCGCCAGCTTGATCGAGGGCTCTTCTGTGATCCCATCGACCAACTGCTGCAACTGAAACTGGCCCCCCCCGATGTTCGTGACGCGAACCCCGTAATTGCGACCGGGAACGTAACCCGTTTTTCCCAGCGTCCCGGCATGTTTCGCGTCCGTGCCAGGATAGTTGGCATGGACTGCGGTCCCGGCGGAGGGATGGCCATCAATCAGCAGATTGCCCCCGCGCATGGTGCGATTCGACCGAAAATCATTCAGGGCCAGCAGATACCCGATCCGTTCCGCTGGGACCGAATGATCGATGCGGTTGTCGACCAGATCGAACGTGACCTGGATAGCGCCTCCCTGAATGTCCGGGGTCCAGTCAAACACCTGTCGGGTGGAAAGCGACTTATCCCCCGCTGGTCCTCCCTCGCGGAGTTGTAATCGACCATCAACAATGATCGCTGCGGGGGCGTCACGAACATCCAGACGGACGGCAACCGTCCCCGCCAGCTGATCTCCTTCCGAGGCTTGCCCATTCCATCGCCCGACCAGCAAGTCCGTCGCACCATCAAACGAGTCCGAGAACACGATCTCTCCTCGGGGCCGATGGTCTCGTACCCAAGTCGTGATTTCCGATTTGAGTCGTGCGACATTGGTTTCAGCCTCGGCAAGCCGGGCTTGCCAGGTTTCGAATTCGTGGGGATGGCTGGCGTAAACGATTCGATCGTTGGGTTTCATCCATTGTTCAGGAGGAAACGCGGGGAGCAAAATTGCTTGAAAACGGTAGTAATCCTGTTGCGTCAACGGTTCGAACTTATGGTCATGGCATTTGGCGCACTGGATCGTCAGGCCGAGCAGTCCCGTCGAAAGATTCTGCATCGCTGTTTCAAGCACGGTATACCGATCGACGCGAACTTCGTCCGGATTGCCATCACTTTCACCCGAACCGTCCTGGCCATTCCTTACATAATGCGTCGCTTCCAACAATTCGATGGTGCTCGCCATCGCCGTGGGTTGCCCTGCCCCCGAGGTTGCGGTGACCGAGGCTGCAGTGACCGTTTCCCCAGATCGGGCCGTGACGTGGGCGAGTTCGTCCCCGGCGATTTGCTCGCGGAGGAATTGGTCAAACGGCTTGTCCGTATTCAAGGCGCGAATGACATAATCACGATAACGATAGGCCAGCGGTCGATCGGAATCCGCATTGAAATAGCCATTCGAATCGGCATATCCCGCAGCATCCAGCCAGACCTTTCCCAGTCGCTCACCAAAATGGGGCGAGGCGAGAAACCGATCGAGCATTCGCTCGTAGGCGTCCGGCCTCAAGTCCGAAACAAATTCATCCCGCTGTGCCGGAGTCGGGGGGAGTCCCATCAGATCGAAACTGACCCGGCGAATCTGCACAGAACGGTCCGCTTCGGGAAGATACCCTAATCCGTCGGTCGCGAGTTCCTGAAGCAGGAATTGATCTACCGGAGATGTTGCGGCAGGGAATATTGATTTTGGAATCAGGGGGTTGTTTCCGGCAGAATGTGGAGACAAAACTCGAAACGCCCAATGATCCGAGGCGTCTGCCTGGGTTTGCCGAAGCCCCGCAGTTCCTGCGAGAATCCACTGTTTGAGCACTTGTTTTTCGTCAGGGGACAGCGGGGCATCGGGGGGCATTTCTTCCGAGTTGACCCGCTGCCAGATCAGGCTTGCCTCGGCGTCATGGGGCACAATCGCTCCCCCCTGGGCTCCCCCACGCAGCAGTCCACCTGCGGTCGCAAGATTCAGCTTTCCTTCTTGCTTGGCGGGGCCATGACATTTCACACAATGCCGTTTGAGGAGTGGCGCAATCTCTCGATCAAATCGAGCCGGTTCGGCCCCCATCGCCGTATCGACTGGCAAGGCCAGTAGGATTCCAAGAACAGCCACGAACGTTGAAGTTTGCATGCTAGACACCTTAAAACCGCAAATTCGTTCATCCGGGCTCATTCGTTCATCCGAACCGAACGGTCGAGAAGAATTCCGAGCGCTGCGAGTTTCACGCGAAGAGTTGAACGGGAAATCCCTAATAGTGTCGCCGCACGGCTGATATTCCCATCAACATGATGCAGCGATTCAACAAGCAGGATCCGTTCAATCTGCTGAATCACATCGTCGTAGAGGGTTTCCGTTTTCCGTGAAATCTGTTGGTGAATAAATCGAAGGAGACTGTTTTCCAATTGATCCATGTCAGTGGTGTTCGCTGCGGGGCGGGGCAAAAGTGAATCGGACCGTCCAGGAAATGTCTTGGGGAGAAACTCAGACAACAGCACAGGTCCCGTCGCTTCGATGACAGCATGTTTGAGCACACTTTGTAACTCGCGTAGATTCCCAGGCCAGGAATATTCCGCCAGTCGTTGCATCGCGTCCGCTGAAACTTCTTGAACCGTTTTGCCCAATTCTTTGCTGAAGCGTCTCAGGAAGTACTCGATCAACAGCGGAAGATCGCCATTCCGTTCTCGTAATGGCGGCAAATGAATGGTGTAAACGTTCAGTCGGTAATACAGATCACTGCGAAATGTCTGATGTTCCATCATTTCGGCCAGATTACGATTGGTGGCCGCGATCAGCCGAACATCCGTGCAGACCTTCTCCTGCCCACCGACTCGCTCGAACTGCTGATCTTGCAGCACGCGCAGGACCTTGGTTTGAGTCAGCGGTGTCATGTCGCCGATTTCATCGAGAAACAAGGTCCCCCCATCACACTGTTCAAATTTTCCAATCCGTTTTCGCTCCGCCCCTGTAAACGCGCCTCGTTCGTGCCCGAACAGTTCACTCTCGAGCAGATTCTCGGGACTTGCCGCACAATTGATGGCG
>CAMBQP010000167.1 GCA_945869955.1 Schlesneria paludicola DSM 18645
CATCGTGTGCCGCGTCGCGCGGAAATCGGGTTGCGGTGCGACTTTTCTTCCACTGCGCGAACGGTTCCCCCGCTCCACCGAGGTAGAAATCGACTTCCGCCCCTTCGCTGCGGCCAATCCAGTTTTTCTGCATCAGCTTGATCGATTCCGGCCAGTGCAGGTCGTCGAGTTCATTCGCCAATCGGTCTCCGTAAGCGGTGATTCGCAGTAGCCATTGACGCAGTGGCACACGCTCAACCGGGTGTCCCCCTCGTTCACTTTTACCGTCCACAATTTCTTCGTTCGCCAGCACGGTCCCGAGTGCCGGACACCAGTTCACTGGGGCTTCGTGCTGGTACGCCAGACGATGCTGATCCTGAAATCGTCGGATCGCCTCAGCCCCCTGCGAGGAAACGTCTGCGGGAATCGGTAATTCGGCAATCGGTCGCCCCTTTCCCGTCCGTGTGATTCCGTCGGGGCCGGTCCAGACATGATCCGAATCGTACCAGGTGTCGAATAACTGCAGAAAAATCCATTGGGTCCAGCGGTAATAGTCGGGGTCGGTTGTGGCGAATTCCCGACTCCAGTCATAGCTGAACCCCAGCGATTTCAGCTGGCGTTTGAATGTTTCGATGTTTTTGGCGGTGGTGACGGCAGGATGTGTCCCCGTCTTGATGGCATAGTCCTCGGCCGGCAGTCCAAACGCATCCCAACCCATGGGGTGGAGGACCCGCTTGCCGCGCATGCGGCTGTGTCGACAAACGATATCCGTCGCCGTGTAACCCTCAGGGTGCCCGACATGCAGACCGGCTCCCGAGGGATACGGAAACATGTCGAGGACATATAACTTCGGTTGTGAGCTGGCGGCAGGGTCTTTCAGATCGACGCGAAACGTCTGATGCTGATCCCAATAAGCTTGCCACGCTGCTTCGAGGCTTTTGACTTTTTCGTCATATCGAGGCATGGAATTTGATCCGTTTTGGTATTCATAAAAATGAGGGAATCATCAGGTCGCGTGATCGTCGTTAACCGACGTCATTCCCGATGTTTGAGCCGCGTTTTAAGGTTGTTCGCGCGGCTCGGACAATCTGTTCTGCCGCTTGAACTTGGTCAGCGAGCACCGTCAGGTGCCCCATTTTTCGTCCCGCGCGGGCTTCCTGTTTTCCGTAAAGATGCAGCTTAAGATTTGAGTGTTTTAAGGCAGCCACCCAGTCGGGCTCGCCCCCCTCCCAGACATCCCCCAGCAGATTGGCCATGGCAGAGGGACTGCGAAGTTCACTCGAACCCAGCGGCAAACCGCAAATCGCTCGAACCTGTTGTTCGAACTGACAGGTGACATGCGCATCAATCGTCAAATGTCCGGAATTGTGCGGCCGGGGTGCCGTTTCGTTGATCAGCAGTTGCCCTGATTTAGTCAGGAAAAACTCGACGCACATCACACCGACCACATCCAGTTTTTCCAGCACGGCCCGAGAAATCGCGATCGCTTCGGCGGCGACCGCAGCGGGAATCACCGCCGGACAGATCGAAATATCCAGAATGTGATGGCTGTGGGAATTCCCCATCGGCCCATAACTGACGAACTCGCCATCCAGCCCCCGTGCGGCAACGACCGAGAGTTCGCATTCAAAATCGATGAACTTTTCGAGAATCGCCTGGGGGACATTCAACGTCGACCAAGCCGCCCCGGCGTCGGCGACCGAGCGAACCACCACCTGGCCTTTGCCGTCATAACCCCAATCCGCAGTCTTCAACACCGCCGGTGTCCCCTGCTGCTGCAGGGCGGTGGTCAGATCCTCAACCGATCGGACCGCCACGAACGGCGTGACGGGGAGCCCCGCATCGCGGAGAAACGTTTTTTCGCGGAGTCGGTTCTGCGAGGTAAACAGGACGGAACCAGCGGGCCGGACCGGACAATACCGCTGACAAATCTCGGTCGTCTCGGCCGGGACATTCTCAAATTCAAACGAAACGACGTCGACACTTCGAGCAAACTCGGCAACCCGATCGAGATCGTGATAGTCGGCGCAAATTTCGAGATCGGCGACTTGGCCAGTCGGTGTGTTGGTATCGGGTGAGAGGACGTGAACGCGATAGCCCAATCGTCGTGCCGCGATGGCAAACATCCGCCCAAGTTGTCCGCTACCCAACATTCCCAGCGTGGCACCGGGGAGAATCGGTCTCGTCATGTCAATGTCTCTCCCAGCACGCGATCACGCTGCCGCTGTTGGAAATCATGCAGTTTCGCTCGTAATTCGGGTCGCGTGGTGGCCAGAATTCGTACCGCCAGCAACCCGGCGTTCTTCGCCCCCGCTTCCCCAATCGCCAGACAGCCTACCGGGATCCCACCGGGCATCTGCACGA
Source organism: Schlesneria paludicola DSM 18645 (assembly GCA_945869955.1). Taxonomy (GTDB): domain Bacteria; phylum Planctomycetota; class Planctomycetia; order Planctomycetales; family Planctomycetaceae; genus Schlesneria; species Schlesneria paludicola_B. The sequence goes on from CAMBQP010000167.1 coordinate 2,344, forward strand.
TGGAAAGCAGCGAATCCATCCCATTCAGGGCACGGCTTTGAACCGGAACACCGAGCACGGGAAGAATCGTTTGCGAGGCGACCATGCCGGGCAAATGCGCCGCCCCTCCCGCCCCGGCAATCACCACTTCCAATCCACGCGACTCGGCCGTGGCTGCATATTCCGTCATCAATTCGGGGGTGCGATGAGCCGAAACAATCCGGCATTCGTGGGGAACCCCGAATTCCGTCAAGATCTCGGCGGCGGGCCGCATCGTATCCCAATCGGATTTGCTCCCCATAATGATCCCGACGAGCGGGGGTTGGGGCCTGGAATCGGTCATCGAATCTCCTGAATTCGCAAGGGAATCACCGGTGTCAAAATGCATGTTCACGGATGCTGAATCGCCATGTTGGCGATTCGGCGCGTAAGTTCAAGCCGCAGCCGTTGGTGGAATACCGAGTTCGGTCGCAAAATCTCTAAAAATGCCCACAATCTTGCCGCCTCCACCCGAAATCTTCCCCCCGTCCACGGTCCACCGTCTGCCACCTTTATGGGGAAATCCCGCAGTGAAATCACTCGCTTAGCGGCCGACACTTTGTCCGCTCGATTTCTTTTTCAGATCTGCCACAAATTGGACGTTGTCTTCGCCGACCGTTTCGACCAGCTCACGCCGAATGTCCCGGTTGACGCTAATTTTCTGATCCAACGGCTTTTGTGCGACGTAACGTCGACGAATATCTCCTTTGTCGACCGTGTCGACCACCAGGATCACCTCGGCTTTACCAGGGGTTTTCTGCACGATGTCCCGAACTCGTTCCAGCACGCGGATGTCGTGTAATCCCTTTTGAAATTTGATCAGCACCTGCTTCGTAAATTCTTTTTCGACCTCTTCCAGCGTCCACATCGCGTCAACAATTACGTTCGGTTCGCGGCTGCGTTTGTCGACTTTGCCGCGGACGAAACGAACCTGTTCGGGCTCAACTTTTTCTCCCAATCGCGAAAATTCTTCCGGCCACATGATGCAGCGAACAACTCCCGTCGGGTCTTCGAAGTCAAAGTTCACATATTTCTGATGCCCGTTGCGACTCGGCTTCTTGGTCTGGGCTTTCTTGATGGCCGAGACCATGCCGCCAAGAATCACTTCTTCGTTCTCGCCCGCATCGACAAGCTCTTTGGCCGAGTGCGTTGAAAACTGCTTGATCGTGCCGGACATTTCCGCCAGCGGATGCGAGGTCAGGAAGAACCCGAGTGCCTCTTTTTCAAAGGCGAGCATTTCTCGCTTGGACCATTCGGGAATTTCGGGAAGTGTAGAGGGACCGGATCCTTCAGAGACGACTTCTTCATCTTCGTCACCACCAAACAGATTTTTCTGGCCCCGCTGTTTGTCGCGCTGAATCGACGCCGCCCCCTGCACCGCTCGTTCAATCACCGCAAATTGCTGGGAACGTCGGCCCCCCAAGCAATCGCAAGCTCCCGCCTTGACGAGCAGTTCCAGGACCCCCTTGCCGACGTGTTTGGGGTCACACCGTTCGGTAAGGGCGAAGAGATCTTTGAACGGACCATTTTTGGCCCGTTCGGCCACAATCGCTGCGACAGCGGCCTCTCCTACCCCTTTGATCGCACCCAGACCGAACGTTAACTGATGTCCCAGCACGGAAAATTCGACATCCCCGACGTTGATATCCGGAGGAAGAATCGGAATCCCCATCCGACGGCAATCATCGACGTGTTCCACCAGCTTGTCCGTTTCCCCCAGTTCGCACGATAAGAGCGCCGCCATGAATTCGGGAGGATAATGCGCTTTGAGATACGCGGTCTGATAGGCAACCGCTCCATAGGCGGTACTGTGGCTTTTGTTAAAACCATAACCGGCGAACTTTTCGATCATGCCGAATAGTTCGACCGCCTTGTCTTGTGCCAGATTGTTTCGACTGGCCCCTTCCAGAAACTGCGCTCGGTACTTGGCGATGGTTTCGAGTTTTTTCTTGCTGATCGCCTTGATGCACTGATACGACTGAGGAAGGTCGATCCCCCCCAGGCGATTCAGAATCCGCATCACTTGTTCCTGATAGACCATGACGCCATAGGTCTCATCCACAATCGCATCGATGATCGGATGAAGGCGGGGAAGCGGGAGGCGTTTGTGTTTCACGTCGACGTAAGTCATGACCATCCCCCCTTCCAGTGGACCGGGGCGATAGAGGGCTGACGTGGCGATGATGTCGGCGAACTTGTCCGGCTTCATTTTGGTAAGCAGATCACGCATCCCGCCCGACTCGAGCTGAAAGATCCCTTTGGTTTCGCCCCGTTGCAGCAGGGCAAACGTTTCGCGATCGTCGAGGGGCAGTTTTACCGGATCGATATCAACTCCTCGGTGCTTCTTCACATTCTTGACCGCCTTGTCGAGAATGGTCAGGTTCCGCAGCCCGAGAAAGTCCATCTTGAGCAGGCCCATCTTTTCGACGGTCGGGCCTTCCCACTGGGTAATCACATCGGTCTTGCCGGTAATGGTCTGCAGCGGGATATATTGCGAGATCGGTCGATCCGAAACCACCACCCCTGCGGCATGGGTTCCGGCACTACGCGCCAGACCTTCAATCTGCTTGGCCAGATCCAGCACCTCGCGGATTTTGGGATCGCTGTTGTAAAGGTCCTGCAGCTCAGCACTCTCTTTGATCGCCTCGTCCAGCGTGATGTTCAACGTTTCGGGGACCATCTTGGCGATGAGATCCACGTCTTTCGACGGGATCGACAGCACCCGCGCGACATCGCGGATCGCCGCCTTGGCTTTCAGTGTCCCGAACGTTCCGATCTGCGAAACGTTCGCCGAACCATATTTTTGCTTGGTATAGTCTATGACCGCCTGGCGGCGATCACGACAAAAATCGATATCGATATCGGGAGGTTCGGTTCGGCTGGGATCCAGGAATCGCTCGAACAACAGATCGTATTCCAGCGGACAAACGTGGCTCAGTCGCAGGACGTAAGCGACGATGGCTCCACAGGCGGAACCTCTCGCACTACACGGAATTCCCTGCTCGACGGCAAACCGGACAAAGTCCCAGACGATGAGAAAATAGCTGGCGTAACCCATCTTCTCGATGACCGACAGCTCGAAATCCATTCGTTCACGATGAGCGGAGGTGATGCCGTCGGCTCCGTAACGAAAAATCATCCCCTCGTAACAAAGCTCACGCAGGTAGTCGATATCCTTCTTCCCTTCGGGGGGCTGAAAGACGGGATAGTGCCGTGACTTGAGATCGAGCTGAATGTCGACTCGATTGGCAATTTCCTGCGATCGCCGGACCGCCTCGTCAAAGCCCGGAAAGGCGTCATACATTTCTTCGGGGGTCCGGACGAACAGCTGATCGGTGTCCATCTTCATGCGGTTGATGTCAGACCGCTCGACCTTGGTGTTCACGCAGAGCAGCACATCGTGCATGGCTGCGTCAGTTCGGTTGAGATAATGCGCATCGTTGGTCGCCACCAGCGGCAGCCCCATCCGATTCGCCAGATCGACCGTCATGTCCATGCATTGCTTTTGAATCGCAAAGCCGGCGTTCTGAATCTCCATGTACAGTCGGTCACCGAAGACCTTCGAATACCAGGCGACCAACCGCTCGGCTTCTTCATTTCGCCCCCCCAACAAGAGCTGTGAGAGCTCACCTGCGGCACATCCTGACAGGAGTATCAGTCCTTCGCTGTGTTGTTCGAGGATTTCCTTGTCGATGCGGGGGCGATGGTAAAACCCTTCCAGGAATGCCGCGGACGAAAGTTTCACCAGATTCTGGAACCCGACCGCATTCATGGAAAGGAGCGTCAGGTGGTAGCAGGCTTCTTTGACCCGACTCGCACCCGATTTGTCGAACCGGGAACCGGGGGCGATGTAGGCTTCCAGCCCCAGAATCGGATTGACGTTGGCTCCACGACATTCATTGTAAAATTCGAGGGCACCATAAAGATTTCCGTGATCGGTGATGGCGAGTGAATCCATCCCCGCCCCCTTGATCTTTTTGACCACCTGGTCAATCCGGTTCGCCCCATCCAGCAGGCTGTAATGAGTATGACAATGCAGGTGCGCGAACGGTCCTGGCGAGGCGTTCGTGGCGGAATTCATCGAGGCATCAGACATGACGGGCATCCTTTTCCGCAAAGCGGCGATCAGCGTGATCAGCATTATCAGCATCATCGACCCGATGGTCACCGATTCGTCGGTCCATCCAGGGGCAGCTCAGCGACGCAATTGTAACGCTCGTGGTCCGGTACTCAATCAACCGCACACCGGACTCTGTCCGAATTGTCATTCGCTCGATCGCGGCGGATCCCTTGCATGGGTAAGGCGGGTTGTGTTAGCGTCAAAGATTGTCGTTGTGGCAAGATTTTTGAAGCGGGCGAACCGTGAGGCGTCGGCTGAGTCGTTTGCGTGGAAAAATCGTCGATTTACCGCGAAAAACGGCTCGCGTGGCTGTCCGCACCGGGTTAGTTTGTTTCAGTACAGTGTTCCCCTGAGAGAGAGTCAACCGTCAAGATGTATAACGTCACCCTCATTCCCGGCGATGGTGTTGGGCCCGAAATCGCGGAAGCGACCCGACGATGTGTGGAAGCCACAGGCGTCAAAATCAGTTGGGATGTCCAGGAATGCGGCATCGAAGTGATCGAAAAGGTCGGCAAGGTCCCCGAATCGGTCCTGTCCTCAATCCGCAAAAACCGCGTCGCACTCAAAGCACCGATTACAACCCCAATCGGCAAAGGCTTTCGCTCAGTCAACGTCTTTCTGCGACAAGAGTTAGGTCTATTCGCCTGTCTGCGTCCCTGTAAAAGCTTTCCTGGCGTTCGGACGTACTTCAGCGAATCGAACGTGAATCTGGTTGTCGTGCGCGAAAACACCGAAGACCTCTATGCCGGTGTTGAATTTCAGGCGGGTTTGCCCGGAACTGCAGACTTGATTCAAGCGATCAACAAGCTAACCACCGGAAAAAAAATCAGCACGGGACTCGATTCGACGGGGATCAGCATTAAGCCGATTTCCGTCGAGGGAACTCGTAACATTTCCAAATTTGCATTCGACTATGCTGTCAAGCACGGTCGCAAATCGGTGACGTCGGTCTGTAAGGCCAACATCATGAAATTCACCGACGGACTGTGGTACGACGAATCTCGTGCCGTCGCTGCGTCGTTCAATGCCAAATTTGAACAGCCGGAACTCCGAACCAAGTCGGATCCGACACTCGATGGAAAGGTCCCAGACGGCAGTCAGGTCCACTACATGGAACGGCTGATCGACAACATGTGTATGCAGCTGGTGCAGAAGCCCGAGCTCTACGATGTCATTCTGCTGCCAAACCTGTATGGAGATATCCTCAGCGACCTGTGTGCAGGGCTGGTCGGTGGATTGGGTGTGGCACCTGGAGCAAATTATGGTGCCGATTCTGCCATCTTCGAAGCGACGCACGGCAGTGCTCCGAAGTACAAAGGCCAGAACAAGGTAAATCCGACTGCTTTGATTTTATCGGCCAAGCTGATGCTCGACCATTTGGGTGAAGCCAAGGCGGCTGACCGACTCGAACAAGCCGTCGCCAGCGTCATCGCCGAAGGAAAAGACGTCACCTACGACCTCAAGCCACATCGAACCGATCCGACCGCAGTCGGGACCAGCCAGATGGCAGACGCGATCTGCAAGAAGGTGCGCGAACTCGCCTGAAGTCTCAGTGGATGCTGCAACCTTTCCGAAATTGCACGACCACTGCGTCAAAGGCCTCTTTGACGCAGTGGTTTTTTGTTTTTGATGAGAAGCCAACCCGCCCCGAGGAAACCGGGATTACGGAACGATCCTTGAAATCGGTTGGTCTAAAAAAAGGCGAGCATGCTTCGTCGCTCGGTCGGTGTTGAAGAGTGATCATGGAGATTTGTCAGCGATAAAACGACACGTGACGGAATCAGGGCGTAAACCACAATGACATCAGAATTTCCCAAAGGCGCAACTCCACTTCCAACTCAATTGGAATTCGACTTCGAGAGTTTCCGTGTTCCTCTTCGACAACTGCTGAACCCAGATGAGATCTATGAACGCGTCGATGAATCACTACTTCGCATGCTGGAAGAGGACAATCGTATTGAGCGAAAGAAGTCCCACTTTTCAGGCGAAAGTCTTGGTGCCTATTTCAGCATGTGGGCCAATACATGCCCCGGCGGCGGAATTATCGTATCTGGACAATTCGACCAGAAACTCGGCGGAGGCTTCGAAGGATGCGAATGCTTGTCCCCAGACGAGTTGAATCGACTTGAAGCCTGTGGGCGCACGTATTGCCCAGATGCAAATTATGTGTCGAAACGCGTATCTGTGACGAACGTTCAAGGTAAGCCCGATTTCGTTGTCGTGTTTCGTGTCCAGTACAAAGAACAAAATCTCGTTCGTACGACAGCGGGAAAGGTATTTCGAAGAGTTGCGGACCAATGCATTGAAGTCAAGGATTCGAATGAAATCCGAGAACTCCAGGCTGATAAAGGAGAGATTCGCTTTGAACAACAGCCCAGTGGACTCACATGGCCAGACGCCTTCGAACAGGATTCTATTGCCAAGTTCGTAGCCGCCGTAAAGCTCCGCCGGAAACTTGACGAAAACCAAACTACCGCCGAAGTATTAACCCATCGAAGACTTGGAACAAGGTCTTCGAAAGGTGTTTTCATCCCCAATATCGCTTGTGCATTGCTATTCGCGAAAGACCCACAGGAGATTGCGCCAGGTTGTAAAATTCGATTTCAGAGATTCGAAGGAGAAAAAGAGGGAACCGGCGCAACGTACAATGCGGTAAAAGACGAAATCGTTGAAGGAAATGTTCCGTCATTGATCGTTCAGGTCGCATCGATCCTCGAATCCCAGCTTCGCACATTCTCACCGCTGGATGCCAAAGGGAAATTCTATCCAGTCCCTGAGTATCCGAAGCTGGCATGGTACGAGGCCGTTGTGAATGCCTGTGTTCATAGATCGTATGGGAATGGCATGCGCAACATTCCCATCTTTGTTAAGATGTTCGACGACAGGCTTGAGATCGACAGTCCGGGTCCATTTCCGCCGCATGTGAATCCTGAAAATATTTACACCATGCATGCCCCGAGAAATCCACAACTGATGGACGCCATGTTTTACATGGACCATGTTAAGTGCGCCAATGAAGGGACGCGTCGCATTCGAGACACCATGGCTGGAATGAGTCTTCCAATGCCGGAGTTTTCTCAGCCCGCACGCGGTTATACAATCGTTAAGGTCATTCTCAGAAATCACATCAAGCAACGGAGAGCATGGATCGACAAGGATGTTTCGACGATTGTCACAGAAGCGATCACTGCTGGCCTCTCTGAAGATGAAATTCGAATTATTAATTGGGCAGCAGAACATCGTAAAGTCACAATTAGCGACACAAACAGACTGCTACAATTAAATTGGGTGCAGGCAAGAGGCCTATTGCACGAACTCGTTCAAAAGCGAATATTTCAATATATTCGATTCCGCCCACTCGAAAAAGATGTTCGAGATCCTGAAGCTTATTTTCGACTGCGAAGCAGTGACCCAATCCCGGAAGGGGGATTTGACCAGTTTCTGCCATAACTCAGTCCAACCAACAGACCTCCAGAATAGTACCGGGATTCACCACAAAGACCCTCTTATGAACGAAGCCGCACTGCATGAATTGCTCTCGGGTCGCCGCAGGGATGCCGGTGCCAAGCTACTTCGTTGCGGACTTGAAGTCGCCTCGTGGGGTTACTCGTCCGTCATGAGCCTCCGAAATCAGGCCTACCAGCATCACTGGCTGCAAATTCACAAGGCTCCGGTTCCAGTCATTAGCCTCGGTAATCTCACGACAGGGGGAACCGGAAAAACACCGTTGGCGGCCTGGCTGGCGAACTGGCTGCTGGCCCAAGGCTATCGGCCTGGATTGCTCAGTCGTGGCTACCACGCCTTGGAACCCGTCGTACAAAATCGACCAGACGATAGCCCCGCTGACAGCCCGGTTGAGAGCAAGGGGATGAAGCCGGTGTCACCCGGAAACGATGAGAAGCGAGTGCTGGATCGGCTGTGTCCCTTAGTGCCGCATTTACAGCAACGAGACCGGGTCGCTGCAGCCCGGAAAATCGTCGCCGAATCCTCCTGTAATGTGCTGCTGCTCGATGATGGATTTCAGCATCGCCGACTGCATCGGGATCTGGATCTGGTCCTGATTGATGCCCTGCAACCATGGGGTTATGGGCACGTCCTGCCACGGGGATTACTGCGGGAATCGCTGTCCGGTTTGTGCCGGGCCGATTTGATCCTGATCACACGCGCCAATCAGTGCTCGGAACGGCAGCGTGAGTCTCTGCTCCAAAAATTACGGCACATTCGCGGGACAGACGCAGCGATCGAAGTTGCGTTTGTTCCCAGTCAATTGGTCGATCTTTACGGAGTTTCGCAACCATTAAGCCTGGCGGCAGGCAAAAAAAGCTTTGGCTTTTGTGGGATCGGTAACCCGGCAGGCTTTCGCCAGACGATCGCCTCGCTGCCGATCAACTCGCTGCAGATCCAGACGTTTCCCGATCATTATCATTACCATCAAGCCGATCTCGAACAGCTGGCGCAAACCGCAGCCCACCTGGGGGCCGAGGCGGTCTTCACCACGCAAAAAGATCTGGTGAAAATCGCCTCAACCGATTGGTCGGGGCCACCGCTGTACGCGATCGAAATCGGTGTCCAATTTGTCCGTGGGGCGTCCTTGCTCGAGTCTCGTCTGCACGAAGTCCTTGCGCACCGATCATCCCCCTGACCGTGAGCCGGCTTTCAGTCTTGCGCACTGTAGATCTTGACCCCTTGTTTAATCGTTTCGGTGACTTTGATGTCTTTGATCGTCATCGGGGGAACGGTGAGGGGGTTTTTGTCGAGGATGACAAAATCGGCCAGCTTGCCCGGTTCAATCGAACCTTTCGTTGATTCCTCAAAGTATTGATAGGCCGCATGAATCGTCATCGCTTTCAGCCCATCGAGTGCCGAAATTCGCTCGTTCGGGCCGATCACGACACCCGAGCGACTGACCCGATTGACGGCAGTCCATAAGGCGATCAGCGGATCGGGAGGAATGATCGGTGCGTCGGTATGATTTGTGAATCGCATCCCTTTTTTCACAGCATACGCGGCGGGACTCATTCCAAACGCCCGCTCAGGTCCGACCGTTTCGTTCAGATGCCAGTCGCCCCAGAAGAACGTGTGTCCCGTGAAAAAACTCGGAATGATCCCGAGTTCGTCCATGGCATCCACCTGGTCATGTCGGATCATCTGGGCATGAATCATGACGGGCCGCAGATCCTTTTTGCCATGTTTCTGGATCGCCTTTCGAACGGCAGCGATCATCATGTCGGCCGCAGCATCTCCGTTACAATGAACGATCAACTGCACCTCACGCAGGTACGCCACATCAAACCAGCGATCGAGCTCGTCCTGTGTCACCGTGGCATAGCCGCGATAGTCTTTCGATTGTCCGGGGGGAGGATTGACATACGGTTTGGTCAGGAACGCCGTTTTTCCCTGGGGAGAGCCATCGGCAGTGATTTTAATCCCCGCAAACTTCAAGTGATTCTGATAAATCCCCACCTGCAGCTTGCTTTTATCTGAAATGATGGGATTGGTCATCACGGGGCGTGTGCCGCTCGGATTCATTTGACAGCAGCCAATCAGCGGCGAGTGATACTCGATATCCAATTTCCGTTGACCACTTAAGACATCATTAAACAGATCCCACCGGGGGTAAGAAACGATGTCCAGAAATAACTCGCCACGATTGGCCGCTTCTCTTAACAGCTGGATTTCGGGCCCCATCGAAATCCCGTCCTGGGCCGTTGTGACGCCATGGCGGGCATAAAGTTCCTGAATCTCGATCAGGTTTTCCAGTTGTTTCTGCAGCGGGTTCGGTTTGAGCAACTGAAAAAAGGGAAGGCCGGCTAATTCCTCGCAGACCCCATTCGGATCGCCATTCGCCTCACGCCGAATCACTCCCCCAAGAGGGTCTTTGGTCTCACGGTCATATTTCACTGCGGCCAGGGCCAGACTATTGCCCGTCAGAAAATGTCCCGATGCGTGGACCAGCAAAATCGGATGCTCTCGGGAAATCTGGTCCAGATCGCTTCGTGTCGGATGCCGCAACTCGGCTAATAGCGAGTCATCGTACCCGTTCCCCAGGACCAGCTCACCGGGGGGGATTTTTTTCTTGACGATATACGCTTTCATTTTCGCAATGATATCCGCAATCGTACGGACATCACCCACCGGAGGTGGAGCCAGAGCCGGGATGCCCCAGGTTTGCTGGTACTGGGCCAGGTGCGAGTGTGGATCGATAAAACCGGGCAGAAGTGTCTTACCATCCAGATCGATCACCGTGGTGGAGTTCCCTTTGAGCTTCAAAATCTCTGCCGTATTTCCGACAGCCAGAATTCGGCCCAAACGAATCGCAACCGCCTCGGCAGCAGGATGCGCGTCATCCATCGTGATGATCTCGCCGCGGTGATAAATGAGATCCGCTTTTTCTGCACCCGAAACGGCAAACGAAAACAGCGTGATACCGACCAGAAAAACGGCCATTTGTAAACGGGGATTCATGATCACTCCCAAGAGAACCTTGATGATTGCCTCCAGCGGTTCGTTTTTAACGGGAACAAAATTAATTTTCTACCGCTGTCGCCGATTGCCGGCATGGTTTCAGGAACCGGAAGCATCCGCCTACAATGCGGATCGCTTCATCAACTTACTCTGACGTTTTCTGGTTCCTCACATTGCACCTCAGACCAGGTGGTCGCGTGGGGGGGCACCGAACGGTTCTGTGGGAATGATCGTTGAGGCATTGTGTGTCGAGGAATTGTGTATGGTCCGCTTAACCCCGAGGAGTCTTGCAGCATGATGAAGAATGAGCGATGGAGGATCTTGGCAGCGGTGGGCGTTCTGCTCGCCGGTGCCGCAACCGGACGGGCTGATGTCCGCTTGCCAGAAGTGATCAGCAACAACATGGTCCTGCAAAAGGACATTCCCCT
>CAMBQP010000168.1 GCA_945869955.1 Schlesneria paludicola DSM 18645
GTGGGTGCAGGGGCGATTGCCGAGACCTTCAGCTCAATCCACCGGCCTCCGATCAGAATCAAACCGGCCAGACCGAAGGTACATAGGCCGAGCACCCATTGGCCGAGCCCACAGATCAGTCCCAGGATTGATGCGATCCAAATCAACGCAGCGGTGGTCAGTCCGTGAATTTCCTCTTTGCCCGCAGCCCGCATAATGACGCCGGCTCCCAGAAATCCAATTCCCGACAAAACCCCCTGGACGGTTCGTAATACGCCATCACCAGGATGCGTTTCGTCGCCGGGCATGATCACGACACTGACCATCGCGATCGCTGCCGCCCCCATGCTTACCATCGAGAGGACGCGGACCCCGGCGGGTTTTCGGTGCAGCTCGCGATCAATTCCGAGGATCCCCCCCAAGAGCGTCGCCATCACCAGCCGCAGCAGAATTTCATCAAGATCGTTGCAGTCCGTCGGCTTCAATTCCAATCCTTTCCACAGTGTTGATCGGGTATCGATGCTGAGCGTATCGAAACAGAATCCCAACGATCAGTCGATCTGCTCGGTGGAATCATGATCGATTTTCTCTTTGATTGCATCCTCACGGTGCAGTTGCCACACTCGTCATCACTTTTCATTGGACTGTTTCTCGAAATTTTGATGAGGGGACCAAACGATGTCGGAACAACTGGCAACCAGACTCTGCAACGAATTGACCAAGCTGACGCTGATTGACCCCCATACGCATATCAATCCGCACGCACCTGCCTCGAAGACCCTGGCCGACATCATGGGGTACCACTATTACACCGAATTGGCACATTCTTCGGGAATGCCCAAATCCCGGATTGAAGAGCCGGGGCTGGACCCGAAAACCAAGGTGGAACGACTGGTGGAATCGCTGGTTCATCTCGACAATACGATTCAGGTGAGCTGGCTGGTGGAACTTTGCCAGAAGTTTTTTGGCTTTGATGACGATCGGATTACCCTGGAAAACTGGGAATCGCTGTACGATCGATCGGCGGCAAAAATGTCAGAACCCGACTGGGAAGATCAGTGTCTGAAACAATCGGGGATCGAACGAATTTTTCTCACCAACGACTTCGATGACCCCCTGACCGGATTTGATACGCACCGCTATGTTCCCTGTTTGCGGACTGACGATCTGGTCTTTCACTTTACGAATCCCGCTGTTCGTGAGCGATTGACCAGGGCCACGGGGATCGAGCCGACCAGTACGACTGCCATTCGGCAGGCGATCGGAAAGTTATTTGATCACTTTACCCAGAGCGGGGCACGAGCCTGTGCAATCAGTTTGCCCCCCAGTTTTTCGCCAGTCGCCCCAGGAAGTCCGGCCGAGCTGGATTCCCAGTTTCGCTCGGCATTTCTCGAGGCGGATTCACCCTCTGCCGGACTGGGGGCGAACTTCATTTTCTGGACGATCACCGAGTTCTGTGCCGAATACAAACTCCCCTTCGATCTCATGATTGGGGTGAACCGACGCGTTTATCCGTCGGGAGTCTTTCAGGGGCAAGATCTGTTTGATCAGCGCGTTTCGCTGATTCAGTACAAATCCCTGTTAAATGCATTTCCGCAGGTGACGTTTCCAATCTCGGTCCTGGCGCAGGCCAGCAATCAGGAACTGGTTAGCTACAGTTGGATTTTTCCCAATGTGGTGACCAACGCCCATTGGTGGTACTCCAACATCCCCGCGTATATTGAACTCGATACGAAAGCACGACTGCAAGCGGTTCCCCGCAACAAGCAGATTGGCTATTACAGCGACATGTACAAACTGGAATTCGGCTGGCCGAAGTTCAGCATGTACCGAAAATGTCTGGCACGGGTTCTCGCAAGCGATTTTGTTGTCGGACGGGGGTGGAGCGAGGAACAGGCGCTCGACTTTGGCCGGCAGGTTTTACGCGGCAATGTTGAGACGATTTTTGGGGTTTGACGCGGGTTTTTTCGCCTCGGATTCCCGAAACGGATCGTCCACTCCTTTCGTTCTCGGGACGAGGGCTTTAGAATTGGCGGCAGTGGAGCGAGTGAAAAAAAGTAACCCGCGTGGCCCCGATTTTGATGCTCTCGATGAGGAGGTTTCGTTGTGGCGAAATTGATCCAACTTCTGCAGGGCATAGCGACGACGATCGAATTAACCGGTGATGACCTGATCATCGGGCGTCTTGGCGATTGTGGACTTCAGATTCACGATGGTCTGGTCTCGCGAAAACACGCTCGGGTCTTCAAAAAGGGACAAACGTATTTCGTTGAAGACCTGGGAAGTGGCAACGGGACCAGCATCAATTCCAAAAAAATTGAAGGCCCGGTCGCACTCAAAAATGAGATGCAATTCAAAATCGGTCCGGCAATCTTTCGATTTGAAGATCTCGCGCAACCGAGTTCACAGCGGAATTCTGTCGTTGCTGGTCATCTGGCAGCAGCGGGGGCTGGAGGGATCTTAAAAGTTGAAGTGGACGACGACGATCAGAGATCGAATACCCAGACAAGTCATACGACGGGATTCGGCAAGCTGAACGTCAATCCCGAATCCAAGCTGAAAGCCGTCCTGGAAATCAGCCGAGCCTTGGCGGGTGCTGTGGAACTCGACTTGATCTTGCCAAAGATCTTGGAGGCACTCTTTCAGATTTTTCCTTTTGCAGACCGAGGCTGTGTCCTAATCATGGATAAAGCGTTGGGCAAGATGGTCCCCCGCGCGACAATGCATCGTCGATCCAATCAGGACGAAACCGTAAAGCTCAGTCGGACGATTTTGAGGAAAGTGCTGGAAGAAAAAACGGGGATCCTGTCGGGTGATGCACCGAATGACCCCCGTTTCAATTCCAGTGAATCGATTAATCTGCTGATTCGCTCGATGATGTGTGTACCGTTGATCGGCCTGGATGAAATGCCCATCGGCGTCATCAATATCGATACTCAAAACACGTTCAACCAGTTTAACGCGGGAGACCTGGATCTCTTGATGGTTGTCGCGGGCCAAGCGGCGATGTGTTACGAACAGGCGAACTTGCTGGTGACTGCGATGGAAAAGCAGAAGCAAGACAAAGAAATGCAGATCGCCAGCGAAGTTCAGCGGTCACTGCTCCCGACCGCATTACCGCAAATCCCGGGCTGGGAATTTTTCGCCTCGTATGATAGCGCTCAGGAAGTGGGTGGTGATTATTACGACGCCTTCTTCGTGGATGGGGGAAAAAAAGTCTGTCTCGCTTTTGGGGATGTCGCGGGGAAGGGAGTGCCGGCATCGCTGATCATGTCGCGGATCGCCACCGTTGTCACGAATGTGATGACATTCGTTGGTGATGTTCAGGAGGCCGTACAGCGGATAAACCATCAAATGTGTACTCGGGCCGTCGATGGACGGTTCGTTACCTTCGTGCTCAGTGTCATTGACGTGACCTCGGGGGAAATGACGATTGCCATTGCGGGACACATGCCGATGATGATCCGGAAGAATGACGGAACGATTGTGGAGTTTGGCGATGAAATCGTCGGTGTTCCGATCGGGGTGATTGATGATTTTCCATACGAAATCGCGACTCGCGTGATTTTGCCGGGTGAAACCTGTGTCATTTACACGGACGGTGTGAGCGAGGCGATGAATCCTGCCAATGACTTATATGGCGTCGATCGCTTACGCCAGCGGATGCAGCAGAGTACCGGTGGGAATGCCGAGGAATTAGGAAAAGTGATTCTTGATGACGTTCGTCAATTCGCGGATGGACGACCACAGAATGATGATATCACCATCATGGTATTTGGTCGGAAATAAATCGCGAAGGGTCTGAATTCGAATCCAAACTCAAAATAGAAAGAGTCTCCGCATGGTTGAGCCTGTCTCGGAAGGGTCGGAGTCTCCGACAAACGTGCGCTGGTTGACGTTTGCTTTGGCGTGCGGGACATCGTGGCTATTGTATCTGCATCGCTATTCCTGGAATATCATTTCGCCCACGATTCAGGCGGAATATGGCTTTGATAACAAACGATCCGGCTTCGTTTTTGCGCTGTTTTACTGGACTTATGCCGCGGGGCAAATTCCGAGTGGCATCGTCATGGATTTATTTGGGACGCATCAGTTCCTCGGGCTCAGCATCATCCTCTGGTCGCTGGCATTGATGGGTTTCGGCATGACCAAAAACTTGTGGCTGATCGGGATGCTGCGACTGCAATTTGGTCTGTTTCAAGCAGGATGCTATCCCGGGTTGACCAAGGCGACGCGAGTTTGGTTTCCGCAGCAAAACCGCACAATGGTTCAGGGTTGGATCGCGACCGCCTTCGGAAGAGGGGGCGGGGCGATGTCCCCCATTTTGCTCGGAACGGTCCTGATGGGGTACTTTGGGCTAAAATGGCAGACAGCATTGGCGGTCTTCGGCTTGGCAGGCGTCGGTTTTGGGATTCTCTTTCTGTTCCTATTCCGAAATTCACCGCAGGTCGACGCACGTGTCAATGACGCCGAACGACGGTTGATTTCCACAGGAGACTCGCAAACCTCGACCGCATTCGGTGGTGTTCTTTCCTGGTCGCGCGCTTTTCACAACCGCAGCATGCGATTTTTTGTGGTCCAAAGTTTTCTCGATGCGGGATCGGACGTCGCTTTTGTCTATTTGATGGGGAAGTTTTTTCTAGATCGTTTTGATTTAAAAATTGGCAGCGTCGGTTGGATGTCGAGCCTTCCCCTGTGGGGTGGTGCCTTGGGGGGAATTGCCGGAGGATTTCTGAATGATTACTTGATTCACCGAACACACGATCGACGACGATCACGGAGTGGAATTGGGTTTGTGGGCAAGCTGATCGGTTGTTTGATGCTCTTTATCGTGGCAAGCCAGATCGAGACGGTAGCTCGGTTCATTGCGCCGTGCCGCGATCTCCTCGATCGGTTTCTGGCTCTTCCTGCCAGCCCTGTATTGGCAGCCGGGATTGCCCTGATGCTGGCCAAGTTTTTCAGTGATTGGAGTCAACCGACAGTCTGGGGAACTTGTACGGATCTGGGTGGGCGCTTTTCGGCAACCGTGTTCAGTATTATCAATACCTCGGGAACAATCGGTGGCATCATCATGCCCATTGTCTTTGGAATATTACTCGACTTGAACACCACCAGCCAAGTTGTGGATGGGACAAAAACCAGCCTCATCAACTGGGGACCACTCTTTATGCTCTTGGCAGGGATGTATCTTGCCAGCGGGATCTTCTGGCTGTTCATTGACTGTAATGACTCGCTAGAAACCGAGACCCTTTGATTCGCTAACAGCAACTCAGCCGTTCCAACAGCGTGAGGATCAGAAACAGAAGCCGATTCCACACACCCCAAAACAACGAACCCGTTGCGAGTGCACAACGGGTTCGTTCTTCAAGAGCGAATTGACCGTAAGTCAAAACCGCCGAGGATCAGGGGGACGAAAACGGTCGCGAGCACCGAAAGCCCCCACGACTATTTCTTTTCCTTCGGCACGGGGAGGATGATCAGTGAATTTTCGACAAGGGCCACTTCGCCAAGCTTGTCGTTGATCTTGTACTGAATTTTCAATTGCTTTGCAGTGCTGGGGGCGGGGTCGCCACCAAAACACTCGTTGTAGCTTCCGGAAGGGAGCGTGATCAACGGGATATCGGTGGCATGTTTCTGCAGGATTTCCGTGACATCCTTCTGGGCCGCTCCGGCTCCATATTCTGCCTTGATGATTTCCAGCTTCACCTTGCTCAGTTCCACAGTCGACAATAACTCCCGGACTTCGGGAGATTTATCCCCGATTTTCAGGGCGATCACCAATGCCGCTTGCGAGGCCTCGTCCTTGAGCTCAGGATCCTGAACCGCTTTGACCGCCAGTTTCAGCGTTTCCAGATTTGGATAGCGTTTCAGAACTTCCACGACAAGCTTTTTCTCGGCGGTCCGACGGGATGCTTCTGTCGCTCGCTGGATCATCTCGAGTCGTTCTGGCTCGGCCATCGTGAATTGACGTGCGGCCTTGATGTAGCCTCGCATCGCGCGAATCTGGAACTTTTCGGCGGGTGCCGTCTTGGCCAAATCGAGTAGAACGGGCGCCGCATCAATCGTCATCCAGTCGCCGAGCAGTTCACTCGCAACATCTTGCAGCTGCGGATCGTTATTCTTGGCAGCGGCGGCAATCGTACTGAGTGCTTTTGGGCCACTGACCGCACCCAGGATTTTGAGCAGTGCAATCTTTGTTGCAACCGGTGTTCGTTCCATGGCTGCAGCCAGTTCCGTGGAACAGGCGTCGCGATCAGGCATGCGGACGCAAGCGGTTTTCAAGGCCTGTTGAGCCAAGACCGCATCGTCTGCAGACTTCGGAGTGACAACCTGCTTGATCAGAACTCCGAGCTTATCCGCAGGAACGGTGTTACCAAGCGAAGTCAATGCGGCACTTCGCACGGCTTTATCCGAGTTCTCTAAAGCTTTCAGCAACGCCGGCAGGGCATCAATACGACGTTCTCCGACCAATTCAATCAACAGTCGATAGACTTTCCCGTCTGGCTTGGCGAGTCGAGTCACGATTTCCTTGTCGATACTCTCACCTGGGATCTCAGTCAGTCCCTTGTGAGCCACCTGCGCGATTTCGGGATCGGTTTCAATCGCCGACTCGAGCAAAGGAGACAGGGATGCCGCATTCCCAACTCGTCCGAGCGCATGCAGCGCGGCGAGTCGCACGGGCTTTGGTCCGCTCTTCGCGACCTTGAGGATCGCCGGTAACGAGACCGTTTCGGTCCGATCTGCCATGGCACCGATGATCAGCGCAGCTCGGTCGGGAGTTGCTTTTGCCATTTCCGTTGCCAGGGCTTCGTCGATTTCGCGTCCGGGAAATTCCCGTGCGGTACTCAGGGCGATGTAAAACAGACCTTTACTCGGTGATTTGAGTTGTTCAATCAGCAGCGGAATCCCCTGTTGTTTGCGGGCCAGAATGGCACCCCGCGTTGCTTCCAGGATCCGCTGTTCGGGAACGTCACTTTTGCGAACCAAGTCGTACAGTGCCACCGCTTCCGCTTCGAGCCCTGCCGTATGAAAGCGTTCTGCGCACAGGACACATCCCTCAGCAACTGCCGAACGAACATTGAGCGGGGCGGTTGCCAGGACCGTTTGCAGGGACTGGGAGGCGGCACTCGAGCCGATTCGACCCAGGGCCACTGCGGCTGCCGAGGCGACTTCCGCATCGGGCGACTGCAGTTTGGCTGTTAACAGATCCACAGCACTCGAATCGCGACGAACACCAATCGAGTTGATCGTTCCGACCAGCAGCAACCCCTCCAGAGAATCGGTCGCTTTTCGTAATGCTTCGTCCGCTTCGGATCCTGGAATGGCTTCCAGAGCGATGCGTGACCAAGAAGAGAGTTGCTCGTTTCCAAGCAATTTGGCGAGTTCTGGTACCGCTTTGCCGGACCCATAGATCGCCAGGTTTTTACAGGCGATTGCTTTTTCAGCAGCCGGCGATTCAGACTGCAGAACCGCAATCAGTTCGGCTTCCTTTTCAGGTGAAGCAGCCGGCCCGTCACCTGCAAAACTGAAAGAACAGGGAACAAAAATTGTCAGGAACAGAGCGAGGCACAATTGCCTCGCTTTTTGATGATATTGCATGATGTCGATCCAGATGAGGTAAATTCCCAAAACGTCGTCAAATCGCCTGCATTTCTCGAGCGATCGCTGCATTTCTCGCGATATCAGAGCCGCCATGGCTCACGCAGGGCTTCCGAACGGAGACGATTGGCTTGTTCATCATTGATGAACTCGTTGGTTTTGGGGTCAAGTTTCACTTGACGGCCCAGATGCAAAGCGATGTTTGCAGCATGGCACGCAATGTGTGCGTTACAAGCCGCTTCCGCATTCCCCTTGGGCTGACTACGTGATTTGACACAATCGAGGAAGTCACGGACGTGGAATGTTGCGGGATATTCTGCGATTTCTGCCACGGTCCGGCCGGCCAGCAACGTTGGCGAACTGAGAACCAGCTTGCCGCTGTCACCGGTTTCCACCCATCCGGTTTCTCCTTCGAAACGGACTGGACATGAACCGAGTGGAATCCAGCCGGATTCACGGAAGATCAATTCAACACCGTCGGCATAACGAGCGACCAACTGCCCGTCTTTCGGGGGATCATATTCCACGGGAGCCGGAACATCGCCGACTGCCCACTGGCAAAGATCGACACAGTGGGAACCCCATTCAAGCACTCCACCTCCAACCAAGCCCCCACCCTTTTCGAAGTTGAATCCGTCGAGCAACTTGGGATTGAAAGGTCGCCAGGCAGCAGGGCCGAGATACATATTCCAGTCAACAACTTCTTTGTTCGGTTCCGCTTCTGGAATCAGCCAGCCACTCATCATCGCCTGCATCCCAGCGGGATGAGCATACACCTTCTTCATTTTCCCCAGTTTTCCGGTGCGGGCCAGCTCGCAGGCAAACGCAAAATGCGGAAGATTACGCCGCTGCGTTCCTGCCTGAAAGACGCGACCGGTTCGTCGGATGGTCTCTTTCAAAACCAGACTTTGAGCGATGTTCTTGGTACAGGGCTTTTCACAATACATATCCTTGCCTGCTTTGGCGGCTGCCATCGCGGCGGTACAGTGCCAGTTTGGCCCCGTAGCGATCAGCACGGCATCAATATCTTTGCGATCAAGCAGTTCACGGAAGTCGCGATAGGTGTCGCAGTTCTGATTGCCATACTTCGTGTCAGCAATCTTTTTGACCGCGACGCGACGAGCATCCTTGACATCACAGACGGCAACGAACTGAACATCTTTTTGCTCGAGAAAACAGCCAAGATCGTAGGTTCCTCGTCCCCCAATCCCGATCCCCCCAACCACAATTCGCTCACTCGGTGGTACCGCGCCGTCGAGACCCAAAGCGGAACTGGGGATAATCGTCGGTGCTGCGAATGTGGCACTGACTGCCAGCGAGGTCTTCAAAAACTGACGCCGATGAAGCTGCGTGACGTTTTTCGACATGACGACTCTCCTGAAGGGGAATGAAGGACGCGATCGCCAGACCTTTGATCGGGAATAAAGACGATCCTGCGGGAATCCGCAACAGCATACATTGATTCAACAGCCAATTGCTACCCATAAGGGGAGTTCGTTTTGACAGGATCAAGCTTAATAATCAAGAGCGATCAGATCGACACCCGGAAAATAGTGACCGAGGATTTCCGCAGTAGTCCGCCCAGTTTCCGCCATCCCTTTGGCTCCCCACTGGCAAAATCCCACTCCATGACCATGCCCACGCCCCTCGAAGATCACCCGCTCTTTTTCCAGTTTGGCATGGAAATGGGGGCTGTGCAATATGCCCGCAGGCAAACGGTCACGCAACTCCACACCGCTGACAGCGGGGCGTTGATCCCCCGCGTCAAGCTCGAACCGCGAGATCCCGCCCCGCCCAGGTTCCTTGATTTGATGTACGGCCCGAATCATGGTGTTTTTCTTGCTATTCGAGGCTGCCCGGAGAGCTCGCCGCTGAAATTCTTCGCGAGAAATTTCGGTCGTCCAACGATAATGGGGTGACTCGCTGCACCACTCACAAGGGACCGATTTCAGCAATTCCGCAGCGTCTTTAAACACCTCTCGGCCGTCCGTAGTACGCCCCCCGCAGACCGCTGAGTAATAAGTACAAAACACTTGGTTTTTCCAAGTGCAAACCATGCCGCGCGTCTCTTGAACCGCCGCCCGGCTGCTCTGACTTTCTCCCGCCAGACGGCGCCCCGCGGCATCCCGATATTCAACACCCAGATATTTCTGGCTCCGTTGTGAAGAATGTAAGTCAAAAACCGCCTTGGAATCGACGTGTTCGATCTGATACAAGGCATAGGTTCGGGCGACAATCGCTTGTGCTTGTCGGGCCGCTACGGGGAATTTGGCCGGCATCTCTGAGTCGACAACGCTGCCGAGATAGTCCTCGAGCGGAAGCTCATTGACCGCAGAAACTTGTCCATCGGTGCGGCGGAAAAGCCTGATACGACCTCGGTACAAATGACCATTCACCCGAATGGAAGGGGAATCAACGGGTTGAATCTCGATTCGACTGGAAGAAGTCTGTCGGCTCCCCAGTTTTAGTCCCCGTTCAGTCGAAGTCACGAGAATTTGAGTCAAGCTGAGATCCGCAGGAAATCGTTCTTCTCGATCGAGCGAGACCAAGCGGAACTTGCCACGCACATCCAGAGTCAAGGACTTCTCGCCTCCAGGCGTGACATTCACCCGAATTTTGGGTTCATCCATGGCAACGGAGGGCTTTCGGTCCGCTGCCCGAGGAAGACTTCGGCCCGGCACTTTTGCAGCAACAAACGCCTGCAGCAGGGGAAGCTCTGTTGGCATTATCCAGATGGCAAAAACCATCATTCCCAGCAGCAAAATTCCCAGCAACAAAAAGAATAAACCGCGCCAGCCACCAAACCGTTTCCAATTTCCTGACTTACAAACTGGCTCGCTGTCGGAAAACAAACAAGGCTGAACAGCCCAATTGCGTTCAGCCTGATTTGTTGAGTTCTTCATACAACCTCGCGCCAGCAAGATTCGACTTCAATCATTTCGCAACTTCAAACCGACTTCGCCGAGCTGTTGTCGAATTTCATTCAGCGAGGTCACACCAAAGTTCTTGGTGGCCAGCAGTTCATCAGGAGTTCGTTGAACAAGTTCCGAAAGACTGCTGATCCCCAATCGAGCCATACACTTACGGGCACGAACCGAAAGATTCAAATCTGAGACGGACCGAGCCAACTGGGCCTGCTCTTGAGGAGACATATCGGCGGGGATAATCGGCGTACTGGGGACCCCTGGTTGAGGCCATTCGAGCTTCTTCACTGGAGCGAGATTCTGGCCCACGCGCAAGCCGTGTGCCTGCATCAATTCGCGGATTTCCACCAGCGAAGTTTCGCCAAAGTTTTTCCCCTGCAACAGGTCATTCTCTGTGGTCTTGGTGAGATCACCTAGCGTGTGGATCTCCATACCCGCCAAGCAGTTACGACTACGAACAGACAATTCAAAGTCCGTCACAGGGCGACTGAGCAATTGCTCAAGACGTGCTTCATTCTTGGCAAGATCGTCGTCGTAATACATTTCGCTCGTCGCTTCGATGTCCTTCATGTACATCAAGGCACGAGGATGATTTTGGTCATGCTGCAGCACACGGCGGAAACAAAATGCCGCAGCGGCATAATTTCCCTTGTCTTCGTACAGCAACCCCAGATTCAGCAGTGCTCCGACATAAAACGGAGCCTTGCTGAGCCCTTGCTCGTACAGCCGAATCGCTTCATTATCATTGCCGTATAATGCATTTTCGCCGGCAAGCCGAAAGAGTGCCTGGGAATGATGGGGGTCCATATCGACCGCACGTTCAAAGTACTCGATCGCCCCGTATGTATCACCCCGATCGGCAAGAATGCAGCCCATCTGGTACGAGTAATCGGCTCGGCGAGCCCCTTCCATCCCCGCTTGCTTCAACGCTGCCTCGGCATCATCCAGCCGGCCCTGCAAGCGAATCGCCCCGGCCCGCTTCATGGTGCATTCCACCGGGTCATAACCCGCTTTGGATGCTGCCGCAAAATGCGATTCGGCGTCGGTGTATTTTTCCAGCGAGAGACAGGCCATCCCCTGCACGTACAGCGCCACGCCGTCACCGCTGGCACTGGAGAGAAGCCGCTCAGCGACGGCATGTTGCGCAAGAAGATAAGCCCCAATCCCTGCACGAACGGACTGGCTCGAGGCTCCACCGCTTTCGACTTCTCGCAAGAGAGATTCAATCTCTTGCTTGGTCGATGCGATCTGGTCAGTTGCGATCGCTCGCCGCAACTGACTGAACTCGTCAGCCGTCATTTGCCCTTTGGATTGGAGAATTCCACGAATGTTAACTGGTTCAGCCGTCTTGATCACAGTCAGTTCAGCCCTTTCCGGGGGGGTACTGGTTCTGGTGACGGTTCGAGTCATTCCACAAACCGTTCCAGCTTGCCTTCAGGTACGGTACACGCGCGATCCATTCAACCTGTTGTCAGGCACGAGACCCAGATTGGACCTCTTGCCGCATCAAGATTATCAAAATTGTCGCAAATGAGAATCTTGATCCAAATTGAACTTGCCGTATTTACCGAATCGCGCATTATATCGATAAAGCCCCGTTCTGCAACGTCGCCGAAATTCACGACTGGGAAAACATGCGATTTCATCAAATCTCGATCCTGTTTGTCTTCGCAATTTCCGTCATTCACACCCTTTCCGCAGAACAAATCCCCGCAGATGCCCTGATCCCAGAACACTCCAAAATCCTCCTCAATGAACTCAATCACCCGGATTTCGAGCATCGCGAGCGGGCTGGCGACGAGCTTTTTGGGATGGGGACAAAAGCCATCCCCCTTTTAATTCCGGCGACAGAAAGTCCTTTCCCTGAAGTTTCGATGCGGGCTTTCGAAATTCTGCAACGACTTTACCAGGTTGAGGATGAAGCAACGATTGAAGAAGTCGAGCGAGTTCTGGCCGCGCTGAAGTCCAGCGGACCACTCACGATTGCCCTGCGTGCGGAACGCGCCTTCGACAGCGGGGCCGAACCCCGACAAAAACGGGCCATCGGACAATTCCAGCGTTTAGGCGGGATTGTTCACTACACCAATCGCGGACAGGATCAACAACCACTCAGCCGTCCGATGATCGAATATTTCATGATTGGGCGCGAATGGCTTGGTGGTGATGAAGGATTGAGATTACTCACGAAAATCGAAGACCTTCATACTTGGGGTGGCCAGTTGTACATCATCCGCGGCATCCAGGTCTCTGACGAGACCCTGCTGGATTTACGCGCAGAACTCCCCTTTCTCGCGATTCAACTGCGTGGTCCCGCCCGCCTGGGTATTCGAGGAAATGGGCGAGGCTTTGCGAATGGATGTGTGATCCAGGGAATTGATCCAGGATCGGCTGCGGACCTCGCGGGCTTACAACCTCTTGACCAAGTGACGGAAATTGATGGCCAGCCGATCAGTTCATTCGAAGATTTGATCGAAATCGTTGGGGAAAAAGAGCCAGGAGAACAAATTCCTATCGTCTATCGACGTGGCGAGAAGATCCATCAAGTCGTGGCAACACTGTCTGCCTGGGGAAAACCGGCTGCAGGAAACGGCCAACCTCCTCAACCCTGAATCACCCAACCCTGAATCACCCAACCCTGAATCACTCAACCCTGAATCACTCAACCCTGAATCACTCAACCCTGAATCACTCAACCCTGAATCACTTAACCCTGAATCACTTAACCCTGAATCACTTAACCCTGAATCACTTAACCCTGAATCACTTAACCCTGAATCACTTAACCCTGAATCACATAACCCTGAATCACTTAA
>CAMBQP010000169.1 GCA_945869955.1 Schlesneria paludicola DSM 18645
TTTCAGTCAGGTCAGGATGAAGATCACGAACAAAAGTTTTCGCTACCTCGAACCATGTCCTCTTTTCGCGGTCCTGCGGGCCACATGCTCCGTGAGGCTTGGGGGGTCGGCCGGATCGTGATCTTACGAGTCGGGAGCGAATTGTTTGCGATTGCACCTCTGAATGATCAGGGGGAACCCCAGTCGAAACTGCTCTGGGCCAACCCGATTGAAATGCGATTGTCATCGGGGACCACGAAAACGATCCCGCCGCGACGTGGCATTCACCACGAACGGCAGCGGGTTGTCGACGAACTGAATCGACCTGTCGCCAAAGTGGGGCCGGTGCGCGCCAGTTATTTTTGTTATCAGTCTCGTAATCGGCTGGTGACGGTCGACACCGAAACGGGACGCGTGTTGTGGAAGCGAAGTGACGTTCCTGCGGACGCGACAGTGCTCGGCGACGATCATGGTGTTTATGTCTGGAGGACCGATAAAACGATCGAGAAACTCAGCCCCATTGATGGACGCAAACTGGTGGTACGAGATATTCAGGGTTCGCCCGAGACCCTGATTCATGATCGAGGGGGACTCGCCTGGACCGCACTACGTACGCATGAGAACCTAGTGGTTGAACTGCAAGATTTGAAAACAGGGGAAGTACTCTGGTCACGATCCGATCCGCTCAACACCATGGTGGCGGTGCTCGATACCGAAACGCTGGCGATCGTGACACCCGATGGCAAACTGAACCTGCTGGCCGCCAGAACCGCCGCACCGCTCTGTAGTCCGCTCGAAGTGAATACAGAATCGATGACGGGAATTGTCGCCTGGCATGATGCCGAACGCTGGTATGTCGGGCTGTCGCGTACGATTCAAAACCTGAGTGGTCTGAAAAAACTGCAACCGAATGAGGGATATCGGCTGGCGTTTGTGAATGGTCCCCTGTATGCAATCGGACGGAATCAGCCCGGTATCGTCTGGAAGCGGGATTTGAACCATGAACCGATCTCACTCGATCAGTCGCGAGCGGCTCCGGTTTTGATTCAGCTTTGGAAGCTGGCAGCAAAAGGGGCCAATAATGCCAGCGAGGGGATGTTACGAATGATCGACAAGCGGACGGGAAAGGTTTCGTTCGAGCAATCGAGTGTCGATATCCTACCGTATTACCTGCTGAATCCGGATCCTCAACAGTCGATTCTCGAATTGAAGTTAACGCAACAAACGATTCGCCTTCGTTACGCGATTGACGAGGCTCAGAAATGACGCAAGCGGACAAATCCGTGGTTTACTGGAACGAAAACGTCACCTTACGTCGGTTTTTGATTGTTTCCGGTCTGGCGCTGCTGTGGATCGGCGTTGATCTGGGGATGCATCTTGTTGCCCATCAGGAATATCTGGAACCCGAAGTCTGGGCCGAGCTGGAACGACAACTCGGCTGGCCCTTCTTACAACAGCTGGCCCTGTGGCTGCCGGGTGACTCGTGGAGACTGCATTTATACACGGCCTATTCACTCCCCGCCCTCGGACTGATTTCGCTGATTCTGCTCGATCGACTGGTGAACCAGGGAAAAACCCGACTCCCTTGGGGAATTACCGCTTGTGGCGGGATCTTCATCGTCGGTGGGGCCGTGCTGGATATGGCGGTCACGGTCGCACACAGCCCTGGGCTGGAGCAAGAGGGGAATCCTTACGTCCGGATCTTGCTCGATTCACAGCATTCGCTGCCGTTTGTTTATCTGCACGCGTTGTTGACGCAGTCGCTGTACATCACGCTATTTTGTGGAATCTGGATCGGGTTCCTCAGGCATCGTGAGATCATCGTGCAGACGATTTCTGCCACCTCACCCCGAACGGGGCTCGATTTCCTGAAAGCGGCAACAGGGGGATCGCATCTTTCGATGAGGCAATGGTTATTTCCCATGCGCCCCTCCGAAGTCCCGTTGCTTTATCATTATGTCTGGCTGATTGCGATCCCGATTGTGTTTGGAGTCAGCCTGTTTCGCTGGTACGCCGCATTAGAGTGGATTGGTTTTGTAGAACCGGAAAATTCCACGCGTCTGTATGTGGTGCTGCATGGGGTATTCAGTACTTTGATTCTCTATTTGCTGACTCTTTGGCGACTGTACCGTATGGCACAGGCCCAAAATCCAGTGGGGGCGAATTCCTGAATCCTTGCGGGGGAAATCCCCCAAGGGACCGTATCAGACTTTCTCGTTAAGATTCCGACCAGATCACCTTGGGAGGTTAGCCAGGACCATCCTGATCACCCGCTACTTGCTCTCGAATTGCCCACCCGATTTCGGGCCGCAAGCGGAGCGTTTCCGCATCTTGCTGAACACCCAGAAAACCACCGAGAAACTCCATTTGAAAGGAGCGATCGAGATATTGCCAAGAGAACGGTGCTCGTGCCACCCCTCTGGGAAAGTCAGTCATATTTACGCCATGCTCAGGCTGACGCCGACTGCTGTTTTCCGATGAGTAAAGGAGCTCCTGTAATGCGGCCCCCCATTCGGCCAACCAAGGGTTGTTGCGCGAGGCATAGCCCGTACGGAAGTCTTTCAAATACGGGAAGAACGACGTAATCCAGCCGTTCATATATCGACCACCGCTTCTATCACCCACCTTGTAGAGGGACTGCCAGAATGGCACATTCACCTGGCCGCGGGACGCAGCCGTAAACTGGTCAAGAATGGGCTCGAGAACCTCGGTCCACCACCTCAGTCTGAACTCCCCGATGCCGCGTGTCCGCTCGGCCAGTAACTCCCAATCCGCAGTGGAACCCTCGAGGATGATTTGGGGGATCCCACAACTCGTACCGCAGGAGTACGAGAAGAACGATTGCATGGCGTCGAGCAAAACAACCTCGGCAGCGGCCCGCTCCACGACGCCAGTCGTCGAGAAACAGGGCAACAGCAGGTCATGTGTGGAGGCTCCGAGGTGGTTCCGGATCTGGCTGCTGAACGCGCCAAAAACTTCAGGCCACGGGTTTTCTGGAGAACCCTTGATGAAATCATCCCGCTGAACGTGGAGGGACACCTTGCCTGAGTGTTGAACGAATTGGGATCGCAGGTCCTCGGAGTTGGCGTTGACGTGATTAGCGAACCCCTGTGCAACCAGCAACCAAATCATATCCGGTGACAAAACGAGGGGCCGATGATCCATGAAAGCCAGGTGAATGGCCGCTAAGACGGGGTGAAAGCCGACCTTTGCCACTAACTTGCCGTAGTAGCGGGAACAGGCCTCGACTGATCTGACCGATTGAGGCGGGTCCACGGGGATCTTCCCATCGAACCAGATCGTCCCATCGAACCAGATCGTCGGGGAGGGTTTTCTCAGTAGCGACTCTACCGCCTCATAGTAGGGAACTTCCGGCAAGGCATCCCCTGCCAAATCCACCTTTGAGACATCGAATGCGGTGAAGCTTGCGGCCGGCGGATTCGATGCGGGCGTCTGTGCCGGGGGCAGAGAACCTGACTGAAATAACCCCATCGCGTATTCTCCTTTGGATAAACCGACTCGATTCAATTATTCACCCGCATCAAGAAACCTGACATCACTATCGCTGATTTGAATTGACCGGGCTTGGGGAATCAGTTCACCCGGGCCAGATTTCACGGAATTCACAACTTCGGTCGGTACGATCTGGAGTTCAGCGTCGGGGAGATCCGGTTCTCCAGGGCCCATTTCCACACGAAATTTCTCCCCGGCAAACGCCAAGACGTCACCAGGTAGTAACGCACCCCGCGTCACGCGTTGACCATTCACCTTCGTGCCATTGGTGCTGCCAAGATCACGGATAAAAAGCAGGCCATCCGTGCGAACAATCAGGCAATGGATCTTGGAAACACTGACTTCGGGCAGGAAAATATCACAAAGATCTTCTTGTCGTCCCACCAGCGTGACATCTTTGACGATCTGAATTGGTGGGTATTCGGCATTTAATGGGATCAGATGTGCACGCACGATTCACCGTTCTCATCTAAGTGGATCTGCATCATTTTAATTTTTTTGGTTTATTTTAATTCATGAGGCATGGCTGATCGGCATGCATCAGATTGCTGCAGATTGAGCGTTTCGCCATGTCGCGTCAGTTCATTGTCCCGAATGAATTCCGCTCGTCAAGAGCACTTCAGATTCTTTGTTTTCCTGGTACCCACCCTCCAACCGGATGGAGGGTACGCTTCAGGCGAGAATCGCCCCTTTGCTGGTCAACTGGGGATTTGATTCGGATTGCCTAAATTCAGCGTTTACAACTATAAGGCATTTGCTGTTTTTTGTTTCATGATTCCTCAATGACAACCGCGCGCATTTCATGGACGTACTTCCGCGGATCACACAACAGTTTATCGATCGCATCCGCGAGATGTCTCGTGTGCAGCGCGGAGGATTCCTCGCGCTCGTGTTGCTGGTCGCCTGCAGCTTTGCAGGGCTGTTCGTGCTGAAAAATCGGTCGGATTTTCAGCCAGTTTCCTACGGAAAGTTGTTTGATCCGAGCGAACTCGCTTCGGCGGAACGGGCTTTCGTGAATGCCGGATTGACGGGGTTTCGCCGAGATGGTCAGCGATTAATGGTTCCTGGTCAGGATCTTGATCGGTACAACGCCACCTTACTCGAGTTCGATGCGCTCCCTGCGGATCTCGGGTCGCAGATGCTCAAGCAATACGAAACGCTCGGCCCCTTCAGTACCGACCGGCAACGACAGCAGATGAAAGAGGCGCTGTTGCTGCAGGAATTGCGTCGGATGATCAAGGCCGTTCCTGACATTCAGGAGGCTCGCGTGGCAATCGCATCCTCCGAGCGAAAGCTGGCCTGGAATCAAAAACCCCGAGCGACAGCGAACGTGACGATTACCCCTCGGACCGGCCACACGATCTCAGCCAAGTTGGTGAATTCACTGAGGCACGTTGTCGCCAGTATGGTGCCGGACCTGCAACCATCGGATGTCACCATTTTTGATGTGTCACTCGGCCAAGTCTACACAGGAAATCCTGTCGAAGAATCTACGGAGAGCGGACTCTCCAGCGATGATCAAGCTCTGAGTCTTGCTCAAGAATCCATTCCCCAATACGAACAGCAGATCTCGAAAGCGTTGTCATACATTCCCCATGTTGGCGTCGTTGTTCAGATCGATCGAGAAATCTTTCAGGCGGCCTTGGCCCGTACTTCCTCGAATTCTGGTCATCCTGAAACCCCACCCGTGGCGAATCGCCCGGCTTCGATAGAGAATGTCACGGATCACCTCACGGGATTTCGGGGATCTACTGCAGGCTCTACCCACTCTCGCGTAGAAATTGGTGAGCAACGGGTGCAAAGATCGCTGCCGAAAGCGATTCGAGTCAGCGTCTCGATACCGCGCGATTATCTTCAGCGAATTGCCAAGCGCCAAAACGGAAAAC
Source organism: Schlesneria paludicola DSM 18645 (assembly GCA_945869955.1). GTDB lineage: Bacteria > Planctomycetota > Planctomycetia > Planctomycetales > Planctomycetaceae > Schlesneria > Schlesneria paludicola_B. Next base: position 5,379 of record CAMBQP010000169.1, read on the forward strand.
GGAACGAGGGGTCCCAATCCGTTGATTTGAGCACGATTGAAGAAAATTGTATTGCCAAAGTGGAACGAATTGTTGGCCGGCTCATTCCCGACGGTGCTGCCCGCAATGCCATTGCGGTGACGTGTGTCGATCGCGTCGAAGACGGGACTCAATCCCCTGCCAACCTTTACTCGCAGAGTGGATTGTTCCAGGCAAATTCTCGTTGGCTCGGTGGGATTGTGCTGGGGACACTGGTAGTCTTTGCCATCGGAAGATTTCTCCGCAGACAGACCCTGTCCCGGAATGCCGTTGCCGTCAGGAATCTCCCGGAAGACGAAACGATGTCGACCGAAATCCCCGCGGAATGGAACTCGCCGAACACCACGGGGGATCGAGTTTCTCTCCTCGATGACGAGGTTCGGGAATTGGTACAAAGCGATCTGGGGGCCTCGGCAGACCTGCTTTCTCGCTGGCTTTCTGAGGCAACACGATGAACATGGATTCGATGGCGGCGACGCGAAAAGTGGCGATCCTGTTACTGAGTTTCGATCAGGGACTCGCCGCAGAATTACTTGGCCGCTTGCCGCCAGAGGTTGTGGAGCAAGTCACCCTGGAAATCGCGAACGCCGGGAAGGTGACCCGCGAACAACAAGAGTTCGTGCTCAATCAATTCAAGGCCGACTTCCTGTCGCGCCCCCGCATGCAGCCCACCGGTCCACAGACCGCACGGGAACTGCTCGAAAGAACCCTGGAAATCACCGAACCCCAGTCGATCGAGGACCCCTTTGTCGTACTCGATCAAGCCGGCCCCTTTGCGTTTCTTCAACAGCGACCCATTCAAGAAATTCGTCAGTTGATCGAGATCGAACATTCCCAAACGATCGCCCTCGTCATGGCACAATTGCCGTCGCGAATGGCGGAACAAGTCCTCACGGGATTCACTCCCGCACGACAAAGCGAAATTCAAGGGCGTCTGGCGGCATTGGGTCCCATCGACACCGATACACTCAATGAGATCGCAACGCTCTTAAAGCGGCGAACGGACAAGATGGCGACCTTACTAAATCTCTGTCCCCCGGTTGACCTCTCACCACAAAGCCGGCCCGAAAGGGCTTTTGGTCCCGTGATCGCTGCGTTTGAACCGGAGGATGACAGCGAAGTGATCCGTGATCAATCACGTCCTTTCACCTTTCGGGAATTGGAAGACTTGGACGAGGCAACCTTGACGGCCATCCTGAAAGAGACCGAAGGTTGTCATTGGGCGATTGCACTCAAAGGCTGCTCCGAAAAGCTGCGTCAACGCATTGTTCGCCGACTCGCGGCAAAAGAGGAAATTGCGATCAACATCAATCTCAATACCGATGGCCCCTTGAGGCTCAGCGAGATTTCGCTGGTCCAGCAGCAGATTGTCGCCGAAATTCTGGAACTCGAAGCGTCTGGCCGAATTGTGCTTTCCCGACACGAACCAGGCCAGCAGAGACTGAGGGAACGTGCAAATCTCCCGATAGAAACGCTGCCGTCGAAAGCGTTCCCCGAATTCCGATCAGGTTCTCGTTAAGGGACACACGCCGTAAATTTTGATGTTTGCCTCGATTCCTTCATGATTTGATCCCCATGCTCCCTGCCCGAATCATTAAAGCCGAGTCTGTGAAAGAGGATGTCTCGATTCAACTCTTTGAGCTGATCGATTTGCAGCGACTGGGTGAAGATCGAATTTCTGTGGCCCAGCAACAAGCGGATCAGATTCTGGCGAATGCGCGACAAGCCGCCAAACAATTGTTTGAGCAAACGGCAACGGCGGCCCGAATCGCCGGACGCCTGGAAGGCTTACAAGAGTCTGAAGAACAAATCACGCGACAGGCATTCGAAATGGCCGAGGCTCAGGTCTCTGCCCGGTTGGCGACGGCACTCCCCGCGTTACGAAGCGCAGCCGAATCCCTGCAGTCGGAACGGGATCGGTGGCTGGTCCGCTGGGAACAAACCGCAGTCCTGCTGGGGGTCGCGATCGCCGAAAAATTGCTGCAACAAAAGTTGGCCACGCGCCCCGAACTGGCAACGGTGATGATCTCGGACGCCTTACGACTGGCCGCTGGCCAACCCCAGCTGACTGTTTACCTGCATCCGGAAGATCTTTCGGCCTGGGGAGATCGGGCAACACAAATCGTTCAGTCACTGACGGCTTGTGCCGACACAACACTGGTTCCCGACCCGCAAGCGATGCGAGGGGGCTGCCGAATTGTCACTCGGCATGGGGAAATCGATGCCAGGGTGGAAACGATGCTGCACCGCATCGCTCAAGAATTGGTCGAGGATTAGCACATGCTTGCCTTGGATGAACACGTACGCCGCATTCTTCCCGTGGGATTGACGGGGCGTGTCACGCGCATCGTCGGGCTGACGGTCGCGGTCGCAGGCTTTCCGGCTCCCCTCGGTGCGATTGCCAAACTGGAAACCGAGCAGGGAACCATTTTGGAGGCGGAAGTCGTCGGCTTTTCCGGTGAAGAGACGTTGCTGCTTTCCTACGGTGAGCTTAATGGAATCCGACGAGGAACTCGGGCGGTGCTGGGTCAGTCCGTGCAGGGGGCTCGTGTCGGTGAAGCCTTGCTCGGGCGAATTATCAATGGTCGCGGGAAATATTTGGACGAAAAGCCACCCGCAATCTTACCGCGACATATCAGCCTGCAGGCCCCCTCGACCTCTCCCATGCAGAGACCACGCATTGATCGCTCACTTGCAACCGGTGTACGAGCGATCGATGGTTTTTTGACGTGCGGCCGAGGACAGCGGCTGGGAATTTTTGCCGGAAGCGGCGTCGGCAAAAGTACTCTCCTGGGACAGATTGCCCGCTGCACGGAAGCGGATGTCAATGTGGTGGTTTTGATTGGCGAGCGTGGCCGTGAGGTGCGCGAGTTTATCGAACGTGATCTGGGTCCCAGCGGTCTGGCCAAAAGTGTGGTCATCGTCGCCACGGGTGATGATCCGGCGGTACTGCGAATCCGAGCCGCCTACCTGGGAACCGCCATTGCCGAATACTTTCGCGATACCGGTCGTAATGTCTTGCTGGTGATGGATAGCGTGACCCGATTTGCGCTGGCGCAACGTGAAATCGGCCTCGCTGCAGGTGAACCCCCTGCCACGCGCGGCTATCCTCCCAGCGTTTTTTCCCTGCTGCCGCGATTGCTGGAACGAAGTGGACGAACCAATTCTGGCAGTATCACCGGATTTTATACCGTGCTAGTGGAAGGGGATGACCTGAATGAACCCATTTCCGACGCGGTGCGTGGAATTTTGGATGGCCATATCGTTTTATCCCGAAAATTGGCTCAACAAGGGCATTTTCCTGCGATCGACATCCTGGCCAGTATTTCACGGCTGATGACGGACATCACCCCCTGTGAACATCGTCAGGCGGCACTGGGTATCCGTAAACTGCTCGCCACGTATCAGCAGGCAGAAGACCTGATCGCCATTGGCGCATATCAGTCCGGCACCAACCCGGCTGTCGATACGGCCATCCGACTTCAATCGCCAATACGTCAGTTTTTACAGCAGTTAAGCACCGATCAGGCGCCCTTCACAGAAACCGTTTCCCAGCTGAATGTTCTCGGACGTGAAGCAGGGCTTTTCAACGTGGATTGATCGATCAAGCCGCACGCGATGTTCCCATCAAAGCAACGTGGATTCCCCTTCTGACCGGGCATTGCCACGACATGAGCGTTGCCCGTGTGGCCACTGGAATTCGCCTCAATACTTATTCCGCTTTTGGCGGGGCTTTTCCACCGATACGATATAAGTGCGACTGACTGCGAAATAACAGAGATTCTTCAAATACGGCAGGGGATGCCATAAGCTGCCCGTCCAACGAGTTCACGGCGACTTCCTGGTATTCGCGTCCAGGACGAATGATGGTCGTTTTTCCCTCGTGGCTGCAAAAATACAGTTTTCCATCCGCATACAGCGGTGACGACGAATAATTGCCGGCCAGACGCCGAGTCCAAACCGGCTCGCCCGTCACCGCATCCACACTGGTTGCAACCCCCTGATCCGAAACAAAATAGAGTTGATCGTTCACCAGCACAGGTGACGGAGTGGAAGGGACTTGCTTGGGGATCTTAAATTTGACATGTGTTTTTGTGACATCACCCCGGCCATCCAGATTGATCGCCCATAATTGAGGGGACATAAAACCGGTACAAATATAAGCCATTCCGTGCCCGGCAATCGGACGGGGAACATTCGAAAACCCTTCCCCGTAACTGACACGCCAAATCTCGTAACCATCGCGAGGATCATAGGCGACAACCCATTGAGCTCCCGGAATAATGATTTGATCACCCCCATCCATTTTCACCAAGAGGGGCGTACTGAACGCTTTGTGCAAATCGCCAATCGTTCCCTTCATCGGGGGACGATTGGTTTTCCAAACCTGCTCACCCGTCAGTTTGTTGAGGGCCACCACATACTGCTGGTCTGTTCCGTCGCAGGGGACGATGAACAGGTCGCCATAAAGAATCGGCGAACTCCCGGGGCCGACCGAATGCTTCGAGGAGAGATGCCCCTTCCAGAGAATTTCGCCCGAATCCGTATCGACGCAGGCTGTGCCTAATTCCCCAAAATGACAATAGAGCCTCGATCCATCTAGAACCGGCGTGGGAGAAGCAAAACTGTTTAACGCGTGAATCGGATCCAGGTCGGTGACCTTGAATAACTCGATGTTGTTGACAATTTTTCCCGTTGCCGCATCGATACCGATCGCATGCAGCGTCACATTCCCCACGACTTGCATCTCTTTGGCTTGCGGATTCTGCGCCAGCTTTTGCGTACGAATTTTTTCTAGGGCGGCTTCATCTAACCGTTCCTCGATCGCAGTCGTCAACCAAATGGTCGACTGAGAAAATACCGGAGAGGACCAACCCCGTCCTGGGATTTCCCCTTTCCACAGCACGTGGTCCGTCTCGCTCCAGGTGTCGGGAAGGTTTTTGGCCCCGGTGGCATGCCCTTCTCCGTTGGGGCCTCGAAATTGTCCCCATTCGTTGGCCGGTAATGAGGAAGCGGAAAGCAACGCCAGGCAGCAAAGCAATAATCTCATCCGATTTTTCCTTGGTTCCAATTGCAGGGGATTTTTGCGGGGGATTTTGAGAATGGATTCTACTGTGGCAGGCCGTGGCTTTTCACGCAACTCATTCCTGATCGCGATTGATTTGTGGGAGGGGCCTGTTTTCGGCGCTTCATCGTTTCCGCCTGCTCGATTGACCATGCTGAAAAGCGAGTTGCCGAAAAGTACCCCGTTCCCTTTCCGGCAAAAAAAGCCCGACCAACAAAAAAAGCCCGACCAACAAAAAAAGCCCGACCACAGAGGGGCCGGGCTTCGTGTCCGTGATGATTTCACGGTGAATTCAGTTTCGGACTGAATTCGAGTCTCATTCTTCAGCGACGTAAGGGAGCAGACCCACGTAGCGAGCTCGCAAAATCGCTTCGCGAACGGCCCGCTGGAACTTGGCGCAATTGCCGGTTTTGCGGCGAGCGAGCATGTTTCCTTCGCGGTCGATCATCGTTCGCAGCGTCTTGAGATCTTTGTAGTCCACAAAGATCGGACGGGGTGATTTATCGCAGCCGTTCGGGCAGAACCGGCAACGCAGCTTCTTTTTCAATCGCTGACGCTTTTTACGCAGCTTTTTGATCTCGGTCTTGGTATACGCATTCATAGTCGAGGGCCTCAAGTTGGCGATTTCGGTCAACACCGAAATCCGTTTCCATCGGAAACGCGGGAGGAACTTGTTTCTCCGTGAAAACGACCAAACACCATCGAAGGTGTAGGATCAGTCCATCAACCCACACGGCTGACACGGGAAGAAAAGTATCGTGGCATTGGCAAAAGAATGCAAGTCTCGCTGGTGAACTATTCCCAGCCGCTCCCAAGGGGGCAGCGGACGTGGATTTCGGCAAAACCGGCGTCAATCCTCACTCTTTATTGCTTGTTTTTTCGGCTTTCGTGGCTTGGTGATTAAACTTTGCAGGGTCGCCAGATTCATGGCATCGAGATTCACCCCATCTCGCTCCCCTTTTTCCGTTTCCAGATACATCGGCGTCTGTGCAAACCGGACATCATTCACAATGTGCCGAAAGGGTTCCAACCCCAGACAGCCCTCACCAATGTGTTCGTGGCGGTCCACCCGACTTCCGAGGGGCTTTTTGCTATCATTTAAGTGCCAGGCACGAATCCGGCCGATCCCGATCAGTCGATCAAACTCCTCCATGGTCGACTGATACTCTTCGGGGGTCTGTAACGGATAACCGGCTGCAAAAATATGGCAGGAATCAACGCAAACCCCCAACCGTTCAGGCTCACGCACTTCTTGCAGCAAAAAACCGATTTGCTCGAAGCGATGTCCCAGATTTGTCCCTTGCCCGGCGGTGGTTTCGAGCCAGTATTGACAGTGAAGTCCCGCAGTTCGCCGGTGGGCCTCGTTCAAACCCTCGACAATCCGCTGCTGGCCTTCCGCTTCCGACGAAGCAACAAAACTGCCGGGATGCATCACCACCCCTGCCAGACCCAGCGCTTCGGCACGCTCTAACTCGTCGACGAGGGCATTCAGCGACTTTTCCCAGAGCAGATCGTTGGGACTCGCCAGATTAATCAGGTAGCTGTCATGAGCACACGCCGATTGGATCCCCGTGCGATCGATCGATTCGCGGAACAGGCGAATGTCGGTGTCGGCCAACGGCTTGCCGGCCCACTGATTGTTGTTTTTGGTAAAGATTTGCACGGTCTGCATGCCGAGTACTGCGGCGGTGTCAACGGCCTTGTGATATCCGCCAGCAATGCTCAAGTGAGAACCAAATCGTGGCATGCCAATTCCATCTCGACGGTTAGGGATTTTTGTAATCGTGGGGATCGAAGTTGTAGACGCGGCCATCGCGGAAGAACAGTATTACACTGAAACCAGAACTGTCGGGCCCCCATTTGTAGACCAGGTCTGTGATCTGGTAGGGCCCCCCCTTCGCGACCCGACTCGTGTCCAGTTCACGCTCACCCGACTCACCAATCGCCGCCTCAACCTCGTTTAACGTCATGCCACTCGCGATTTTATGGGCCAAAAGCCAGTACAGCGAGTTGTGATCATGGCTCTGTTGATATTCTTCCCGATGGCGTGCGGCCGCTTTTTGTGCCTCGTTGTCGGGCTGTGCAAATGAATCAAATCCCGGAATTCCGGAATTGTGCATGGTCTCGCATCCTGCAGACAGCAACAAAAACGAAAGGACCAACGTCCCCATGCTGCGGGATATCGTCTGATTTCGCATCTTTTAAATCCTTGGCCGGTTTTTGGATGGACATGGAAAACTTAAGTCATATCAGCAGTTTCCTCCAGATCGTTTCCGGGGCCGAGACCTGGAATTCTCGAAAGTTGGCAAACAAGGCTGATTGGTAACGGGGTTGTGTTCTGCCGCACGCGGCAGAACTGGTTCAGCACGTCGTGCGATCGTTACTGACATCCCATCGTATTTTCAGAAGAAATCGATTCTTCCTGCAGGTGGCCGGGTCCGCACAGATTTTCCCAAATCATTCAGGACCGCAGGCTTGACCAAGGCCTGATTGGCTTCTATTGTTGTCGGGCGTCCGGAATTTTTCGGAATTCCAGACAGGTGCGGACGATTAGCTCAGTTGGTTAGAGCGCCACGTTGACATCGTGGAGGTCGTTGGTTCGAGTCCAATATCGTCCACTTGGGTTGTTTCGAGGCAGGTCGTATTCTCTTTCAAGGCAAAGTGATGCGATTTAGGGTTTGCCGGGGCTCACTCTGGGTCAGCTTCAAAACCAACGAGGTCAGGGGCTGGAGATTAAGACAACTTCAGCCAAGACGATACCTGCTTTCGCGTGAAATACGTGGTTCGCGTGAAAACAGCCTTCTTTCCTGCTCAACTCTTTGTTTTCTGGCCTGAGTCGT
>CAMBQP010000170.1 GCA_945869955.1 Schlesneria paludicola DSM 18645
TGCCGCGAACTGGTTGCATGCACGACTGCGCAGCGGAAAGGTGGCCGCGTTCGAGCTTCAAACCGAGGCGGCCGAGAACGAGATCGGTGAAGCGTTACTGCGAAGAGCGTTTCGGAGTCTGGGCTGTCAGACGAACAAAGTGCAGGAAACAGGGGAAAAAGTTCGCTGGTACTGGCGATTGCCGGACGAAGCTTTTTTTTAATCGTCACGCGCGGGCCTGGCGCCCGTTCACAAGGGGGAAAAGACTCAACGAGCGCAAATCGTTTGTAAAATGCGAAAATGACAGTTTTTCCGTGTGATGAGGCTTGGTCACCAGACTTTGTTCGTTTTGAGCTCGCTTCCAATAGATTCGGATCATCGTTCTTGGAGAGATTCGGACAGAAAATCCATCAGAAATTTGGCTGGATGAGAACCGAAAAATCTTCGGATTCGCTGGGTGACTGGCGTTGGGTTGCACTAAAAGATTTCAAATGGGTTGGTTTTGAACGGTTGTTTGGTTCACGACGGAGCCACATCACGCAGGAGCGATGATGGCTACGTTGATCGAAGAAAAGGGGATAAGTCCAATTGACGAACAAAAGCCAAAGTAGAACGAGCGGTTTCGTTCCCAAAATCTGAACCACGACAAGAGAATAGCCGAACAACTCGGTCAACGGGAGGCGATTACGACCCCGTTACCTGATACATTCCCTGGCCCAGAAACTCAAACGGAAAGAACTTGCTCATCCGGTTGGGGAACTTGGTCAAGCTTTATGGTTTCCCAGAAAATGAAGCTTTGTGATCCGCAAAATGTGTCAGCGTGTGTCAGTCACAACTCCAGGATATTCTGCGGTTGGTGAAATTTTATCGAGACCTGACTCGCACAAAAATGTGTCAGACCGTGTCAGTCAGACCGTGTCAGTCAGAGCACTGGAAGACGAGGAAGAACGCCGAAAAACGAAGGGGGCATTTGGCTTTACTGCATTTTGAGCCAATCGCCAAAATGATCCCCAGCGCCACTCTTCGGCCCGCGAAACCATTTCGGCGGGGTGGCAATGCTTCGGAGTCCTCGGAGAAGCAGTGATCTTCGTCTTTTCAATTTTGGCTGGCGACATCAGATCGACCATCAGGGATTGGTGAATTTGTGGTGGCGTGCCAAGAGACGTTCGGCACTGCTTGTCCCAGAGCGGACAAACAGTGGCACGAGGCCTAAGAACCTGTCGTCGGGCTGTGGTGTTCGCTGCCAGTCGTTGCTTCAACCGACGCGGGGTCCGATGGAAAGCCGTTTTGCAATCGACATCTCGTGACGTTCGAAGAGGTCGGCTGAACACCGACCCGCCTGCGCCTGTGGCTACGGGTCAAACGGTGACGGCTTGTACCACATGGTGAAATCGCATGGTTTCACCACGCCGTTTCATCGCGCCGTTTCATCGCGACTCAAATCGAGTGAGTTGGCTTTATCGGTCGTATGACGGACGGTTTCCACGGTTACCGCAAAGCGACGCTGACACGCAATTCGCGCCATCGGGTACGCAAAGAAAGGGAAGCACTCTCCACGCATACCGAGCCACGCATACCGAGTTTGTCGAGTTGGCAGGAATCATTCGTAGCGTCGACCTTGATGCACAAACATTTCCGCTTCGCGAACGTCCAGATCATAAACCTGATCTCCCGTGCGAATATGAACCGGAGTTGGAAGACGCCGTGAAAGAAAGTCTTGATTGCCGTGTGATGGTCGCTGGGGCCTAAGAGACCAGCCTGAAGACAGGCAAATCCAAACTGCTGGCCGATTCGATTGAACTGGGTCGGTGCTTCGTGGCCCGCAGCAATACCTTGGGCTGAGATTGTCCGCAGGTCGATTTTTGCCTGCAGAGAGCGGCAGAGATTTGCATCCGCGACTATGATTCCTGCAAAACCGATTGTTTCCGAAATTTTTGTGAAAGTCGTTGTTGCCTCATGGGTTATCGTAGCCTCGCCGAAACCGTGCTGGATTTGGAGAAAACTCGCCAGTTGGTACGAATCAACACCGAAATTGATCCCTGCCTCGAAGCGGCGGAAATTCAGCGGCGTGTTTACCTCGCCGGGGGACCCGCCTTGCTGTTTGCTCGTGTCAAAGGCTGTTCGTTCCCGATGGTTTCGAATCTGTTCGGGACGATGGAGCGAACCCGCTTTCTGTTTCGCGATTCGCTCGAAGCGGTCCGGCATTTGGTCGAGTTGAAAATTGATCCGAGTCAGTTTGCCAAACGTCCCTGGCGTTATCGTGGACTTCCCCGCACACTCTGGTCGATGTGGACCCGACGTGTCCGAACCGGACCGGTCGTCCAGCACGAAACTACGCTCGATCAATTGCCACAGTTAAAGAGTTGGCCGAATGATGGTGGGCCGTTCATTACGCTGCCGCAGGTCTATTCGGAACACCCTGATCATCCGGGCTTCAAGAATTCGAATCTGGGGATGTATCGGGTTCAATTTGGGGGGAATGACTTTATTCCAAATCGGGAAGTCGGTCTGCACTACCAGATTCATCGGAGTGTGGGTGTGCATCATGCGGCGGCGGTCCGTCGCGGTGAGAAGCTACCCGTGAACATTTTTGTCGGGGGGCCGCCGGCGATGACCTTGGCTGCGGTGATGCCGCTTCCTGAAGGGCTCTCGGAATTATTGTTTGGGGCCGCACTTGGTCGCCGCCCGATTCGGATGATCTGCCGCAAAGGGGAGTTACCGATCTATGCCGATGCCGATTTTTGTATTTCCGGAACGATTGATCCCCAGCGAACCAAAATGGAAGGCCCTTTCGGTGACCATTTAGGCTATTACAGCTTGCAGCACCCTTTTCCGGTGCTCGAAGTGGAACACGTCTACCATCGGACGGGGGCGATCTGGCCCTTTACCGTGGTCGGAAGACCTCCTCAAGAAGATACCTCATTCGGGGAAATCATCCACGAAATCACGGGGCCGATCATTCCGACGGTACTCCCCGGTGTGAAGGCAATTCATGCGGTCGATGCGGCGGGGGTTCACCCGCTCTTATTGGCAATCGGCAGCGAACGCTATGTCCCCTATGCGGCGGAACGAACACCGCAAGAGTTACTGACGACGGCCAATGCGATTCTGGGGCAAGGCCAGCTCTCGCTCGCCAAGTATCTGTTGATTGTGGCTCAGGAAGATCAGCCGGAACTCGACATTCATGAGATGCCCGCTTATTTCCGGCATTTGCTGGAACGAGTCGACTGGCAGAACGACCTGCATTTCCAGACCCGCACGACGATGGATACGCTGGATTATTCCGGTAGTGGCTTTAATCAGGGCTCGAAGGTGGTCATCGCCGCTGCCGGAGCCAAGAAACGGGACCTTGCGATGGAATTACCTCGCGAGTTGCGGCTTCCGGATGGATTTCGGCAGCCGCGCATCGCGTTACCGGGTGTGCTGGTGATCGAGACCCCGAATGGCAGAACGGGTGAAACTTCTCTCGAACGGTTTTGTACGGCACTCTCGGCGCAGTCCAAATCACTTGGTTCGTTCCCCTTGATTGTGCTGGTCGATGACAGTGAATTTGCGGCGCGAACGCTGAATAACTGGTTGTGGGTGACGTTCACGCGATCGAATCCGGCGGTCGACATCAGCGGTCTGGAATCATTTTCTCAGGATAAGCATTGGGGCTGTCGTGGGTCGCTGGTGATTGATGCGCGAATCAAACCCCACCATGCCCCTCCGCTGATCGAGGATCCCGCAGTGACTCGGCGGGTTGATGAACACGCCGCACGGGGAGGCCCGCTGCACGGTTTGTTTTGACGGGTTTTCAATTCCGGTTTCAAATCGGTTTAGCGAACGGAACTTCTGGGGGAATCGATCTCGAGGTCACCGGGGCCGGATCCCGTTCGGGAATTGAATTTTTTCGAGGTGCGATCCCACGATCCCAATCCGAGTCCCCGTGATCAGTCGGCGGGTGCCGTGCTAGTCCCCTAAGATTTCCCGAGCGATTCGCTTGAGTGCATCGCTTTCGATTTGTCGGACCCGCTCACGGGTGAGTCCCAGCGTTTCGCCGATCTCTTTGAGTGTCTGAGGTTCTGAGTCATCCAGTCCGAACCGCATCCGGAGAATCGCCGCTTCTCGGGGATCCATGGTTTTGAGGATGCGGTCAACATGTTTCAGATTATCCGCATCGATCAGGTCATCATCGGGAGATTTGGTTCGCTGGTCGGCGACCATGTCGCTCATTTGCCAGCCCCCATTGTCATCATCCGTTTGAAACGTGGAGTGATAAAGCTGAATCGCCGTCTTCACGATACTCAGTTTTTTCTTGGGGAGCCCCAGTTCTTTAGCGACCTCTTCCTGTGAGGGGGCCCGGCCGAGTTCTTTGTCGAGCTTGCTGGTTGCGCGTCGCCATTTTGTCAACAATTCCACCATGTAGGCGGGAATGCGAATCGTCTTGCCGGTATTGATAAGAGCACGTTTAATCGATTGCTTGATCCAGTAGCTGGCATAGGTACTGAATCGCGTATTCATGTCCGGGTCAAACCCCTCGACCGCTCGCATCAATCCCAAATTCCCTTCTTCAATCAGATCTTGCAGGGGGAGACCCCGATTTGTGTACGCACGGGCGATGTTGACGACGAGCCGCAGATTTGCACGGACCATCTGGTCACGGGCGGCGGATTCACCGAGCGCAATTTGGCGAGCGAGTGACTTTTCTTCATCAGCGGATAATAACGAGGTCTCGTTGATTTCGCGGAGATACGTCTCGATGGGGTTTTGTGATGCGGAAGAGACATCATGGAAGTGGGAGGTTTTGGCCATATCAATTGGTCTGCCATTCAGGAGTATCATAATCATTAAAGAGGCCACCTCCTGCGGCAATCATTCAGCGGCTGAAATGACAGCCCTACAATGTTTATCGGAAGACCACGATGAGATCATTCGCTCTGGGCAACCTCAACGATCAATTCGATCAGATAAAGTTGGCAATGTGCGCAAAAAAACGGCCCTTCGGAAGATACCGAGGGGCCGTGATTTTTTTTTAAGAAATCAGATTTTTCGTATTTGGCTTCACCGAGACCAGCAGAAACAGTCTCTGGATAGGTTCCCGATGAAGCTCAAAGTCCGACTAACCCTATTCTGTTCCCGAGCCGAGTGTGAAGAGCGGACCAGCGGATCCTTCTGTACCACCCTTAAGCTCTGTACGGGGCTTAGGAGCGGCAGAAGCGTCACCCGATTTTGGTTCTTCTGGAGCACCCAGATCAGGATTGGTCTTGCGACTGAGTCCAATTTTGCGATCGGCAGCGTCGATTCGGAGGATGCGCACATCCAGTTCCTGGCCGACTTTGACGAATGTTTCGGGATTTTCGACCTTTTGGTCAGAAAGTTCTGAAACGTGCAACAGACCTTCGAGTTCCGGTTCGAGTTCCACAAAAACACCGAAGTTGGTGATTTTGGTCACTTTGCCGATGACTTGAGCACCTGGTTGGTACTTTTCGGGAATCGTGGTTTCCCATGGATCCCCAGCGAGTTGCTTGAGTCCCAGAGCGATTCGCTTCCGTTCCTGGTCGACCGAGATGACCTGGCAGGTGATGGGATCACCCTTCTTGAGCATTTCGTTGGCATGCGAGATCTTGCGAGTCCAGGACATATCGCTGACGTGGAGCAGGCCATCGACACCCTCTTCCAACTCGATGAATGCACCGTAGTTGGTGAGATTGCGAACGGTACCGCTGACCGAAGCACCGGGTGGGTACTTGGCGGCGACTTCGTCCCAGGGGTTAGGCTGAGCTTGCTTCATGCCCAGAGAAATTTCCTGCTTGTCCTTGTTGATTCCCAGGACGACCACATCGACTTCATCGCCAGGATTGACGAGTTCGGTGGGGTGGTTGACCCGTTTGGTCCAGGACATTTCGCTGATGTGCACCAGACCTTCGATCCCATCTTCGAGCTTGACGAAGGCACCGTAGGACATGACGTTGACAACTTCGCCGCGAATCTTGGTACCGACGGGGTATTTCCCTTCGACATTGTCCCAAGGGCTCTTTTCTTTCTGCTTGAGTCCGAGCGCGATTTTTTCTTTATCGCGATCAACATGCAGAATCATGACTTCGACTTCCTGATCGATCTTCACCATTTCGGATGGATGACCGATTCGGCCCCAGCTCATATCGGTGATATGCAGCAGGCCATCGATACCGCCAAGGTCGACGAACGCACCGAAGTCGGCGATGTTCTTGACGGTTCCCTTGCGGAGTTGACCTTCGGTGATTTCCGAAAGGAGGTCTTTCTTCATCTTTTCGCGTTGGAGTTCGATCAGGCGACGTCGCGAAACCACGATGTTGCGGCGCGATTCGTCGATCTTCAGGATCAGGCACTCGATCGTTTTGTCGCGATAGAACTCGATGTCCTGTGGGCGACGAATATCGACCTGGCTGGCGGGAAGGAAGACGTTGACACCGATGTCGACGAGCAATCCCCCCTTGATCTTTCGCAGCACTTTTCCGGCGACCACGTCCCCTTCTTTGTGGGTGCTGATGACCTTTTCCCACTCGCGGATCCGATCGGCCTTCTTTTTGGAAAGCAGGATCAGACCGAATTCGTCTTCGATTTCTTCGAGCAGCACCGAGACTTTATCACCGGCGACGGGGGGAATTTCCCACTCGTCAATCGGCACAATCCCTTCGCTCTTATATCCAATGTCGATCAGAACCTCTTCGCCTTCAACGCGAACGACGGTCCCTTCCAGCACCGCATTGACGTCATATCCCTCATCACGACGATTGTAGAGATGATCGAGACTCCCTTCTTCGAGGTGCTCGGCCTCGGCCAAAGAGATGTCAGCCGCCCGCTCGAGTTCTTCGTCGCTGATGTCAAATTCACGCAGTAGATTCCGATCAACCATGCTATTCCTGCTGTACTGTTGCGGTGATGTCCAAGGACGCCTCGAATCACCCCGTGGAGACCAGTTGCGTCAACTCGCAACCGTTTCCAAGTAAAAAAACGTCTCAATTCTGCCAGCAAAGAACAAATTTGCCTGACTTCAGAACTGAAGAATCTGCATTGTAGCAGACACACCGCTTTTTGGGCTAGTGGAAAGGTCAGCAAACCCTGCATAAAGCGACAAAGGTCACCGCAATAGCGAAAAAACCGCATGGTAGCAGAGAAATTTCCTGCAGGACGCGCCCCGCATCAGGGGGAAATTTCGCGACCCGAGACAAAGCCCACCCGGTCTTCAGGGGAGGCATACTGATATCGCCAAACGAGGTCGCCCGTGATTTGCTGCAATGTTAGAGTTTTTTTTCCGTCCGATTGCGGGAAATAGTGGACGACTCGAGCGGCAAGCGGGCGGCCCTGATCATCGTGTTCGATCACCAGTCCGCCGTCTGCCGTGAATTCTTCGGTCGTTTTTGTCTCGCCGCTACCGCGTGTTCGAGTCCAACCGATCGGACGGCCTGCTGGGGTGTAGTGGTAGGTGTCGGTCCAGGTTTTCGGGGTCTGGATCATCGGATCGGTATAATTTCCAGGATCGGTTCCGCCATGATAGGCAACCGACTTGAGTCTTCCGTCGCCATCGTATTCGCGGTCTTCGTTGTCGAGAAAATACCAAGTCACGAATGCGGGTGCCGACCAGGTTTCACCGTTATGGGCGAAGACTCCGATATCCACTCGATTCGATTCGAGGTCACTATCGGTGGCCACTTTACGCCGTGGATGCCAGGCAACGGTAATTTCTGCACGGCTGCGGGAGCTGTCCAGGGGTTCAATGGTGATTCGCGAATCGTCACCACGCAGCACCACCCACTCGAAGCGAAGTGGCTTCTGATTGAGGTCAACGCTTTCATGGGCCGAAACGATCATTTTCCGTCGGTATTGCGTGGAGCGGCCGATCCGGGCGATGGCACACGGGGTGTCAATGAGACGCTCGCGTTCGTGCGGTTCAAAGTAGTCTCGCCCGACTCGTCCCAATTCTTCTTTTTCCACGCGAATCCGAATCAGTGGGGGGATCGTTTCAAGCGTCATGGCATGGGCCGCTTCGACCATCGCCAGGGTATCAATCAGGCTTCCTTCAAAGGCCGAAGGGTGCGCCACCCCAGTCAGGTAATCGTCTGGCTTCTGCACGCGAGCGTAAGAACTGCGAAAGATCTGTTGTAGTGTCGGTGCGATTGCCTTTTTTTCGACAAGCCGCCGCTTCACATCGGGATGAAACGCGGCGAGCGTACAGGCGAGTGCATCCAGGAACGGTTGATCCGTATACGACGATCCCTGACTGATCAAGACGTAAGGGGTATTTGCCGGGAAGACATCGCCGAAGCCTCCGGGGCGGCCATCCGACTTTCCATTGTGTCCCGCATCATGATCATTGTGTTCTGGATACACATAGAGATGATTTTGCAGATACTGTCGCGTCAAGGCGGCCATCGAGGTCGGCTGGACATAGGCCAACCGAGCGTTGCTGCGCCATTGAGGCGAAGCGGCAAACGCCGTTGAAGAATTCCCCAGCACGACTCCCCCATGGAGAATTCGGGTCTGCAAACTGCCGGTGAGGCCTTTGGGGACCTCCCGACGATATTCAATCCGGTAGATCTGCGGAAATGCCAAGTAATTCAGATTCGAGTGATCGTGATCACAGTTGTCGTAGAGATCGCCATAGTTGCCCGCTGCGGTTTTTTCCGAAAACCATTTCCATAATTTTTTCCCGACGATCCCATGTTCACGAATAATCGGTAACGATTTATTCGGGCCGTTCCAGGCGAACGAAGTCGACAGCAGATTTGTTGACTCATCCCAAACGGTATTTTCCGGTCCCACTAACGCGACCCCTAATTTCAGCGAACCTGGGGTGGGTTGAGGGGGGGAAAAGAGAAGACTGGCCGCCGAGATGATTTCTGCGAAATCGCCATTTTTTCTGACGGCAGCCAAGTCAGGATCGTCGTTCAGCAATTTGAGGTCACGAAACCCCAGCTCCACAGCCCGCTTCAGTGTTGTCAGCGACTCATCGTGTTGGCCATTTTTGGCATACAAACAACCAAGATTGTAGTGGGCCGCCGCCGAAAAGGGGGCAAGCTTCACTCCCTGTTCACAGACCGAGACGGCGTCGGCCAATTGGCCGTTGCGGACAAAAGCGGCTGCCTGCAATTGCAAGTTGTGGCTGGCTTCCAAGAGCCCTGGTCGCAAAAACAGGCTGGGCTCTTCAGCTGCAGATAATGCCGATGATGCTTGGAAACAGGCGTAACTCCAGGCCAAAACCAGCACAAAGCAGGCTCGGTGGCAGGCGGAGCGAATCAAGAAGGGCATGAAATATTCCAGGCAATTCGAAGAGCACAACCAGCAAACCTGAGGCTTCAGTTCGCGAAACGTCTGGTGGTGAGCTTACCGAACTCCACGCAGCATCTCTACCTGTGCGGACCAACACCACATTCACACGGAAAATTCAGTTTTCAGTTTTCAGTTTTCAGAATGTTGAAATTTCATCGCTGTCTATTCGTTTGATTCTTGGTTAACAATCTTCGCGTTCTTTGAAAAGAGGGGATTCACGAATCGATTGCGGTATTCATTCTTTTTTCTAAACGCTTCGGTGAGCAGGGGACCACGAAGCTGGTCGAGACCGAGGTCTCCGATCGTCGTGGAGGTCAACGGAGAAGGATCAGGGACTGAAGTCCTCATGTTTGCTGCCGAGTCAAGCATTTGCACCGGGCGCATTGGGTTTGTGGTTGATCCAAAAAAACGAATTCCGGGCGGAATGGAGGAGATTCCACGGTTTCTTTTTGTGAATCCGTGGTGGATCCTTTCCGTGGTGGATCCTTGAAGTGTGGGTGCTGCTCGTTAGGATCAACAAAGTCTCTTTAACGTGGGGTCGCGACAGTATTCAGCGATTCGGCAAGCCCGAGATCTCACTTTATCATTCGAGAAATTGTCAGTCGATGAATCCAAATTTTCTGAACCGCAAACGCCGCTCCCGACCAGCCACGATGGCTGTTGTTTGGGGCGGGGTGTTGCTCGTTGGCTTGTGTCTGACGGTGTTGACGCTAAACCTCATACCGACGGGGTTGTTGCACCCCCTTCCCAATCCGGTCATACCACGGGATCAGGGGGGGCATCTGCCTGAGAGGGCAAAGGGGACCGCGATCGCTCGAAACCTTGCCTATGAACCTCGGACCGTTCCCGATTCGGGAGGTTTCAAAACCGTGATCAGTTCGGTTTCCTGGTCGCCCGAGGCGAGCTTGGCCGCGATCGCCGAAGTCTTCCATCAGCCCGGTTTTCGCCTATTCAACGAGATCGAAGGCTGGCTGCACGACCGTCCGCTGACCGACAATCAGCGGGGCAAATCACTGATTGCTCAGGCACGCATGCTGAACTACGAATCCGAACCACGTCGGGCTTATGATGTCCTTTTCAAAGCCCGCACCTTTGCCGAATCCAATCCCAATTTGGCCGTCCGGATTCTCTACAGTATTATCTATTACCAGGGGGTGACCGCCTTGCGATTTGGCGAAACCGAAAATTGCATTCTCTGTCGTGGTGAAAGCTCGTGCATCGTGCCAATCTCTCCGGCGGCACAACACACAAATCCCGAGGGTTCACGGCGGGCGATCGTCCATTTTACGGAATATTTGGAGCGATTTCCGGAGGATGAAGAGGTTCAGTGGCTGCTGAATCTGGCACACATGACGTTGGGCGAACACCCTGGGCAAGTCGACGAAAAACACCGAATTTCCCTCGAACACTTTGCCAGGAATGAATTTGATATTGGCCGTTTTCGGGATGTCGGAGCGATGGTCGGACTGAACCACTTCAATCAGTCTGGAGGTGCCATCATGGAGGATTTTGATCAGGATGGCCGGTTGGACGTGGTGGTCACCGCGATTGACCCTGCGGTACCGATGACCTATTTCCGCAATCAAGGCGAAGGAACGTTTGCAGACTTATCAGAGGTTGCCGGGGTGACGGGACAACTGGGGGGCCTGAATTGTTTGCATGCCGATTACAATCACGATGGATTCGTCGACAGACTCGTGGTCCGGGGGGCTTGGTTCGCGTTAGAAACCTCGATCCGGCCATCACTCTTGCAGAATCAAGGGGATGGAACGTTTCAAGAAGTGACTGTCGAGGCGCGATTGTCGACTCCCATGAATTCGATTGCCGCTGCCTGGGGAGATTATGACAATGACGGCGGGCTTGATCTCTTGATTTGTGGTGAGCGTCAATCTAGCCGTCTTTACCGGAATTTACTGAACGGTCAATTCGAGGAAGTCGGAATCTCTGCCGGGGCGGTTCGCCGCAATGAGACGGACTGTAAGGGGGCTGCGTGGCTTGACTACGACAACGATGGGTTTCAGGATCTGTATCTGAACTTTTTCCGTCGTGAGACCGGGGGCCGACTCTTACATAATCTGGGCAATGGCCGATTCGAGGAAGTGACCGAGTCGCTTGGTATTCGTGGCCCGTCGATGGGGTTTTCCTGCTGGGCTTGGGATTACAACAACGATGGCTGGCTGGATTTGTTTGCATCCAGCTCAGACTGGACAATCAAGGACATGATCCGTGGTATGACGGGCAAGTCGCATCGTGTCGATGCCAGCCGGCTGTTCCAGAATCATCAGGGACAGAGATTTCACGATGTGGCTCGTGAAGCCGGACTGGGGCAGCCGATGTCGCAGATGGGGAGCAATTTTGGCGATTTAGACAACGATGGCTTCCTCGATATTTATCTGGGGACAGGTGGCCCAGAACTGGAAACGCTGGTTCCCAATCGACTCTTTAAGAATGTTTCGGGTGCGCGTTTTTCGGATGTGACCGCGTCGTCTCGTACGGGAAATCTGCAAAAAGGACATGGCGTGGCCTGCGGCGACTGGGATCGGGACGGCCAGGTCGATATTTTTATCCAAATGGGAGGCCCAACCAATGGCGACCGCTATCACAACATTCTGTTCCAGAATCCGGGACACCCGGAACATCACTGGTTGACACTGAAATTGATCGGATCCCGCTCAAACCGATCGGCGATGGGGGCTCGAATCAAAATCGTCACTGCAGGTGCTGCGTCCCAGACCATCCACCGCCACATTTCAACGGGAAGCAGCTTTGGCGCGAACCCGCTCGAGCAAACGATTGGGTTGGGGGAAGGGGACCAGATCCCGGAAATGCAGATTCATTGGCCTTCGAGCGGTTTGATTCAGACCTTTCATAATTTGCCGGTCGATCGAATCCTGGTCGTGATCGAGGGAAACCCGGATTACCAAACCGTCGAGTCTGCACCGATTTCAGTGCCCCCCTCTTCACTGCCAACATCGAATTGAGTTCGCCTGCTTCGCCGGAGCGAACAGAGGGACTTTTGATTGCTACTGCCGCGATTTTGGCCGACTTCGGAAGAGTTTTCGGCACAGAGCCCCCAAGACCAGGCCGATGGCATCGAATTTGGTCACTTTCGGTCGAGTTTCCCAGACTCGATACCCAACGGACTCGATCCGTTCCAGGATCCGCAAGCCCCCCCGTGCAAACAGATCGATATCGATCTGTATTCGACCGGGGAGTTGCTCGATCAACGGCAAGCCCTGAATCAGGAACTGACGTGCGCGATCGACTTCAAATTTCATCAATTCCAGGAAAGGTGGATTGATTCGTTGTGCATCAAAATCTTCCCGTTGATACCCGAATCGTTCGTAATCTTCCCTGGGGAGATAAATACGGCCAATCTGGAAGTCACGTGCCACATCCTGCCAAAAATTCGCTAATTGTAATCCTGTGCAAATCGAGTCTGACCAAGCGACGTTTTCATCGGATCGTTCGCGGCACAGAGAAAGGACCAATCGACCCACGGGGTCGGCGCTGCGGCGACAATAGTCCCGCAGTTGCTCGAATGTCTGGTACTCGCAAATCGTTTGATCCTGTTCAAACGCCGAGATCAGATCGAGAAACGGTTCTTTCGGGATCGAAAATTGATCGATGGTCGGCTTCAGGGCGATGAAAACCGGGTGACGAAGCTGGCCCGCGTAGCAGGCCTCCAGTTCACTTCGCCACCAGCTTAACAGTTCGAGTGACCGCCCCTTGTCTCCCACTTCGTCACCAAGGTCATCGGCCCAGCGACAGTACGCATAAACGTGATAAAAGTGCGAATGAAGCTCTTTGGGAAGCAACCAGGAGACCACTGGAAAATTTTCGTAATGGGCAGTGGCCAGCTTACGACAATACTCTTCAGCATGACGCTGATCGATCGGTGGCAACGACGCCAGACTCTCGGGCCCGTATTTCTCAAGATCCTGCGCAAACACGGATTGCAACCTTAATAACGAGGGGAAATGTCATGACAGA
>CAMBQP010000171.1 GCA_945869955.1 Schlesneria paludicola DSM 18645
GCTTGGCATCCTGGGGATGTGCGACCAGATAAGAATTCACCCCTTTTAATGCCTCCGCAGTCCGACCCGACTTCAACGCCGCACTGATTTCCTGCAGCGGTCGATCTTGCTGATACCAGATCAGCAGTGAGACCACACCGAACGCAAATCCGACTGCCGCGAGCAGCGCGGTGAGCAAACGCCAGCGTGAGCCCCGATGATTCAGGGTCAAACGGGGAATAGGGTCAGGTGCAGCGTTCATCAACGAAATTCAATCCCTTCAGTTCACCATCTCGGGGGGAGCTCACCGGACAGGAAATCGGATTCCTGTTCTGGTTGCGAAGCCCCGGCAGACGCCGGACTCGCCATGGTTGGATTCTGTGCGGGTCCGCATGAGGTACCGAGCGTCATGATTTACCGAGCCACATTATGTACGGATCCTGTATCTGAAACGAGTCATTTTGGGCGGGTTTTTAATCGGGACAGCAATTTTCGGTGCTGTTCTCCCTCGTCAGGTTTTCCGACTTGAGGCAAGGTTTCTGCCAGCCAGGTGTGTGCCGCAAGAAACCCCGGATTGAGTTCGATCGCCCTCCGAGCTGCAGAGATCGCTTCGTCAATCCGCCCCGCTTTCACCAATGTCTGGCCATGCTGAATCTGCTGAAACGCAATCCATGGGTTCTGCTGCATGGCGCGCTGCCAGTATTGCAGGGAATTCGGCCAATCCTTTTCCGCATGAAGCAGCAACGCCATTTGAATCAGACCATATTCATTCTGCGGATCCTGTTTCAGCAACTGATCAAGCGTCTGTCGGGCATCGGACCGCCGATTCAGTGTTAAGTAGACCGAGACCAGCGAGCCCAGGGCTTCGAGATCCTCCGGTCGGTCGGCGACCACCGATTTCAACCGCTCTTCAGCCGTCGTGGCATAGCGAGTTTGCTGGGGAGAGCGTTTTTCCGACTCGGCAGTGAGCAAGAGTCCCCATGCGCGGGCGGTATCCCGTGCAGTCAGACGCTGATCCCAGCCATCAAAGGGTGACACCAATTCGGTCACCAACGGGCTGGGGAGCGGGCGAACGGAAGCGGGGTCCAAATGGATTCGGCCGCGCGGAATTCGATGATCCGTCTGGCTGGTGTGGGGAACATCATCGGCCGCCAGTTTTGGCATGTGACAGACGATACACGAATCGTGATCCAATTCGTTGCGCCGTGGGGTCGTTTCTGTACAGTCTTGCGTAGCGTGGCACTTCAAACACTGTTCACGATAGTAGTTTTGTTTTTCGGTGCTGGTGGGGACAGAATGAGGATTGTGGCACGAGGTACATCCCAGTCGATTGTCGCTGGCCAGATAACAACGGCTTTCCCGCATCTGCATGACCTGACTGACAGCCCGTGATTCTCCCTCGACTGCGGATGTCGGATTGGCTTCGACGAACGCAGTCACAATCTCATCAAAATCCTGTCCTGGTCGAAAATCATGGTACGATTGCCCATACCGCAGATAACCGTGTTCGAGAGGAAGATGGCAACCATTACAAACCGCCTCGCGCTGTCGCGGGGCCAGCTTTGATGGATTAATGATCGGATCGATTTTTCCCGAATCCAGCGGCACTTGTTCTCCTGGACTCTCATCCGCCGATCGGTGAAACGCGATATGAGACTCGCCCGGCCCGTGACAACGTTCGCAGCCGATCGAAAGCTCTAAAAATTTTGGAGTGGGGTAGCGGTCGGGCTCCCCCCGCACATGAGAAACTCGACCCGCATGGCAACTTAAACAGGCATCCGTTACCCGCCGTTCAAAGCGTGGATGCCGTTCTGCGGTGTATCCCGGCGACAGCCCCCAGACATTTTTTCCCGCGTACCAGGAAATTGGCGACATAAACAACAAGTCACCTCGTTCAATCAGATAGCCTTTTCCTCGGGAACCGGATCCAATTGAAAAGGTGGTTTCGACCGCCTGATCATAAATGGGAACTTGATCCGCGTCATAACAGATCTCATGATGTCGTACCGTTCCCCCATTTCGCTCAACCACATACTCAAGACTCGGACCAACCCGGAAGGAGGTCCGGTGGTCAGACTCTTCAAAACCAGGATGTTCCAGTGAGCTCATCGATCGCGACATCGGATGCGATTCGTACAGTTGAGAAATCCCGGAATGGCATTCTGCGCAGGCCGATTGCCCCACAAAAGAATTTTTGGACGGTGCTGTGACAGCGGTCACCGAGGAGGTGCTGGGGGGCGGTTCCTCTTTCTGTGCCGGACCGAAATAAACCAGCGAACCGAGCAGAAACGCCAGTCCCAATCCACATAACGTGCCGGCAAGGATTCTTCCCATTTTGGCCATAAAACTTATCCCACAACAGGACTCGTCTTGAGGTAGACCACGCCCGCATCCATTTGTTGAAAGCCAGCCGATTTCAGCACGGCAATCCCCGCAACATCGGTTTCCCGGACATGTGCTTCTGCTAACTGAATCATCTCGTTGCGGACGCGACGACAGACTTCATCCAGCAGCAGTTGTCCAAAACCTTTTCGCCGTTGTGATTCGATCACTTGAAGTTTGGTAATGCCGATCGCGCGCACCTGCCATCCTTTCGCGTAAAAATCCAAGCCGACGACACAAACCTGAGCAATCAAAGCCCCACCGACTTTGGGGGTCAAACCCAACTGCATCGACCCCAGGCGACCCTGGTGTGTGGACCACCACCAATCTGTCGGCTCACAGGCCGTCGCCTCAGCCAGTTTCGCCTGTCGTTTTGCGTTTAAGAGCCGCACCGAGACAATTTCTGGACCTCGCGGGCCAAGTTCTCGCTGAAAAACCAGGTGTCGTTCAAAAGGGGTGTAACCCTGAGCGATTAAAAAGGGATGTGCCGCCGGGTCGGATTCCAGAAAGCCAGCCGATTCGCTCCCCCCATACAACCCCAAGTAGAACGGATCACGGGGATTCGCCCCTCCTGCATAGAGGTTTTCAGCACCGGCCGAACGGAGATAGGCTTCTGCCAGCCGAATCAATTCGCGGCCAATCCCCCGGCGGCGATGAGTCTCTGCCACAATGACGGCGCAAATCACCCCGGTTCTCTTCGACAGCCGCGATCGGGTTTCGTCCGCAGCGAAACCGGTGTGCACAAAACCAACCACCTGCTGATCGTCCGTGACGGCAACAATCAATCCTGCTGGATCGAAATAAGTTTGCGCGATCACCGCCTCATCAAAATCATCGCAACTGAGCCCCTGAGCGGCACCACGACCCAATCCCGATGCGTTCCATAGCCGCACCAGCTGTGGAGGATCAGAATTTCGGAATTGGCGGTAAGCCACCACGATGGAATGACCTTTGTTTGCGAAAAAGACCCGATGTCGGGTCGACACCGGGTCCCAAGGTATTCTACGCCCCGCGTCAAGCCCTTAGCGACTGCGAACTTTCGTCACGGCCGCGACAATCGCTTCGGCTGTCAGGCCATATTTTTGCAGCAGCCCCAGCGGATCACCGCTTTCTGCATAGCAATCACCAACGTTCACAAATTCCATCGGAACCGGTTTGGTCCGCGCGACAACCGTCGCCACGGCAGAACCAAGTCCACCCGCCATCAGATGTTCTTCCGCCACCACGATCCGGCCCGTTTCCGTTGCCGCCTTGATGATCGCCGCTTCATCGAGCGGTTTGACCGTATGCATATCCAGCACGCGTGCCTGCACTCCGGTTTTGGCCAGAGCCGCCGCAGCGTCGAGGGCAATCCCGACCATCAGCCCATTGGCAATAATGGTCACATCATTTCCCTCTTTGACCGTGTTGGCCTTGCCAATCACAAACGGCGAATCGGCGGTATAGATTTCGGGAAGTTCAATCCGGCCACAGCGCAGATAAACGGGCCCAACATGCTCGAGCATGGCACGGGTTGCTTTGCGAGCCGACGCCGCATCCGCGGGAACGATCACGGTGAAGCCGGGCATGGAACAAGCCAGACCCACGTCTTCGATCCCCATCTGCGAGGCACCGTCTTCACCAATCGAAATCCCGGCATGGGAACCGACAAGTTTGACATTCATCCCAGGATACGCAATCGACATCCGGATCTGGTCAAAGGCATTGCACAGCAAAAATGCGGCAAAACTGCTGACAACAGGAATTTTTCCCGCCGCAGCCAATCCGCCTGCCACGCCAACCATATTGGATTCGGCAATTCCCACGTTGAATCCACGATTCGGAAAAGCCTTGGCAAAGACTTCCGTGCGGGTCGAATTTCCAACGTCACCATCGACCGTGACGACGCTGGGGAATTCATTTCCCAAATCTTTTAATGCCGCACCAAAAGCGTCGCGTGTCGCTTTACCCAATTTCAATCCAGCTGCTTCGCCAATCGCCATCTTTCAGGTTCCATCAGGAGGACATATTGATTCAATAATTCTTATGAGCAAGTCCGTCTCGCGGAGGATGATTTGCGTGATTCGATCATCCCCACAGAGAAACTGGACAGCTTATCGTCAATCTCCGCGTCGCGCAGCGACGTTCCCCACGTGTCTGAATTAGCTCAGCAGTGCCAGAGCTTTTTCTGCAAGATCTTTGGGAAGTGGCTTGCCGTGATAGTTCAAGTCGCCTGCCGTTTCAAGAATCGGCAGAATGCCAAATCCCTTCTGGGTCTGCGAAATGATCGCCGTTGGCCGGTCCGTCACCGTTTTGGCGTGCGCCAACGCCGCAATGACCTCTTCCATTTTGTTTCCGTTGATCACTTGTGCATGCCAGCCGAACGCTTCGAACTTGCTGGCGAATGGCTTCATATCCAGCACATCCTTCGTCGCTCCGGTCTGCTGAAAACCGTTTTGATCGACAATGGCGGTGAGGTTTTGCAACTTGTACTTTTCGGCAGAAGCCATCGCTTCCCACACCTGGCCTTCGCCCATCTCTCCATCACCCATCATCACGTAAGTGTGGGCATCCAGCCCATCCAAACGACAAGCGAGTGCGTGGCCAACTCCTAACGACAGTCCTTGACCCAGCGAGCCGGTCGAGGCTTCCATCGTATCGAGTCGTTTCATGTTCGGATGACCCTCGAACGGACTGCCGAGTTTTCTCAGAGTCATAATCTGTTCGAAGGTGTAGTACCCGGCCTGACACAGTGCCGAATACAAAACCGGAACAGCATGTCCCTTACTGAGAATGAAACGATCTCGTTTGGGATCACGAGGATTTTGGATATTGTGTCGGAGGAAACCGCCAAAATAGAGCGCCGTGACAACTTCCACAGCCGAAAGACTGCTCGAAGGATGGCCGCTTCCCGCTTCAGTCGTGATTTTGATAATCAGACGGCGAATTGCCTTGGCAGTGTCCTTCAGTTGATCCAGTGTCTGTTTGTTTACGTCGGCCACCATTAAATTCCTTGCCTGCAGGTTCACGATATTGCAGAAGTCGTCGCATGAGGAGGCGTTTCATCGACTGTTGGTCGTTGCCAGAACCGCCTGATGATTTCTCCTGCTGCGGGGCGTATGCTACCGATCGGTTTTGCATGCAGCAAGGATGAATGAAAGAACAACCACGGGAAAGCCCCGTTTCCGCTTCGAGTTGCCGTGATTCTTCCCAAATTATGGCTTAAAACAGCAGGATTCACGATGCTAATCGGTATTTTCGCAGACAGCCACGACCACCTTGATCACATTCGCCGGGCCGTTGAAGTCTTTAATCAGGCCCATTGTGAGCTCGTCGTTTTTGCGGGAGATCTGATTTCATCGTTCGCGGTTCCGCCACTGCGGAAATTGAATTGCAAAGTCATTGCTTGTTTTGGCGACAACGAGGGGAACAAACCGGGTGTTAGCGCCGGGATGCGAATCATTGGCAGCATCGGCGAACCTCCCTTCGGCTTCAAAACCTCTGACGGATGCCGAATCTTGCTGACACACATGGAACGCTCGCTCAAAGGGATTGAGGGAGAGTTCGATGTCGCGATTTACGCACATACTCATAAGCCCCGGATCGATCGCGATGAACGGGGACGAGTCTGGATCAATCCCGGTGAGACCAGCGGTTGGTCGTATGGGAATCCGACCGTGGTCCTGTTTGAAACCACCTCCAAGGTCGCAACAATCGTCTCGCTGCGGCAGTCTGCCGCGACGGACCTCGTGTCAGACCCCAGCCTCTGATTTGTTGGTGATCGCGAAGCCGCTGCAATCATCTTGATTCGCTGGAATCGGGTTGATTGTCCGGAAGCGAATCCGGAAGCGGAATTGCCCCCTGGGCAGGCTTCCCATGTCCTGCCTGAATGTACGCCGCACGTTGTCGTGCATAGTCTTCGGGATTCAGCACGTGCATTTGATCCACCAGTGGGGCCTGCGAATCGTTGAAATACCGCTTCAGGTATGACACGCACCACCCACAACCGGTCCCCGCCCCCCCACATTCGCTCAGCTGGCTGGCACGCCGTGGATGATGGACACGAATGAAGTTCAAGATCTTGCGCTGAGAAATATGGAAGCAGTAGCAAATCGTATCATCCAGTTCCATCATCAATCCCCCACCCGAAATTCCTCGACCTGGAATGCTCACGTGATTCTGATCGCAAGTGATGATAACATCGTGATGAGGGGTGCGGGAGGGGATTCATTGAGATTATCGCGTGGCGGTCAGGTTGACGTGTGCGATCTGTCGTGTCAGAATATCTTTTTATTTATTTTCTCAAATCGTTTTTTTCAAATCCAGGAACAGAATCCTTCCCTCACATAACACCTCAATCGATTGCCGAAAAACTCTGACGGTCGTTCAATAATGAATTTGTTTCGCCTGCTGATCTTGAGACGGCGACAACCCAAAAAAAAGGAATGAAACCATGATGACCAATAGTGAATTTGTTCCGCCTGCTGATGGTGAGACACCTCAACAGATTGCCGAAAAACTCGGACTGACATTCCCCAAACAAGAGCCTGGTTATTTGAACCTCTGCATCCAGACGGGAAATCTGCTCTTCACCTCAGGACATGTCAGCGACCTCAAGGGGAAACTGGGACAGGGTGTCACGGTTGAACAAGGATATCAGGCGGCCCGTGACTGCGTGGTCAAAATTTTGCGATCCGTTTACAGTGCCCACGGAACGCTGGATGGATTACGTGTGATCAAGCTCCTCGGATGCGTGAATTCCACGTTGGAATTTCATGAGCAGCACTTGGTCATCAATGGTGCGTCCGACTTGCTGCACGAAATTTATGGCAAAACCACCGATGGCTATCATGCCCGCAGCGCACTCGGATTCGTTCAACTTCCGACCAATGCGGCTGTCGAAGTCGAAGCGATCTTCGAGATTCTGTGAATTTGATCGCGCTGTTTCCTTGAGAACCGGCGTTTCCAGTGGGATCTCTCACACAGCAAGTCACGACTTTCCCAGCAGCGAGAGCGAGCAAACCGGGGGGTGGGTTCGCTGTGATCAATCCCCTGAACAGACGTTTTTTCACAGACGATTTTTCACTGACGTTTTTTCGCTCGTTCGCTCGCTTTTTGCAGGATGGAACGCTCGCGATCTGTCAGGCTTTCCGATCCCGAGTCATGAATTTTCGCCAGAATGGCATCGACCTGTTCATCAAGTGGACCCGTCGACTCGGGACGAAAGACTTTCAAATTCCGTGCGGTGCCAGCTCGTCTGAGGCTCTTGCGCCAGCGACGCACGTCGCAGAGATTCCCCAGCCACGCCAGCTGCCATTTTTGCTGTCGGTAAAGATAACCGAATCCGATCCCCCACAGTTGCGAGAGGTACGCGACTTGCACCCAAGTTCCTTGTCCCGAATAGGCCTGCATAATTTGATAGAAATTCATGGCCGCATAAATCATGAGCAGGATGCGAATCTGAATCGGAATCACCCAGCAGAAGAGGATTTCCTGTCGGGGAAAGTGTGTGGCATAGAGGGTCAGCAGCGCCAGCACGCAAGGCTCGGCCCCGAGCAGCGGAAAGGGCAAGTCCATGATCAGCCCAAATCCGGTGAAAATCAGTCCACAGGCGAGCGCCGCACAGAGGTAAAACCCGAGGAACTCGGCCGAGCCATACATTCGCTCGAGTGTCGAGCCCAGATACCAAAGCGCCACCATGTTGAAGGCGAGATTCCAGGCGGAAAATCGGTCGTGACAAAAAACGAAGGTGACCAATCGCCAAATCTGGCCTTGCAGCACCTGGTGGGGATTCAGTGGCAACCAGTCCTCAAGGTATGATCCAACCATTCCTCCCAAACGCATGACAACAGGTTGAATGACCTGTGAGGGAGTCGCAGTCGCGAAGGAACGTGAACTGGAGCCTACCGGATAGGTGAAGATCGATTGCAGGATAAACAGCCCCACGGTCACGATGATCAGCCATTTTGTCGCGGGAACATCTTCACCCCACGCAGGTCCTCGAGACTGCGGCTCGTCACGCATATAATCACGGTTGGTTGCTCCCATCTTCCGTGCTCACCCCCCCCACTATTGTCCCGTTTCCTGAAGAAACCCCGTCCAAAATCTCCTCACTTCGCCTGCGTGACATCGCGACTTGTCTCGGGTTTCGGCAAGCGGTCAGCCAGGTCCTGATTTTCTTGCAGCAGACGCTCGATATCGCCTTGAACGCTGCGGACTTGGCGACGTAATTTGTCAAGATTGAGCAGCGTTTGATTGCGTTCTTCCTCCACCTGGGCCATCGCTGCCACCAGGCCGTCTCGAAATTCGGGTGCGATGGATTCGCTTTTCGGCAGCTCTTCGCCCCCGATCAGTTCGGCCTCGCGCTGTTTTAACTTCCGATCCGCGTCCGCCCGCAATTTTTTTTGCCCCTCGAGGGTTCTTAGGCGATCGTCCCGGGTCTCTTCCAGTTTTAAAATTGCCGTCAGTTGCTTGTCGAAGTTTTCGGCGTAACCGGGGGGAAGCTGATTTCGCCAACGCCAGTTCCCAGGCTTCCAGGTCTTGACTTCCGCAGAAGTTGCTCGCCAATTCGGCTTCATGAGCGCGCGATCATTCTCAATCTTGATTGGCAAAAACGATCCGCGATAAGTCGATGTCCCATCCTCGGCGATTTCAAACCCGTGCATCAACAAGTGGTCCTGAAGCCCTTTGTCTGAGCCGATATTTACTTCCACTGAGCCGTCTGCGGGGTTCTTGACCGCCGTTTGCACGTCGGCCAAAAAGGCTCCCCAGAATTCCCGTGCGAGGAACAGTTCCGAATTCAAGGCACGGATCTGTGATTCGACGGTTTCGATTTTCGGCTTCAATTCGTCAAACTTATTTTTCGATGTGATCGACTTCCTCGTCCAGGAATTGCGTACCTGAACCAGCTTTGCCGAGAAAATCGAGGCGAAAATCGCAGCGATCACCACCAGAAACGCGAGGACTTTACCCCAGATATTCATCGTTAAACCCTTGTCACGATTGCCAACGATACCATGCCAGATCGTTCCTCAGCCGGGAACATTGAGGAAACGGCCTGCCATGAACCCGCCTTTGACCCGATTCCTGTCACCAGGTGACTTTTCATCGCATTGTATTGATGATCGTATTGCTTTGATCACCTCACAACAACGCGCTCTTTAACCTCGTCATCCTTCGTCTGTGCCGTGAACCCGTTGCTGAAACTTCGTACGGATCTCGACACGATAATCTCATCGACGCAAACTTGGTCGACCCGACAGCAGATTCTCTCAAGTTCCCATCGGTCCGATTCCACCGATTGTTTTCGTCAAAATCGGGCGGGAACCAAACCGTTTCCCCGGTTTTATTACCCACAAAAACATCACAAGAAATCGAATGGGGCGAATTGTCGTTACCACCAGTTTCCTCGGAAACGAAAACACGATTTCTTCACAATTCCTACCATGATCATAGGATTCGCTGAAGTGACAGGTCAAGGAGAAATTCCCGCTTCAATTGCCTTTCGCGGGAAGTCACCGCACAATCATGACGATTCATTTTCAGGAATGCTTTTCAGGAGCGACCTTTCCGTTGAATAATCCAACCCCCCTCGCCGCTCCCCTCGCTTCGAGCTCTCCAACAGGAATGACTTCTGCCCCGTTGGGGAATACCTCTTTCGGTCAATGGATGGCACTGGTCGCGGCACTGCTGGGCTGGATGTTCGATGGCGCGGAAATGGGTGTCTTCTCGATGGTGGGACGTGCGGCAATCCAGGATTTGCTCGGGGTTTCTGGCCCCGCAACTCCCGAAAGCGAGCAACGAATTGGGCTGTTTTTCAGTGTGATCATCTCTGTATTTCTGGTCGGGGCAGCAACCGGCGGAGTTCTTTTCGGCTGGCTGGGTGATCGGATTGGTCGCGTCCGTGCCATGAGCCTCAGTGTCTTAACTTATGCGTTGTTCACCGGGCTCTGCGGATTCGCCCAGACTCCGCTGCAATTGGGAGTGTTACGGTTTATCGCCGCTCTTGGTATGGGAGGGGAGTGGTCGCTCGGGGTCGCCCTCGTGATGGAGGTTTGGCCAAATCGTTCGCGCGCACTGATGGCAGGTTTGATTGGGGCTGCGGCCAATGCCGGATATTTATTGGTGGGGATCATCGGTATCGGGCTGACGGCGATGCTGGCACAGTGCGAGATTTCGCTGGGCAATCTGGGGCTTCCCGAAGCGACCGTCAAGATGCTTGTCGCGAACAAAGGTTGGCGACTCATGATGATGCTGGGGACCCTGCCCGCGGCCCTAACCTTCTTTTTTCGCCTGTTCGTTCCCGAATCCGCGCGGTGGGAGCGTGAACGGGGCCGGGGGCATACTGGGAATTGGGTCACGTCCGATTTATTGGGAGTGCTGGTCGGAGCGATCGGTCCGAGCCTGATCATCTGGGTTTGGGCGGATGAGCGATTCAGTACGGTGTGGCGTGTCGTGGGAACGATTGCGGGTTTGGCGATCGCAACGGTCGGTTATATCTACCCCGTCTTGCGTTTCCTGCAACGGACCGCGATCGACTCGCCCGAACTTCGAACGGATACCGGGAAAACGATTCGCCGGATGCTGTTAGGGGCCTGCCTGAGTGGTGTGGCGCTGATTGGCACCTGGGGATCAACGCAGTGGGCCATGACCTGGGCAGGACAACTGACACAGAATGTCGTGCAAAATGAACCGGAAGTCGCAACAGGTGATCAGGTGGTCAGCGAGGTTTCTTTGACGACATTTGCGAGAGCCCGAAAATGGTTTCAGGCGGCGATTTTCAAAAATCCCCGGGAATATACTCAAATCTTCACCGCAACGGGGGCGATCGTGGGGACGATCCTGGCTGCGATGCTAGGGGACTGGATCGGTCGCCGGTTTGCCTATTGCCTGCTCTGCATCCTGTCGATTGCCACCGTTCTGTGGTTCTACCAGTTCCATTCCCAATTTGGCGTGGAATTTTTGTGGGCCTCATTCTGGCTGGGGGCCTGCACCGCCTCGTTTTACGGATGGCTTCCGCTCTACCTGCCAGAACTCTTTTCCACGAATGTGCGGGCCACCGGCCAGGGGTTCAGTTTCAACTTCGGTCGAATCCTGGCCGCAATTGGGACGCTCCAAATCGGATCTCTGCTGAAGTTGGTCGCCGGTTATGAAACCTTCGCGGGGGTTAAAGGGGGCTACCCGATCGCCTGTAGTGTCGTCTGTGGAGTCTATCTGATCGGGATGGGGCTAATCTGGCTCGCCCCCGAGACCAAAGGGGAGGCACTCCCGGAATAATCCCCAGCGGAATAATCCCCAGCGGAAGGCGTTAGCGAGATCCACCCTGAGCGGGTGACAATAAAATGCCGTGACCGGCATAAAAATGCCGACTCAAACGGAAGGCTGTTGACCGGAAGGCTGTTGAAGAGGATCACAATGTCAGACGAGTTTCACGAAACGGGCACACCGGACGATACGCCAAGCGGATTGCTTTCGAGCAACCCGCCGGACGAAGATCCGATCCCCGATCTTCGCTTGTATCTTCCCGAATCGGAAGATTGGGGGATCCAAATCAAGCGGGACTCGGAACGGATCTTTTGCTACTCAAAACATCCAGGTGAAGAGTGGTTTCATTTGATTTTGAGCGGCGAAATTTATCTGACCCGACAGCACGAACGATTTTGCTTGCGCTGCGCGTTCCGTATGGGTTTCCTCACGAAAGACCGCCTGTTCTGGCAACATCGCGTCCCCCGCCGGCCACGACAAATCCCCTAGAGGGAGTCGATTCGAGGGAACTCACTTTACTTGAATGGCTTGCACATGCTTGATGGCTTCAAGCGCCGCGTCGGCACCACCCACATCGCTGAGGAATTTCGCGGTCGCTTGCAGCAAGGCCAAGTCAACGGATCCCACTGCACGCTGCGGTGTGACGGGCGACTTTGGTGCGGCAGACGACTTTCGAGTTGTCATCCGCTTGCCTCGTTTAGCCAGCTTTAAACCCATTTTTTGTCGCGTTGTATAAAATGCAACCGAAAAACTGTTCTTGTTGAGATTGAGCGAGGGATACTGGGCCTGTATCGCTGCCGCCGCTTCATTTCCGCCAATTTTTGGATTGTCTTTTAAAAGATTCCGAATGACCTGTGACATGTTGAATTCGGATTTAGGGGGCTTCTGAGCCATGCGAGTCCTCAAAATACTTTGAATCATTTTTGATGGGCGACGTACTACATTTTTGGTAATCGACGAGATATAAAAGCATTCGATCGCCTTCTTGTCAAGCAACTGGCGGATTTCGACCACTTATTCCTACTAAAACAAGCCTGTAACAAGCCTGTGGCTCTAAAACTGGCAACAAGTACACCCGCCATGGTCAGCAAGTCTTCAACGATATCGCAGTCTGTTTTTGGGTTCAACGACAAACCAAATGCGCGGGTTAGGTTGTTGGGTATGAAAAAGGTGGCCAACTCGGTCTGATGATTACAGTGTTTCAAACCATTTGATCAGGAGAACCGAGATGACCACACAGGTATTGTATCATGCCCTTGGAGTTGATGGCTACACAGCGACGCGCTGCTGGGAAAAAGAGGGTGTATTTTGTCTGCAGATGGAAGCACCGTCATCGTGTCATCGCTGTCCGAAGTGCGGTCGCGGTGACGTGATCCATCGGGGCACATTTGATCGGACGGTCCACGCACCTCCGATTGGTTCCTGTCGGACTCAACTTTTCATTAAGGCACCGCGATTGGAATGTCGCCGTTGCCAGCAGGTATTGAATGCGGCAATTCCGAAAGTTGTTCCGCACTGTCAATACACGGAGAGCTTTGCTCGTTTGGTCATCGATTTACGGAAGATGATGACAATCCAGGATGTGGCCAGGTATCTCGGAGTGAGCGAAACCATGATTCGCAGCATCGACAAGAAATACCTCCA
>CAMBQP010000172.1 GCA_945869955.1 Schlesneria paludicola DSM 18645
TGCCGTCCGATCTTTCTCAGAACTAACAGAAACCCACCGAAGACCGAGGCGACCCCCAGCAATCCGACCACGCGCATGCGAGTCATTCCGTTAAAACCGATGTAGATGAATAGACGATTAAAAACGGCTAACACCAGCAAAAGATTAAGCAGGGACCAAACCGACGAGAGCAAACGCAGGCGAGGTAACCGTGGGTCATTCAGGATCGACCCGCGAAAAATGAGCGACAACATCAATGTCGCCAGCCCCAAGGCCACGGTCAGCCACGCAGCCCCTTCATGAGCATAGCCAGAATAGTGAAAACCGGGTGGAAAGGTCCTGAACCACAAGGTTTGAAATTCAAAAGCGAGGTAAATCGAAAACAGGCCAATCACCATGACAAGCGTATTTCGATAAGCCTCGTAAAACAGGGATTTGATCGCTTCTCGTTTGAAATTCGGCCGTGGTCTCGATTCGCTCGTCAAAGGATCTGGGCGAAGCAGTCCCGCAATGATCCCCGCAGCAGCAAAGCAAAATAGAATTTCCGCCACCTCGACATGACGCATCGCCTCTTCGAGCCATTCCACCAAGTGGGTCAGATTTTGCCCGAACGACTTGACCAGATCGGGATTCGCCAACACAAAGATGCTGGCAAAGGTGATGAGTGTGATGATCGGCAGGATAATCGCCAGCAAGTTTGTGCGCAGGATCACCGGACTGAATTGTGCCAAGACCCGAAAATAGTGATTCGAACGTCGATATCCCGCCGCGATTAACTGCGAGGTGAAAATGAGTCCCCGTGTCAGATAGGGACGGAAACCCGCGAGACTCATGGAAAACCCACCAATCAGCACAAAGCCGGCCACGACCGCTGACCAGGACCCGCACCACAACAGACGCAGCGAAAGCAGGATTAACAGGAGCAGCATCACCCAGACACTGATCCCCCATCGTCGTTGCACCGTCCCGATCCCCAACATCAGCGGGGCAATCAGGAAGAGCACACCCGGTCCTGCAAATCCGAATGAGCGATACAGGGTCAGATCACAAGCCAGCACCAACACAACCAGCGCCACGATTTCACGCAATAGAACAGGTGGTTGTTTGATTAACGGTGGCGAGAAAAAACTTTCTTCATCGGTGATCCAGGTGGAATCATCGTGACCGTCAATCGAGGTTTGCGATTCGCGAGGGATTTCTGTCATGAATGAAACTCTTCGTGGACTTCGAGGAAGCGCGTCAGACTGTTATGCTGGATCGAGACGATGCAATCAATACGGTGTTTTCAGGAATCAAGACTTTGTCTGATTTAGCCAGTCATGAGAAATGGAAGTGGACATCAAAGCCAGTCGCCGCACTGCTGATCGCTGGCATTACGCTGTTCAGCCTGGCTCTGCATGCGTGGTATTGGAATCAGCTTCCGGACCGTGTGGCAACTCATTTTGGTATTGATGGTCGGCCGAATGACTGGATGAACAAAGGCTATGCCACAGCGCTGCTCTGCGGAATTCAAGTTGCCATGCCCTTGTTTCTGTTTGGGATCGGATCGCTCTTGCAGCACATCCCCAGCTCGATGATCAATATCCCTCACCGCGAATATTGGTTACATCCGGATCGGCGGGAACAGACCATCGAACACGTTTCCAAAATGCTCGCCTGGATCGCGGTCCTCACGGCGTTGGAAATGATGGCGATTGGGCACCTCACCTTTCTCGCCAATCGCACCGGTTCCCCGCTCAATGCTCCTCTCTTTTCAACGATCTTGGGACTGTATCTTCTCGGTGTTTTTTCACTAGCGGGTCGCAGTTTCTGGATCCTGCGAAAACCGGGGAATTCGATCAGTTCCTAGCCCAATCGGATAACCGCTTGGTTTTTTGGCACCCTCGGCTGAATGACCACGGCAGCCTGCCTGGCGATGGGTTAACGGAACGTGGTTCGTTTTCCAGCAAACTTTTTCAATTTCTCTGGGTCGATATCAATCCCCAGCCCTGGAGTCGTCGGAATTTCAAGATACCCTTCCGCGTCAATCTTGAATGGTTCGGTGGGCAATTCTTCAATATAGGCACACGGGGTCAGGTATTCGACGTAACGGGCAACCGGAATCGCGGCCGAGAATTGCAGGTCGGCGGCTAGCCCCACTGCCGTATTCCAGCCATGCGGCACAACGGTCACGTTATGGTCAAAGGCCAGCCATGCCAGACGCCGCGACTCGGAAAGCCCCCCGTTCTTTGTGCAGTCTGGTTGGATGATGTCCACAGCCCGACGTTCCAGCCAGGGCAAAAATGACTGTCGGCGTGTCAGGACTTCTCCCCCCGCGATCGGAACAGGCGAGACTCGCGTCAGCTCGATGTAACCCTCGAGATCATCGGGGGGCAACGGTTCTTCGAACCAGGTGATGTCGTAATCCGCCAGCATGGTGGCAGTGGCGCGCGCCCAGTTCGTCCCGTGAGGCCAAAACTGTTCGCTCCCCCCCGCGTCCACCATCAACTCGACCTCGGAGCCGACGGTGTTGCGAGCGGTCTGGATCAGCAGTTCGTCAAATTTCCGATTTCGCCGTCCAAATGGTCGCCACCCCATTTTGATCGCCTTGAAACCGCGGGCGACGACACTGTGTAGGGCCGCTTCCAGTGCGGGGGGTTCGTCGAACAAAATCGAACCATACGGTTTGATTCGCTGGCGATAATTTCCCCCCAGCAGGCGTGAGACCGGCTGGCAACAGGCTTTTCCCATGATGTCCCACAGGGCGATATCAATCCCACTGATCGCATGTTCCACCGAACCGCCGCGTCCCTGCCAGAAGCTCGACTGACGCAACAGTTCCGAAACACGTTCGGGTTCCACCCCCGATTGCCCCTTGAGCAGCGGCCAGAGCAGCGCGACAGCCCCTTCGACCAGTGTGCCCGAGGTGAAACAACTCCCCCAGCCATAGATTCCCTGATCGGTCCGGATCTGGACCAGTGTATGCAGGTTCTCTTGCGGTTCATGTCCCTGCGGCCAGCCCCCGTCAACCGTGGCTCCGGTCAGGGGAATCACTTCAAGTTCAACAATTTTCATCCTGAGAGCCTCTTAATCTGGTGATGTTTATTCTTCGCTGTCAGTGGATTCTTCGATGTCAAATGTCATTCCGGCCCGCAACACATGGACCTTCAGATTCCTTGCCGCGACGGCATCCCCTTTGGTGAGAACCTCGCGACTCGCCTCACGAGCATCAATCACCGTGACGTTGTTATTACCGATAACTTCAAATGCCGATCCTTTGACGATTACTGCCGTTTCTTCATCGATACCAATACCCACGAGGTGGGGGTGATCAATCGTGGCCAGAGCCAGGCGATTGAAACGCCCTTTTTGCAGGAAATGCTGGTCGATGATGACGGTTGGCCAGAGCCCCAATCCGTCCATCAGATAAGGAGCGGTTCCCGCTTTCAGGCTGTCCAGATCGGACCGACCACCGATCATCATTTGGGACATGACGGCTGCTCCGGCGCTGGTCCCTGCGATCGTCACTCCGGCGCGATGTCGACGACGTACGACCTCTTCGATTCCCGTCCCGCGCAGGCCGTTCATGAACACCCCCTGCAAGCCACCCGGAAACCAGATCAGATCCGCTTCGTTCAGAATCCGTTTAGCCCCCTCCGGTTTTTGCAGGTCGATCAGTTTCACCTGAGCCGGTCGCTCAGCTTGCCAGAGTTCCAGTGAATCCTGGCCATATTCAGGATTGGCTGCCGCAAGAATCGCAACCTTGGCTCGCTTTCCCCCTGCGAGCTCAAGCGTCTTTTTCCGAATCTCTGCCGTCGTACCCCCCCCGCCCACCAGAACCAGTGCTCCTGGTGGCAGGTCATCCGTGGCGAGGCGAGGTGCTGGATCTGCTGAAAACAGGCTGGCTACGACAATCCACCACATACATCGATCTCCGTAACGATTGTGATCAGACGTGGAACGCTTCCGAAATGTTCATGCTGTATCCGTTGGCGACAA
The DNA here is from genome assembly GCA_945869955.1 of Schlesneria paludicola DSM 18645. GTDB lineage: Bacteria > Planctomycetota > Planctomycetia > Planctomycetales > Planctomycetaceae > Schlesneria > Schlesneria paludicola_B. Next base: position 3,958 of record CAMBQP010000172.1, read on the forward strand.
CGGATCCCTTGGTAACCAGGGATCACTGGCGACCAGTCGAGGTGACCTCCCCTCCGATTTCGCATCATAATGACGCTTTCTGTTGGGGCTTGCCACCTCGACCAGAATTGTTTCTTCCGCACAAAATTCGCCGTAACGCGGGAAGATAATCAGGATAATTCGATCATTTTTCCCTGATTACGGGCCGAGGCCACGCAGGCATCGACGACTTGTTGCGTTTTCAGGGCAATCTCGGGCCAGACGGGATCGACTTTGCCCGACAAAACCAGATGCGAAAAGTTTCGGAACAGATTCGTTTCCTGAGAATTTCCCCAGCCATCGCTGTATTCAGGGACCGCGATACGACGGTTGTGGTCTTCCATGTGGAAGGTGCAGCCCCGTTGAGTCAGTCCGCCGTTGGTCACAGTGAACGACGTTTCGTGACCATGATAAGGGACCACGAAATCATGAATCTGGGCGTAGCCTTTATTACCACTGATACTGGCCCACTGCTGCGTTTCCGTGATGAAGGAACAATAAAAGCTCGCCGAAACCCCCTCCGCGAAGAATAACTCGCCCGAAAATTCGGTCGGAACCGACGCCTGGCTGTCTGAGCGTTTGGCCTCGGTCAGCATACGGCCACTCACACGGAGCGGCATTTGATATTTCATCACCCAAAGTGCAAAGCGGATATTGTACCAGCCAAGATCACCGACGCAGCCGAGTGGTTCCAGTTCACTGCTCGAGCGGATGTTGCTTTTGGCGAATTCTTCGGTGCCGCAGAAGCTGAACTGACTGGTAATCCGCTTGAGTTCCCCCACGCTGTGGCCATCGTCGAGAACTTCTCGCAGCTGATTCAAGCGTTGGCTGTGCATGAACATGACACCATCCATGAACTGCACGTTGTTTTTTTGGCAAGCTGCGATCATTTCAACCACCTCGGCCGTGTCGCAGCCGACCGGCTTTTCGGCGAGAACGTGCTTCCCGGCTTCGGCAGCACGAATGACCCATTCTTTCCGCATGCCGGTCGGAATGGGCAGATACACCGCATCGATATCCGTCCGTTTCAGCAGCTCATCATAGCTCCCCAGTGCCACCGGCGAGGTTTCAAATGAGGTATGTGCCTGACATTCGTCGATGAATTGCTGTGCCTTGGCAACACTGCGGCTGGCGACTGCGGTGACAACGGCGTTTTCGGCATTTTTAATTGCGAGCCAGTTCTTGCGTGCAATATTGGCAGTCGACAAAATACCCCAACGACAAACTCGATTGTTGCTCATGCTGAAATGCTCCTTTGTTCAAGCGTGGACCTGGTAAATGGGAGTTAGGATAGCAATCCCTGACACGGATGTGGATGATCGCGGCTGGGTGATTTTTTAAAGTTTTTGCGGATGGTGGGGCGAGTGATGTTCGATTTGATTGGTGACATTCATGGGCATGCCGATGAACTGGTTCAGTTGCTCAATGTTTTGGGGTATCAGCAAGTCCACGGAATTTACCGCCATCCGGAACGGAAAGTGATTTTTCTCGGTGATTTGATTGACCGTGGTCGACAGATTCGCGAAGTCCTGGAAATTGCCCGAGGGATGGTCGAAGGCCATTCCGCACTCGCAATCCTGGGAAACCATGAATGGAACGCGATGGCGTTTCACACCATCGATCCTGAACATCCTGGCGAATTTTTGCGGCGACATACGACGCATAATCGCCATCAGATCAGCAAGACACTCGAACAACTTTCTGAGGGGGATCTCCGATCATACCTGGACTGGTTTCATACCCTGCCGATCTGGCTCGACCTCGAGGGTTTACGAGTGGTTCATGCCTGCTGGGACGCAAGTTCTATCGAGCTTCTCGACCAAGCCATTCAGGCAGCGGGGGGAATCACCACCCGTTTTCTTCAGTCTGCCTGCCGCAGAAAAAGCGAGCTCTTTTCCGCAGTGGAATCGGTATTGAAAGGAAAAGAGGCTCCGTTGCCCGAGGGGGTTATTTTTCATGACAAGGATGGATCGGAACGAAACCGGGTACGAACTCGCTGGTATCTGTCACCGAACGGCCATACCTATCAAAGCTATGCCTTTGAAACCGCCGGCATCGATTGCCCCCATCCGCTTCATCCCCCGGTCATTTCCGACGCGATTCCCTATCCTGAAACGGCAAAACCGGTCTTTATCGGCCATTATTGGCAAGGTGACCAGCATCCGTCGATTCTGGCCGACAATGTGGCCTGCCTCGACTTCAGCGTGGCGAAAGGGGGATTCCTCTGTGCTTACCGCTGGAACGGGGAACAAAAGCTGTGCAATTCTCATTTTGTGACTGCGAAGAATAACCGATGAACTTGAAAACGGTCTGACTTCCCAGCGAAGTATATGCCGGGATGCCGGCATCGCCACTTCCCCGACCGATCCCTCTCGCATGAGAGGGATATCGCTGGGATCTCCCAGTTTCCGTGAAAACAGTTTCCGTGAAAACAGTTTCCGTAAGTCCGCGTGGGGTCTGGGACTCTGTGAGGTTGACATCGAACACGCCATTGACGTTCGACATCCGTGTTCCCTTCCCCGTGACAGGACCAGGTCGGCCACCTCAAAGACCTATTTTCGGAGCTCAATACACAGCCCCGTCTTCCCCCTGTGAACGCTTCGACGGGAGGGTTGCCCATCCAGACGCATCACTCGAAGCCCAGGCGATTGGCGCGATCTTACCTGGTAAGAAACGACCATTCACTGCTCTTTCCCGGCTTTCTCTGACGCACGCTGTCCCGTTTCCTCCATTCGTGCTTGTGGCATCTGCTCATAGCTGTCATACCCGTTCCGTTTCCGCCGAAGTCACTCGTCGACGTTGAGTCAGAGTACGTCGAGTCCCCTCGCCCCGGTACTCCGGGGAGAGGGTTAGGGTGCGCTGATGAACTGAGCGGAATTTGGGGAAACTGGGTTTGCGGGGAAACGGAAAATCTGTTGCGCTCCTTCGTAGGTATTCTGAGTACGCACTCAAAGCGAAGGAACGCAACAGTGAGCGCATCATCTTTCATTCGAGCCGGTATGTTCAAGTCACCTGATCGAGTGGTTTTTGGATTTTTGCTGCGGAGCCGAGAAACGCAAACAAAGCGGTCTCGCCAGAAGTCGCAGGAAATCCAAAATTACAAACGAATCCAGCAACAACAAGAACGAACGATTGCGGAGTTGAAACAAAAACTCGCGGAGACGAAATTTCAGCTCACACAACTCAAGGCGGAAAATCTAATCCTGCAACGACAAGCTCCCGTGCTGCCCCACGACCCACCGTTGCCTTACCACAGGTTCGGGGCGAAGATGATTGCGTTGTGCGTGAATTTGGCGAGAAGAATTGGATTGCGATCCTGTGTGAGCTGTCTGGAAATCGTCTTTGACTGGTTGGGCGTCACTGAAGAACTCCCCAAATGGACCACCGTCCGCTCGTGGCTGATGCGTGTGGGAGTTGCGGCCATTGAGGCACCCGTCGAACGGGCTGAAGACTGGATTTGGATGGCCGATCACTCCAGCCAGATCGGTCCCGAAAAGACACTCGTGATCCTTGGATTGCGGGCATCCAAGATGCCACCGCCCGGCATTGCGCTCACGCATCAGGATGTTCGCGTACTGACCGTCGAACCCGGCGTGAGTTGGAGGCGGAGTGACATGGCTCGATCTTACGAAAATTTGGCCGAGAAAATCGGTTTGCCGTTAGCCGTGGTGACGGATGGTGCGGTGGAACTTCGTGAAGGGGCCGTCGTGCTGCAAAATCGCCGGGAAAACATGCTCATTCTGGGTGATTTCAAACATTTTGCTGCCAACGTCTTGAAGAAAATTATCGGAGGCTCTCCCGCGTTTGAACGATTCACGTCGCAGGTCGGAGCCACGCGATCAGCCATTCAGCAAACCGAACTGGGCCACTTGACGCCGCCGAGCCACAGGCTCAAAGCCCGCTTCATGAATATGGCGGCAACCCTGACGTGGGCACAAATGACCCTGTGGCAACTGGCTCACCCAAATTCCAAAGCCCGCAGGAACATCACCGCCGCACGCATCAATGACAAACTGAGTTGGCTGAAAGAGTTCCGCGAGGACATTTCCCGCTGGAACGCATGCCAAGCAGTGGCATCCATGTCGATCACGTTCATCAATGAGCAGGGACTGTTTCACGGCGCGGCGGATCAGCTTGCCGCCAAACTGAAATCACTACAAACGTGCGATGACAGTCGAAAGGTCGCCGATCAATTGCTGACATTTGTGCGTCAGTCCGAAGAGAAATTGGCCCCGGGACAAAGATTGCCGATGAGCACCGAAATCCTGGAATCCGCATTCGGACTTTTTAAGCAATTGGAACGACAACACAACAAGGGGGGATTCACGAGTCTTCTCGCGGCTTTCGGTCCCTTGCTGAAACCCTCGACACCAGAGTCAATTCGCAACGACTTTACTCGCACCTCCGTTCAAGCAATGAGAACCTGGGTGAGTGACAATCTCAAAACAACATTGGTGTCCAAACGACAGGACGCCTTTCGGGAATTCGCAAACGCGCGATATCATTTACAATCAGAAAACCAATAAAATCATCAGTTCATCAGCGCACCCTAACCCTCTCCCCGGAGTACCGGGGCGAGGGGACAGGACCTGCCCGCAGTCTTTGCCTGTGAGATACGGTTCGGGTCATCGCCGCGTGGAAGGGTGGCGCTGCCGCGGAAGCCTCGCAGAAGCAGTGATCTTCGGCTTTTGCGGATGGCCTGGCGACACGACATCGTTAAAAAGGGGTTGCCGTGTTGGAGGTGGCGGGCATCGCGACGTTCGGCACTGCTTGTCCCAAGGCGGACAAACAGTGGCACGAAGCCCAGGAATCTGTCGGGGGGGGGGCGGTGTTAGCTGTCAGTCGTGGCTTACACCGACGCGCGGTCGGTAGAGAGCGGATTTGCGATCGATGTCAACCGACGTTCGAAGAGGTCGGCTGAACACCGACCCGCCTGCGCCTGTGGCTACGGGTCAAACGGTGAAGGCTTGTACCACAGGGTGTGACCGCGGGGTTTCACTGCATGGTTTCACCTCGCCTCGAAGAGCAGCGCGTCAGTCGGTGTCGATGATACACCCGAGGTGTCATCGCTCGTGGGATCATTGCCGAGTGTGGGACCGAGGGCTTGATTCGTCGTATTCAGGCCTGAGCGGACTCGGGGAAGAACGGGGACAGACCTACGCTCACGGGTGAAAGAACGGGGACAGGCACCGCGGACGGAGCCAGTCCCCGTTCTTCCACCCTTTCCGCCACTCGGGAAAAATGCGTCAGGCCCGGAACTTCTCTCTCAGTGTTGTTGATGATCAACTTTTATTGTTTTGTCTTCCCATGCTACTTTGCCTTACCATGTTATGGGGCGTGATCAGCGCCGGACCCTTTGGTTGACTTCAGCGTCGTCAGGTACTCGATCAAGTCGCGAAGTTCAAACTTGGTCAGCTTTTTGACAAGGTCTTCGGGCATGCCTGATTTGCCCGTGGTTCGGTCCTCAATCCCCGATTTATCCAGCTTGAGAATCTGGCCGTCAGGTAACTGCAAAGAGACCTGCTCACCTTCGTCATCCTTGATGATCCCCGCATAAACTTTGCCCTCCGCCATCTCCAGAATTGCAGTCTCGAATCCCCTGGCAATCTGCCGATTCGGTTCCACGATCGATTCCAGCAGGTATTCCCTGGTCTTCTCGAGACCGATCCGCGACAGATCCGGGCCGACCTCACTTTTGGATCCTTCGGTACTGTGGCAGCGGCGACACGACAGATCCATTCGCCCCAAGAAGATCTCGCGACCTCGACCGCTGTCGCCACCGACGAGGGTTTCACGATATTCTTTCAAGGGATCGTCCTCACGGCGTGTTTTCAAGTATGCCTGAAGTTTGGCCAGCAGCCGCGGCGTCTGCCGCTCTTTGGCTGCGGTCAGTAATTCAAGTTCGACATTGGGAGAGGTTTTTCCGGCCAACAGTTGATCCAGCAGCCGTGCGAGGACCCCGTCCGCATCCTCACGCTTCAAACCGGCCAGGGCCGAAATGGCCGCTTGCTGTTCACTCCAGGAATCGCCGTCGAGAATTTTGGCCAACAGGGGAACAGCCCGGGCGGGATTGATTCGAGACAGGATCTTCAGAGCCTGGGACCGAACTGTGGCATCCGGGTCCTGCAAGCCGAGCTCGACGGGAGCGGACAATCCCTGACTGTTGATCGCATCCAACGCACTTAATGCCAAAACCCGCAAGGTGGGACTCGAATTTTTCGTATCGGCGAGTAATTCGATCAGGTTGGGTTCCCCTTGGGAAATTTGATGATGCCCCACCAATTTCACCAACGCTTCCTGTACCGGCGGGGGACCGGAAAAATAGGTCTCCAGCCAAGGGGCAATCAGTGTCGCGATCGCGACCTCACGAGGATTCAAGGGACGGTATTCGTTGGTGACGCGGTCGAGCGGCCCGGGGGTGTTCCATTCGTCCAGTTCCGAGATCGCTTCGGCCCGCAGCGAGGGATCATTCAGCGGATTTCCGGCAAACGCCGCAACTCGCTCGGCATGCTCGGTCGTCCCCAGCCGAAAATTGGCATTCAGTACACGTCGCAAAACGGGGTCTGACATCCCCGGTTGATTCAATCGTTCGGCCAGCGCGGGGATCGCACTGACCACGGGTAAATCATGAATCGCCCGCGCCGCCTCGGCCACCACGGCAGGATCGGAATCCTGCAGAAAAATCGACAATGCAGGATGCACGAGTCGACGCAGGGCCACGACCGCTGCCAAGCGAACAGCCGGAACCGGAATCCGGGTGGTCGCCACGAGTTGCTCGGGAGTCGCGACACCGACCAACCCCATCACCAATCCATGACGCAAGGTCGGATCGTCATCGCGATTCTCGACCAACGCCTCGAGTAACGCCGCATAGGCGGCGGGATGTTTCAGTTTGCCGACGGCAATCGCTGCTAGCGATCGAACGCGGGGACTGGGGTCTTTGACGAGCCTTGTCAGTCCGGCAGCCGCCTCCGAATACCGTGCGTCACCGCAGATGCGAGAGAGCTGGGCGCGAATTTCGGGTTCGGGATCCTGGAATAATTCCAACAGCGGCTCGATGGCCGCCGAGTTTTTCCGACCGAGTTGACCGATTCCCCAAATCCCCTGCAGACGAGCGAACAATGTTTCACCTTTTAAAGCAGCGGTGACTAACTCGCTGGCGGCCTCTGTTTCCACGAGGCGGAACTGGGCCCGTTGACGAATGCGTGAGTCGGGATGGGCGAGCAGGGCCAGCAGTTCTGCAGGGGATCGGGATTCGAATCCATTGCGCATGAGTTTTTCCACCTCTTGCACCACGGCGGATTGCCCCTGAGTCTCATCCTGAAAGCGATAAATTCGCCCTTTTCCCAGTCCGTCCCAGCCATCAACCCAGTCCGAGACATAGACTCCCCCGTCGTAGCCAAACTCGACATCGGTGGCGAGGATCGACCAGACGAACTGTTCGGCATTCACCAGTTCGAACGAAGCCCCTTTGGGGACCAGCGAGAAATTCCGAATCCCGCTGTTGGCCGCCTGGCCACGAAAGTCGGCCAAAAAGAAATTTCCCTGATATTTTTGATCAAGACCGGTTCCCGGATAGTACGCCAGTCCCGAGGGACCGTCTGCGAAGTGGGCGACTGGCGGAACGATGTAAGCGGGCTGCCCAGCATGTGGCAAGTGCCAGAGTTTTTCTCGACTCCAAGGGCCGCGGTCCGCCAGATATTGGTAGTACATCCGCCAGCCCGTGTCGGATCCTTCGGTCAGGTACATCCAGCGAGCCCGGTCACCGCCATCCGAATTATTGTCCCCGGTGAACAGATTGCCGAAGTCGTCAAAGGCCAGTTCTTGCGGATTTCGTAAGCCCTGACAGAAAACTTCCAAGTTCGATCCATCGAGTTCACAGCGAAAAACGGCACCTTGATCTGGTTGCACGAGGCGTCGCTGATCCGGAAGTTCAATGTTGTAGCCTCGATCGCCAATACTGAAATAGAGCCGGCCATCCGGACCGCGAATCAATCCGTGCAGGTCATGGCCCCGGAAGGCAACGCGGACGCCAAATCCGTCGAACAGGGAAGTTCGCTCGTCGGCAACCCCGTCATCGTCACGATCCTCAAGTTGCCACAATTTCGGAATGCAGGTGTAGTAGACCTTTCCGTTTACGGCGAGCAATCCGGCCCCTGTTCCCTCTTCAATCGCGTTGAAACCATCGGCGAATACGGAGACCTGGTCTGCGACCCCATCTCCATCGGTGTCTTCGAGTCGACGAATCCGATCGTGTTCGATCCCGTATTTTTGCACGTCGGCGGGCAAATACTTTTTGAACATCGCGATTCGATCGGCAACCGTGGTCGCGGCCAAGTCGTCCAGCAACCAGTTCATGTGACTCCGGTTGTCTTCAACCCCTTTTGACTGCCGGAATGTTTCGGCGACAAAGATGCGCCCTTTTTCGTCGAAACAGAACGCGACCGGGTTGGCGACCATCGGTTCGGCAGCAAAGAGCCGGCCTGTCATCCCCCCCGGAAGCTGAAACCGCAGCAGAGCCTGTTCACCTGCTGTCGATTTTCCACTGACCTGCGGTACATAAGGCTCGGCTGAAAACACCGGGGGGCAGCAGAGCACGGGAAATACCGACGCAATCAAAAACAAGTGGCGAATGAACATCGAACTGAAGACTTTCCAGGAAAAAAATCAGGAACTGGGGGATTTGGGACAATTTTCGTTGCACACCGGCAAAAAATACGGATTGTACTCAACGAAACGGCCAAATGCATCGTAAATCAGACAGGACGATAATTGGACAGCTGGATAATTTATGGCTTGACACCCGACGAGAGTTCATGAATCGCTTTACGAAAAAACGTATATTTACTGGGATTTTCCGCCAAAAACCGCATGCCAAGCGAAATTTTTCTTCTGACCGAATTGATTTTGGTGTAATAATTGCGAAGAAGGTCAGTTGGTCGGGGTGGGGATCTCAAACAACATCAAGGAGGACAGCATGTTGGTCTTAACTCGAGGCTTGAAACAGAAAATTGTGATTGGGGATCAGTTGGTAACGGTGACCCTGTGGAGCATGCGGTGCGCGAGACCGGCGCCAACGCGACCATGATTTTTGTTCCGCCGCCATTTGCGGCCGACGCAATTCTTGAAGCGGCCGACGCGGGCATTGCGCTGATCTGTTGCATTACCGAAGGCGTGCCCGTGCAAGAC
>CAMBQP010000173.1 GCA_945869955.1 Schlesneria paludicola DSM 18645
CCTGTGCTGCTTACGTGGACCTGAATCCCATCCGAGCGGCCATGGCCGAAACGCTCGAACAAAGCGATTACACTTCGGTGCAACGCCGAATTCAGTCATTTTCACCAACAAATGACAATCCCACCTCATCCACCATAGCGACCAACCAACCGAAAAAGGAAATCTCAGACAATCCTGTTGGAGCCGTGATCTCGGCAGTGATCGGCTGCGAAGCGGGTCCTGAGGGAGTGTCGCCGATTGCCATGCAGTCCCAAGTCACCGCAGATCGGTTTTTGTCACCGATTGCGTTGATCCCAGCAGATGATCAGCGATTGGGACCGCAAGCCAGTTCCCATCGGTTTCGTTGCAGCGACAAGGGTTTTCTTCCCCTAGTACAGGGGGATTATCATTACAGGGGGATTATCACGGGGGGATTACCTGGAGTTACTCGATTGGACCGCCCGGCAGGTGGCTCCCGGCAAGCGAGGAACGACTCCGCCGTTGACGCCGCCCCTTTTTCAGCGATTGAGCGGCAAACTTCCCACGGCCACCGCTTGGGTCGAGTTAGTCCAGGATTTCGGCAAATTATTCGCCACTGTTGCCGGTCATCCCCAGACGATCCGTGCGACACGGAGTCGAATTTCCGGCTTTCCTCATCGCATGCGCCCCCGCGTCCGCGAGTTATTTCCCTCTTCTGAGTAGCATCGATCCGGGAAAACGGTCTGAGGCAAATTACCGATCCCCTCGCTGGTCAAAAAAATCAACGAGGCTGGGGTTTTCGTTGGCCTTGTTGCCACTTGATCGCGTTTTCATGCGTTTTCCGGCGGCGCGACCACGAAAAACTTGTGATTCCGTGCCTCTTAAGATGCTTTTGCCCCCCTCACGCTCCGCCGTCATGAGCCCACTGACTCGGCAAACCGAATTTTTTTTAGTGTCCCCTGGGTTCTTTTATTTGTCGCACGTGTCACTGGGTTCTTTTACCTGGGTTCTTCTTTCTTGTGTTCCCTGAGTCCCGCTCGCTTTGAGGCATGAAATCGCCAATTACACAATCACCTCCCTGTTTTTCCATTCGAATCGATAACACTCGTACGGTTCGTCACCGATCAATTCAAGCGAGTGACCGTTGGCAAAGTTCAAATGGAAATTCATACGGTTTTGGTTCATGTGAATGGATATCACTTCAGAGTCCACCACTCGATTAATGTCAAGGCTCGGAGATTGTGGCGAGATAGTAAGTAAGTCGTCGCCATTTGTGGACAAACGCAAGTTCATACTGCCTTCGACGACGATTTGTAAGCCAGTATTGAACTTCAACCGTATCTGATTCGCATTCATGCAGAATTCATAAATTGTCGAACCTCTTAAACCGTTTAAATCAAAGTCATCGGGGATTGGATACATGCTCAGGTTCCTGGTGTGGTTGGCGGATTCGGCGGAGGAAGGGGGACGTGAGTTTCCGGACGCGTACCGGGTTTCATCATAGAGGGATTGATTGGCTGCCAGTTGCCGTCGGGCAATTGCTTCTCGAGTCTCCAATAGCCATTAGGATATTGCGCAGTAGGTGGCATTTGTCGTACTCGGTGACCCGCAGGCACAGTGGTCGGTGGTCGCTGCGGAGGATTTGTGGGCGGTTGGAACTTGGGAGTCGGTTTTGGTTTACCCTGAGGTGGTGGCGCTGGTGCGGGCTTCGGAGGCGGCTTGGGTTTGGACCACCATTTCTTAATGGCGTCGATCAGCGGCTTCAGATTCACTTTTGGAGCCGCAAGCATGGCGGCTGCCCCAGCGTTGTTGCCGAATTCTGACTTTACATTGCTGAACCACTCGGATTCTGAATCACCAGTCGCAAGGTCGGTCACCATGACGAAACTCACATCGGTCTCGTAGGCGGTGAAAACTTCCGCATACGCATACGCATCGGTCAGCCAATCGTAAAGGATCAGTGATGCGTAATTGACGCCTCCTGCAGAGTCGACGGAATCGACGACCGATTCAAATCCATCGCCTAACAGTTGATCACCGACAGCGAAGAGTGAAATCTCAATCTCTGCGGTAGTCACTGGCTCGAATTCTTCCTGTGCAATGCACAGCGCGGTAAAAACGGAGAGTGCCGTAAGTGCAGCAACAATACAATGAAATAACGATCTGGCCATCGGTTTCTGCTTTCGTTGCGAGTAATTCGCCTAACGTTAAGGTTCAGCAGAATGCGGTAATTTCGTCACTGAAAGACAGATCCGGGCTCGCCCGCATTCCGCTGCAACGACTTGTTGCACTTGTCCGACGTGCCACTGTGAGCGTTTCTTCCTGTGGAGTTGATTCAGCGGGATGATCCATTTCCGCAGAAAAAGATGGGGTGCGGGGATAATGGTCGTATCGCGGCAATTGACCCCGGTGCTATACACCGGGCAGCGTTCCGGTTCAAGTGGGAAAACGGCCGCGAGCGATTTTGTCGCGGAATGGATCGTCGTCGGAGGAGACCGTCGGAGGCGGAGGTGGGGGCAAATTGACGATCCCCTTGCTGGACAAAATCAACGAGGCAGGGGTTTTCGTTGGCCTTGTTGCCACTTGATCGCGTTTTCATGCGTTTTCCGGCGGCGCGACCACGAAAAACTTGTGATTCCGTGCCTCTTAAGATGCTTTTGTCCCCTCCCACTCTGCCGTCATTAGCCGTACTGACTCGGCAAACCGAAATTACTCTTGTGTCCCTTGAGTCCCTCCCCTGGGTCCCTCGTTAAACGGTAACATCTCGTCGAATTCTTGGTGATTCAACAGAAAATGAATTGCGAAAGGATCGCGAACTGCCGCGGGTGATCTTGACGTTCGAAGAACCCCTCACCCTAACCCTCTCCCCGGAGTACCGGGGCGAGGGGACAGGACCTCCCCGCAGTCTTTGGCTGTGAGATCCGGTTCCGGTAATCGCCGCGTGAGAAATCAAACGGATCAGGATTCTTTGACCGCCAATTCACAAATTCTTAAACCGATTTGATGCCACGACCACAACGAGTCGATGAAGCGGGCGGATTTGACCAGGCACTCAATCGTGGTCATGGCCGGTCGCAGATCTTTTGAATAGACGACGATGATTCCGCGTTTGAACGAATCCTGGCGGCAGGACCGGCGGAATACGATGTTTCGGTTTTCTCGCTTCCATTGATGCCAAATCATGGGCATCTGGTATTGCGCCCGATTGGCAACGGGCATGCCGTCACACCTCACGCCGGTCACGTACGGTTTATCATCAACAGACCTGGAATCGGAAGAGAGTCGGCCTGTTGGCTCGCTCTGGATCCCTGTTCTTGATCCGTATTGACGTCCGATTTTCCGCCGACTGCGCGGAAAGTCGGAAATTCACCCGGTGACGCCCCCTGTATTTTCCCTGGAGACGCCCGCTGACAATCCGATTGACCGTCTTTCATCAGACCGGTACACTCCGCCGCCCTTGACCAGGAAGGTTAAGGTCCTGCACTGCAAGGAAGCTAGCCCATGAGCGTTGCATTCGAACGCACGGTCGTTCCGTTCACGCATTTAGAACAATTGCGTGCGGGTCGGGCTATTCTGGCCACAGAAGGTCAGGCACTTGTCGAACTGTCCCGCTCGCTGGACCCTCGCTTCTGCACCGCGGTCGACCTGTTGTCCCAGTGCCGCGGCTGTGTCATCGTCACCGGAGTTGGCAAGGCGGGACTGGTGGGCCAAAAGACTGCCGCGACGCTCTCGTCCACGGGAACTCGAGCCTATTTCCTGCATCCAACCGAAGCCCTGCATGGGGATTTGGGGTGTGTTGGTGCCGAGGATCTGTGGCTGATTTTTTCGAATAGCGGTGAAACCGAAGAGCTGACCCGGCTGCTACCGATCATTCGCAACCAGCGACAAGCGATCATCGCGATTACCGCCAGCGATGCCAGTACGCTGGGGACCCAGGCTGACGCCACCATTTGTCTCGGGCGGCTGATCGAAGCGGGGGCTCATGGCCTGGCCCCCTCGACCAGCACCACCGCCATGCTCGCCATCGGCGATGCACTCGCCTTGGTCGCCAGTCAGAGAAAACAGTTTTCCCCACAGCAATTCGCCGGTTTTCATCCAGGGGGCAGCCTCGGACGCCGCCTCGCCTCGGTGAAAGATGTGATGCGACCGGTCGATCAGATTCGTGTGGCCGCCGATAACTCGACCATTCGTCAGGTGTTTGTCAGTCGGTCACGACCCGGCCGTCGAACGGGTGCCGTGATTCTGGTCAACGACTTGGGACAGCTCTCAGGCCTGTTTACGGACAGCGACCTGGCGCGATTGCTCGAACAGCGGCGCGATACACAGTTTGATCGTCCGATCTCGGAAGTCATGACGGTCCGTCCGTTGACCATCGGCCCCGATGCCATTTTAGAAGAAGCGTTACAACTTTTGAGTGCCAAACATGTCAGTGAACTTCCGGTGGTGGACGCCGGGGGAATCCCCTTAGGAATGATCGATATCACCGATGTCATTGGCTTGGACCAACGGCAAACCCCCGCAGCGGCTGCGTCCCCTCCGTCTTAACCGCAATCGTTAACAACAATCATTACAGCAATCGTTATCGCAATCGTTTTCTCGTCATCTCGCAATTTGGATTCCCTCAATCTCTTGATTTCCCTCAATTTCGGCACACATCCACTTCGTGATCCTGTCGCTGATTGATCCTGTCGCACCATCCTTGTTTTTCCCTCTCATTCGATCCGTGGATCATGTACCAACGATTTCTCTTTACGCTGATGATCGCCGGCAGCCTGATCGGGCTGTTTGGAGTCTATTCAGTCGGAATGCGAAACGTGGTGGTGGTTCCTGTTCGGCCAGAACAACCGATCGAGGACGAAACCTACAGCCAGGCCCAGCGGCCCGCAGAAAACGTGCGGGTGGCAACCACGCATGTTCCTCACCAGGTCTGGGCGGCAAATTCCAAGTACATGCTGCGTGCTGAGCAGGCCTTTGTTTACACCGAATCCTGGCGATCGGTCGTCGAAAACAACAAGCGCATTCGCTTCGAAAAGTTCGCCATGGTCTGGATCAGCCTCGACAAAGACGGCCAGGAGCGAGCGGTTTCCATCGTCAGCGAACGAGCCTTGCTGGAATTTGCCTTTGCGTTCGATGAACGAACGCCAAATCCGGGTCGCGTGGTGCGTGCCATGCTGGAAGGGGATGTCGAAATTACCGGGCCCGATGGCCTGTCGGTCATTGGTCACAACTTCATCTTCGATGAAGCGGAACTCAATCTCTATACTCTAAATCCCGTCAGTTTTCGGTTTCAGTCGCACCGGGGATCCGCATCTCGGATGGCGATGAAACTGATTCCTGCGGAAGGGTTGCCGGGAAAAGATCGGCCTCACGTTTACGGCGTGGAATCGATCCAGCTGATTGCCAACCCCAGCCTCCCCGAAAACTCGCATGTTCGTCTGGAAATTCAGTCGCCCCAAGGGGACGAACTGAAACCGATCAATGTGAAGTGTGCGGGTGACATGGAATATACCGTCGTCACCAATACCGCGATCCTGACGAAAGATGTCATCGTCTGGACCGGCCCCAAGGAAAATCTCGATCGGCTGGACTGTTATAAACTGACCATGCAATTCTCGCCCAAAAAGCCGCTGACCGAGGAACCATCGCCCGAGTCGACGCCACCCGTTGCCACGGGCGAGAAGCGGCGGGACAACGAGTATCAACATGTCGAACGAGATCTGGAATTCAGCTGGCTGCTGGCTGAAAGCCAGTTTGAGGCGGAAGGACGTCCGGGGGAACAAGTCAAGATCGTCTCGGCCTCGCAACAAGCCAAGGCCTATATGGGCCGACTCGCCTATAACGCGGAAACACACATGCTTTCCATGGGATCGGACAAGCGAGATCGGTTTGTTCGCGTGACGCAGAAGGGATCCGAACTGAAAGTCCCCTCAATCGAAGCCCAGATCCATTCGGCACCCGGTGAACAGCTTCGCCTCAACTCCTTATTTTGCCTTGGTGCCGGTGAACTGAAATTCGTGGATGAAAAGACGGGAAAACTCGCCTTCGTCGCCACCTGGCAAAAACAACTCAGTAAAAAAACCGACCCGGAAACCAACTTGGACCTGGTGGAACTCGAAGAAAATGCCCACTTCGGCCAACCCGAACAGGGAACCGGTTTGATTGCGGAACTGATCAAGATCTGGCTGGTCCCGTTTGACCTCTCCCCGACACTGCAGGGGACCGATCGCCCCCAGCAGACCCAGCAACCCGAACCCAAACGGTTGCTCGCCCAGCAGGGAGTTGCTCTACAAAGCCCGCAACTGCTGATCAAACGGACCAACGAACTCGATATCGTTTTCGACGAACCAGAACCCGGAACTCCCGCGGGATTGCAGCAAGCGACGACGGCATCCGATCCGACCTCATCGCGATATCCGGGTGAACCGTATCCGGTCGGCTTTGCGAGTATTCCTGCTGGCAACCGGCGTTCGTCAGGATCTGCGAGCGAACTCCCTGACGAGGATGATTCGGCACTGGCCGCACAAAAAACGGAGACCGTACCGATGAAGCCGATTATCGTTTCGGCCGATCAGATTGGGGTCCGAATGCGGCGTATATCGGGCCGACAAGAGCCGCAAGTGGTGGCCGTTCATTCCGCCGGAAAAGTGGAAATCTCGCAGGAACGAGTCCCCGGTGAAAAGCCCACAACCCTCGACGGTGACCGTGTTGATCTCCACAACGAATCACTCAATCATGAAGTGATCCATGTATTTGGATCCCCTGCCCGGATTCGAGACCAGCGGTTTAAAATCGAGGGGAAAGAGATTCACCTGGATCGGGGCGAGAATCGAGCTTGGGTGAGTGGTTCGGGGCGACTGCAACTGGCGATTCCCGAGCAGTCTGCGGTACCCGGCCTGGATGGTTCCGCCAATCGCGAACTGCATGTTCGCTGGGACGAATCGATGATCTTCGACGGATTGGATGCCAAGTTTATTGGTCGTGTCGAAGCCAAACTGGGGCTGGCTTCGATGGACTGCGAACAGTTGAAATTGCAATTGATGCAGCGACTGGGCTTCCAGACCATCAGCAGCGAAATCAAACCCGAGATTCGGTTTATTCACTGCCGTGAAAACGTCAAATTCAAGAACGCAACCTACAGTGAGAAAAAACTGATCGATAAATATCGCGGCCAGGTGGGTGAATTTGCCTGGAATCATGCGAACGGCGAAGTGATCGCACAGGGGCCGGGCGAGATTCAAGTCTGGCGGCGACAGAAGACGGGGGGAAGCGTCTCAGCGCAACGCGATACGATTCAGGCCAACCGACCGATTCCTGTCGAAATTTCCGAATGGGATTACACCTGCATTCAATTTGAAGGGAAACTAAAGGGACGTGTCGACGGAGCCTTGAATGGGAATTCCCACAAACAAAGTGCCACGATTGAAGATCGAGTCAAGGTGACACATGGTCCCGTCAGGATGCCCAACGACGAGGTCAACCCGGATGAGCTTCCCTCGAAATCGGGCACCATCCACTGTGACCGGTTGCAATTTGTGAATCACCCCGTCTCGGATCAAAACCCGGTGGAATACCGCGAACTGGTCGGACTCGGCAATGCCGAAGTCGAAGGACAGGTTGACGGCCGCAGTTACACCGCCTCGGCTGACGAAATCAGCTATGATGGCTCAAAAGGACTCTATGTGTTACGAGCCCATGGCAAACAGAATGCCCGCCTGACCGAAATTGGCTCGGGAAACATCCCCGGCCAACGAATTGAATTCAATCCGACCACTCGGTTCCTAAAAGTGGACCGTGCCACCGGTGGCCAATGGGGGCAGTCTCGCTAACGTGCTCAAACTTTCCTCGCGAGAATCCCCCGGTGTCGCTTAACCCGCCCGAGACCGTGATTGCTGTGTTCGAGTTGGTCCCTTACTGGGTGCCGGAACTGCAGCGCCAGTTTCACCAGACCAACGTCACCATCCGGGGATGTTGTCAGGCAAGGGATCTTTTTCCCGCTGTTGCCGACGCCCCCTCGGCCGTTTTTGTGATCGACCTTGCGAGTTCACTGACCGAGATTCTGGTCTGGCTCAGAACCGAGGTCACGCGATGTCATGTTCGCATCCCGATGATCGCACTGGGATCCGCGGCGACCGCTGAGCTGGAATGGCTCTTGCGAGACGCGGGGGTCACCGCTTTTCTGCCGGGCCAAACGACGGGAGCGGAACTGGCACGCCTTTGCCGTCGACAAGGGAAATGACTCGCTTCACCTCTTTAACATGATGACTCAGCATCCGGAACATTGTCCTGTCACCAAAGGCCTTAAGGGCCGAGTTTTCGATAAACCACAGAGACCTGATCGTGATTTGAAAACTCCGCCATTGACAAATCGCATTCGGATGATGCCTATCGGTCGCACATTCCCATGATCACGGACATCCAAACCGTCCGTGATTGATCGGCCCATTGGCCAATGCCGCCGACATCAGCTCCGCTTGCGTTTGAACGAATACGCCAAAGCGACCAGACCGCCCAGGCCCGCTAACATCACCGTTGACGGTTCGAGGTCGGATGACGGGGCTGTTGAGACTTCACGGATGATATAGGGCTGCTGTGGAGCGGCCAGGACTTTGAAACTATTTTGGATCCATGCACCGTATTGAGCCATAGAACTCTCGTTCGCTGCAGAGGATCTTCCCATACCATCATCATTAACACCATTTTTACTCGTATTGTCGTCATAAGGGGCTCCTGACCTTGCTGCACCCTCTAACACGCTTCCATTGATGGTGCGATCGATCGCGTTCGACGCCTGACCGCTCCACAAGTTTCCTTCACTCACCTTCGTGGCATACACTAAGACAATGGGGGGGGTGGTGGAGGATGCGCCTGCGCCGTTGTAGTCGCTCGCCTTGGGAGTACTGTTGGACACGATTGCTTGCGATGAGATCAGGGCACCGCTACCCGTCGCACCGTCCGCGCTCGTGGTAACGAAACTGTCGTACTTCGAGAAATCACTGCTGGTTACAGTGGTGGTACTTGACGTCTCAAAATCCACACGGAAATGCCACCCTTGTGCTGCACCTGTAGGGGTGACAACGTGTAGCGACGCAGACGCGGTGCCATTGACGATCGCCACCAGGGCAAACATTGACAATACGGACAAGAAATCCTTCATAACATCCCTTTCCGAGGCTGCTGAGTGGTTGCGACTGCAAGCGATCCCCAAAACAAATGATGGTGATGTGCAGTCACTGCTTGCAATAACTCGACTTTACATGCGTATCGCTGGGGTTGGCCATTTTCCGAAAAACGATTTCCGTCAGCTTGGAAATCGCGGAATCATTTTGATCGACACGTCGCCTCACCTCACAGAAATTGTGAGCAAAACGAATCCCCCTCATCACACGGCCAACCGACAGCGAGGTGCTCTATTGGAACTACTCGCAAGGTTGTCTTTCCGTACATCAAGAATTCTTTGTTTTCAAAAAAGAATCTTCTTTTTCCTTGAAAAAGGAAAAATCGCCATTTCCCAGATAGGTAACGTCCGTCAAGAGACTTTCTTTGCGGAGCTGCAATTTCGCGCGTTTTTGCCCTGTTTTTGCCGATTTTCGGGGTTTTTCGTACCGTTTTGGCGGGTTTCTGTCCGGGTGGATTCGAGCCCATGTGGTTGGACCGTTGGGAAGGATTTCGCTGGTTTGTAACCGTCAGCAGAATCACAGAAACGCGAGATCGGCGAATGGATTCCCGCTGTGGCGGAAGTCGATCGGCCGGTTTACAGGTGGTTGATGTCTTGCCGAAACGGGCGAAATGCGTACGGCGACGGAAAACGGATCCACCAACCTGGAAAACTCGCTTGACAGAAGGTCGTGAGCTGGCGACCGTTGGGTCAGATTAACTCGTGCACGATCAAGAGTTGCCGCGGGGATTTGATCGTTTAACCCGAAGCCATCGGCGCCGGCCGATCGGTGTTCAGCCGATCGCTGCGAACGTTGCCTAGCATCAATTGCGGATGCGGAAAACAGCGGGTTGCTGATCGCAGCGGATGGCTGACAGCAGCGGATCGCAATGGTCAAACTCGGAATGACACCTCGGATTGGTGCCGGGTCGCCGGTTGACGCGATTCTCTTCGAGGCGCGGTTCAACTGTGAGGCGGTTCAACGGTCGACCGCTTTAACGGATGCGAACCCACGCCGAAAAAAACCGGATCGCGGGCAGGCATTTGGACGCTGCGGCGCAGGTCCCGCAATACGGGATTGCACACCTGGAATGTCCCACCGTTTAGGGCGCGTTCGATTCCTGCTGTTCATCGACCCGCTCGGCATCCGCGAAGACCGCACGTGCGTGCAGCTGACTGCGATCCTGTCGCCCCTTGATCTCGGCTCGATAAGATCGGAGCGGACGCAATAGCAATCGTTCAATCACCTGCTTGCGAATCTCCCATTCCGCTTCCGTCACCCCGGCTGACGCGGCAATTTCGTTTAACGAGCTGACCCCGTTCTCGATCGCAATCAGGCTTTGATCGACATCGACCAGCACCTTCCGAGTCGATGTTTCGGTGATAAATTGTCGCGTTTCCCAGCGAGTTCGCAGGGTTTGCACCAGTCCGTTCAGCACATCAAAACGGGTCGAGTCATTCGGAATCGCTTCGGGGTGTTTCACCAGTGTTTCCAGTGCGGTCGCCACATTCCGCACCGAGGCGTCACGCGTCGGGGCAAAGAAGATCACATGCAGCCGGTAAGTCAGTTCCTGGGCGGCATCTTCATCGCATCGCGCCAACAGATCCGCAATTTCCTGCTTGGCAAAATAACTGAGGAGCGGATCGTACGGTTCGAGATATGCTTCTACCGCAGCGATCTGTTCGCGTGTCGGTTTTTCCCGTTGGACAGCATTCCCCAACACCGAAAAGTAATCTCGCCGCCGAATGTCTTCCGGGTGCAGCGTCCGTTTTTCCTCGATCGCTTTTACCTGCTGGACCAGGGTCCGTGGCCGTTCCTGTAACTGCTGACGTAACGTTTTGCGATATTCCCACCAGTGTGCATCAGGATTTTCATGAACCAGCTTTTGCTGGGTCGTCACTTCGTTCAACCGGCGTAATAGCTCAAGCGAAACTTGCGCATCACCCAACCATTCCACCAGACGGGAACGGCGAGACAACGTGACTTCCTGATCGAGCGAATGGGGCTCGCCATCGGCAGGTGCGGTCCAAAAGGGAGCTTTCGTTAAACGGGTGGTTGTGAGGCTGGCCTGAACTTCCATCAGTTTGTTACCCCAGCGCATCACTTCCCACGGAGCCTGGCCCCCGAGCAACCCGTTGAATGTCGAGTTTGCCGACTGACGGGATTCGCCGCAGATTTCTCCCAGGGCTTCGTGATCATAGGCGGGTTGATTCAGCAGGGTCGACCAGTCCAAGCCGCTGCGGGCGAGGACCTTGAGCACATGTGGTAATTCCAGTCGTGCCGCAATTCCACCGGGAATAAAGACCTCGTCGGAATTCGCCCCGAACAGCAGCATTTCGCCGGCAGCGGTTTCGATCGCCATCACCTGACGGAACGCTTGTCGCATCGATTTCAATACGATCCGCAGGGGTTCGGGACCATAATCAACACATTCGAAGCGCTGACAGAACAAACCTCGTTCCGCGAGATGCTTGCTCGCCCGCTGGTAAAACTCGCTGGTGAAATTCACCCCACTGGCCGACAGAGATGACGAGGCTGGGCTGCTGAGGATCACATCGAACGGATCACCGGGCTGCGCCATCAGGGCCAGTTCGGGACTGACTCGTTGCAGGGTCACCCGATCATCGACCAGCGGATCCAGCCCGGTCTCACGGGCCAGCGGACCTCGAACCAGCTCGATCAACTGCGAATCCCCCTCAACGCAGACCAGTTCACGAACGGGGAATTGGAGACAGGTCGAAAGCGGAACCCCAGCCGACAGCCCCAGCAGCAGCACTCGGCCCGGCCGCTCAGAAATCACCAGCGAATAGACCGCCTGCAGCACTTCCGGAGCGAACTGAGGCACGATCTCGGTGCTTTTACTGACCACCGCACGGGGGACACCCCCCTCGCGCACGTAAAGTTCGGCCACATGGCCACGCCAGAGGGTGAGCGACCCGGACGAACTTTCTCGACGATGAATCAGCCGCAAGTCGTCCAGTGCCGAAAGATGATTGATGTTCCAGCCCGAGCGATAGGCCACAAAAGCAGGGGTCGAGAACAGAACTTTCGCCGTACGCGAAGCATCGTCATGCAATCGCCAGAACGGTAAGGAGAGGGCCACCGCCAGCAGGCTTCCCGCCAGTCCTGCCGTGCGAGCCGAGTGAATCCAGCCCGAGCGACAAATATGTAAGTATCCGATCGCCCCCAGCAGCAACCCGCTGCAGAGGCCCATCAACGGAATCATGCCCACTATCCCGCCAAGCAAAAATGTTCCGCCGGTCACCCCCAATACGAATGGTGTCCCCCAGCCGAGCGAGACTTGGGGCTGCTCCGAGTTCCGGGGACGTGCGACGCCTGCTAGCGCAACACCAAAGGGAATGAGAGCCAGCATCAGCAGTGCGACGCGAGCCAGCATCAGCCAGACGACGTTTGTTAAGGTCGCGTTCATCCAGAGTGACGCATTGACCAAGGCGGGATGCAGCGCGAGCAATAAACTTGAAGCTGAAGCGGCCAGCAGGCCACTCCACGCCGTCACGTCCCAGCGGGGGAGGGCGACTCGCCGAAATGAGAGGATCGAGATCCCCACTGCGAGACCAGCCAACAGCCCTGCGGATTGGATCAGGACCATAAAAGCCCCGTGGGGCATCAATTGATTGATCAGCCGAATCTGACAGGCGAGCAGCACTCCGATGACCACGGCCATGATGCCCCGAAGCCCCACCAATTCGTCAGCTGGATTCGTCGCGTGATTGCCGCGTGACGGATCAACGACCTCTCGTTCACCTTGAGTTAACCTCAACCAGTACCGCCCCAGCCCCAACGCGCAAACAAATCCTGTCGCGGCCAGCGAGGCGACTTGCAGGCCAACCCACGGTGCCAGTACCACCGCATGGACCACCAACCCACAGGCGATCCCGAACATCAGGGCAGGGGAGCTGCGGCGGGTGTGCGAGGCATCGACCATGTCGAGAGCCATGAGGGCTCCCGACAACAGGCCCGGCAGCAGCCAGACCATGCCTGCGACCAACAGCGACACTAGCGGATGGATAACG
>CAMBQP010000174.1 GCA_945869955.1 Schlesneria paludicola DSM 18645
AACCCCCGAATTCAGCCCTTCGCCTGACGATTTCTCGAAAGGAAAATGGAAATCCAAGACGCAATCCTCAATGGGATTTCCACCAGATGGACCTCATTCGGCAAACGCTTCGTGGTCGGCGGGTCCCGGTTCCACGTCGCTTTCGTCGAGTTTCATCACTTCCCGTAAAAGCGTCGTGGCATAAACGCCGCTGGGGAGTTCGAACTCGAATCGAATTCCCCCTTCCACTTCGCAGCAGGTCAGGTTTTGTGGGCGAATGGTCATGGCACGACGAGCCCCCGAGAGAAGTTGGGAAAATTTCTCGAAATGGTCGAGCTTCAGTCCGGATTCGGCCAGCAGGCGGGATTCCCGTTCCGCAGGAACTCCGCGTGGACTCAACATTTTCACGCCAAACATCGGCCCGGTAACGGAAAGTTCACGCTGATCCAACCGGGCTTGCTCACGCAGCACATCCTCGACCACGAATTTTCCGCCCGATTCCAGCACCTCCATCACGTCCCCTTCGAGCACCGTTTGCAGTAATCGGTCCTGCAACCGCTGGGCGAGGATTCGGTTGAATAAATCGGATTGCACGGCCGAAAGAGCGAGCCGTAGCAAGAATCGGCGTTTTTGAAACGGAATCTCGCGTGGTTGTTTGCGCCCGGCGAGCAAATCCAGTCCCAGCGTTAGGGTTTCGCCGCCGTGTCCGAATCGTTGTTCACCGTAATAATTCGGAAAGCCCCAGTTCAGCACCGCGGCGACAATCGCTGCGGCACGGGGGCCTGCCTCTTGACTCACCCCACTTACCACAACCTGAAACCGATTGCCGTGCAGGTGACCCGTTCTGAGCTTATTGCCGTGTGGAACCGCTTTCAGCACCTGTAATTCCGCCGATTCCAACTGAGCGACACGTGGGGCGGCGGTGCTGGGGACGGAAACATATTGCCGAGTCACCGCACGGCGGTCCTTGATCCCCGCCACACCGATATCGTTTGGCGAGACTTCGAGAATTTTTGACAGTCGGCGTAACAGCAGATCATGAGGCAAATCCCGTTTCTGGATCCATAAAAACAGGTGCTGGCCTTCCCCGACCGGATCATAAGCGGGAATCTCTTCCACAACAAAATCTTCCGGTTCCGTTTTCAAAACTCCCCCGATACCGGGGAGTTCGAATGTCAGACAGGGGAGAAGCGCGTGGTTCGAGTTCATCGTTATTCCTGGCCAGGTTTGTGGTGGCCATTGATCAGCAGCGGTTTGAGCAAGCCCTTCGCACCCAAGTTATGGGGACGTGAAGAGGGTGTTTGTTTCAGGGTCGGATCTGGACCATCGGGGGAGGCGCAGGCTGAAAGGTACGATTCATGACGATCCGGTCGCAGATTCCGTTCTGGCACGTATTGGACCGACTTGGCTCTTACAAGGAAAGGGCACAAGAACAGGGGGTATCGCCAGCTTTCCGATTTTCGCGTTTGCTCAATACCCCCCATGGTTGCTACACTCGGCTCCACAGGCGAGAGTGGCGAAACTGGCAGACGCGCTGGATTTAGGATCCTGTACCTTAATCGGTGTGGGGGTTCGACTCCCCCCTCTCGCAATCCGCTGTGAACTGGCAAGCCGCCGCTCGATCTCGAGCGGCGGCTTGTATGTATTAACGGGGTTGTGTTGGCCCAATTGCTCGCATCGCGATCAAGCGACACACGATCGACCAACCCGTTGCAAGCGGTACCGTGCAGAGCGGATTACGACCGAATTGAGTGCAGGCCTTTGAGCACGAGATAGATCATTTCGGCAATATGCGGCGTCTCGAATAAGCGGCGATTCTCGTCCGGCGTCAGACCATTGTGGGTGCTCAGACCTGCGAGATTGTTGGCACCTGTTGCTGCGAAAACAGCGAGCATATCGGCATAGTCAATCAGCGGCATACCGTATTTGACTGCACGAAGATTGAAGTCCGTAACACGTTCTCCATAAGGCGTTTTGTCCGTTTCCGAATTTTCGCAGCAGAAGTCTTCGTTCAGGCGGATTTGGCCATCCAAGGTGATCGATTCTGGCTTACGACCTTCTAACGCATCAATGATCGCGCGAGTACAACCGCCAAAAGCCCCGATCAGGTAAATCGGCAGATCAGACTTCATCGCAAGATAAGCTTCTTCCATCAAGCCGGGGTACCGGCCTGCATAACCTGCAAGTGGTCCCCCTAACAGGATACGAGCCTGAATCGTATTGTGCGTCTCTCCCGGTTTTTTGACTTGCATCGTTTCACGCATCGCTGTGAGACAACGGGCGGCGAGATACTCGTTTTCCCCCTGCGAAAGCGTAGCTGGCGGGGGACTGATCGAATTCATTTTCAATTCGAGGACGAGGTCTTCAGGGAGCTTTAATCGCCGTGTTTTGGCATGATTTTGCAACCCCAATAACGTTTCGTCAGACTGTGAAATATGAGCAATCCAGGCCAGAAAAATTTCAACTCGTAACGCAGGGTCCTGCGTTTGTTCGCTATACTGGCGGACCAGTCCGTGAAGACGCTCGGTGAATCCCCCTTTACGCGGGTCCCCACCGTAGGCCAGGTTCATGCCACTGGCCAGAAGATAGCGTGCCAGTTCGTTAAACGCATCTTCAAAATGTGAAGGGAGAAACCCCAGTTGCTCGAGCTCGACGGCAAACTGGGTCCCGGGCGCGGTTTCGCTGATCGATAGGCCGATCAGCGGCGTAATCTCGGGACGACTTTCGGTCGAAGTCATCAGAAACAGAGGTGTGATCAGTCGACTATTGGGATCACAGCTGTTTAACAACTGAATCTCATGGTTGCCCAGCGGCGGGTCTGGGTAAACCACCGTCCTGGGGATCGCTGAAGGGGGGATGAGATTCATCAATTCGGGAGACTGCGCCAGCAATACCGCGTTTGAGAGATCGACTCCGAATAATTCACCGGTTCGCTTCGCCTGCCTGGGGAAGTATTCGGACCTGAGGACCTCGATCAGCAATCGACTGATGACTTCTTCGATAGGAGTCTCGAGCTTGTACCGCAAAGTCGGCACATTGCCGAGATAAGGAAATGAACGAGTCTCGCTGATTTCCACATGGTCGAGCACGAGAATGGGTCGATGGTGTTTTTTGGCAAACAGCACTTCCTTCTGACACCATTCCCGAGTGCTGTAAGCATCGGTTTGCAGAATTAGCAAGGCCGACTCGGCGGCCCGCTGTTCAATGTCGGCACCAAAATCGTCGGCGTAAAAGATGCCGTTTCGGTCAAAGAAGGTATCCAGTTGCAGTTCGTTCTGCAGAAACTCTTTGAATTTCCGCGTGAGCTCTTCGCCATCTTTTTTCGCGTGACTTAAGAATACCCGTACCGGATTCTGTATCGATTCATCCGCGGATGCATAGTCGACGGAGGGCGAGCCACAGAGCAGGCGACAAAGATCATGGACAACTCCAATCAGCAGTCGCTCCTTTTGCTGCCAATCTGGCATGTTAAAGTCGATTGGCAGAAAGTTTCGTTTGCGAAGCTCACCATGCAGTGCGAAGGCTGACTTCGAGAGATTCACCGGAATCAGACGATGGTCGCCAGTCTTGACCCCGTTGACGAGCGAATCGGCATAGTGTCCCCACCCGTCATCGCGAGCCAGTGTCATCTTGTCATCGACCAGTAGCACCACAATGGTGTGCTGAGCTTGATCGCAAGGGATCGGCTTCGGCAATTGATCTGAGGCAGACCCCGTCCGCAGGTAGACCGGAATCTGCAACCCGCGTGATAATGGCTCATTCGCATCCCGTGTTAAGCGATCCGACAAAAATGCGGCGAACTCACGCCCCCTTGCAAAGCTGGGGTGCCAAACCACATACACGACCAGTTCAGGGCGATAGGTCAAGTCGTTGCTCATGGGCTTCAATTCCACAACAGTGCCTGGCGATGGGGAGATGACCGTTTATCGGGAGATCATTTTGTCGGGAGATCATTTTCAGCAGACTCGAAGAGACCATCTGTCCATCTGTTCGGATGTGCCATACTCGAAAACGCAACAATGCCCACCAGACGCCCACCAGATCCCTCCTGAGTCCGACTTCAGCCCAACTCGACCCTCGATCGAATGATTCAAGATCGCGTTGATTCACCGAAGCTGTTGACGTTCGTGTTTTGCGGTCGATTGGCCACATTGGGCTGATTTTTCAGTGTAACGACGACAATCTTCGATCACCAGCCCCTGCGCCAATTTGAACCGGTAACGCAAGTCGCGATGGGGAAACTGCGTCATGACGCATTCTCGTTTTGGGCTGACTTTGGCCAAATTCAAGATTCTGCATGCGTCAGTCTGCCGAACATCTCGCCCGCACCGACTGCTTGGCATACAATCGATTCGTCATGAAGAATATTCCGTGTCGGATCGACGGGAATTGGTGATCCAAATCGTTTTCATTTGCGTTCGGTTCACTGAGGGACCGGGTCCACGTTTGAAAAACCGTTTTCCGCTGAGCCGTTTTCCGCTGAAGAATGAGAGAAATTGAACATGAGAAGTAGCAATCCTGTCTTGAATGTCGGCACGATGGACGCCTTTCGGGGCGAGTATTTTCCGGTGAGTCAGTCGATGACCATCCAGGGGACGGCAACCAAAGCCCTGATTTTGTTGGGGTTGTGCTTTGGAACGGGGACCATGACGTTCGCCATGACTCACAGTGGCAACTCGGCGGCGGCGTTTCCCTGGCTGATCGCCGGATTTGCGGGGAGCTTGATCTTCAGCATCGCGACCAGCTTCAAGCCGAATTGGGCACCTGTCACCGCTCCCTTGTATGCGCTGGCCGAGGGGCTGTTGCTGGGGGCCATCTCGGGAATGTACGAAGGGATGTTCAGCGGCATTGTTCCCCAGGCGGCACTGGCGACCTTAGGAACATTGGGAGCGATGCTTTTCGCCTACAAAACCGGTCTGATTCGGGCCTCGCGCAGTTTCATGCTGGGGGTGACCGCAGCAACCGGCGGAATCGCATTGATGTACATGGTGGCGATGGTCTGTTCGCTGTTTGGAATCCGCCTGCCCTTCCTGTATCAGCCGACGTTGCTGGGAATCGGAATGTGTGCCGCAATTGTGGTGGTCGCCGCCTTGAATCTGATTCTCGATTTCAATTCGATCCAGCAAGCAGCGCAACAAGGAGCTCCCAAGTACTACGAGTGGTACTCGGCCTTTGGTTTGATGGTGACCATTGTCTGGCTGTATATCGAAGTGCTCCGCCTGCTTTCCCTGATTGCCATGTACTCCCGCGATGAGTAATGGAATGATCCTCGAATCAAAGACGAATGTTTCGTGCTTGAGCGCAGGTCGTTGCTGACGTTTGGTCGTTGCTGAAACCAAGAGCGGAGATTTTCCGTCCACAATGAATCCTCGATAACAAAACGCGGTTCAACCACAAACCCGGTACGCGAAGTGCAAATACTTGATTCTGCAGAAAACAGGACGACTTCGGTCGCTGATCCGTTCCCCAAGACGATCTGACTGTTAAGTCTCAACCTGCTGCGCGGTCCCCTGCTTGCAGACGCGTTCAGGCGAGTCTATGGAATGCGGCAGTCGATGCGTGAATCACACCCTTGGCAAAAAATACGAAGATTGTGAACCACGAATCAGACGAATCAAACGAATAGGAAAAGAATGAATTTTAAATTCTGAAAACTGAAAACTGAAAACTAAATTTTCACTCCTGCGCATTCAGTTTGTCGTTGAACAAAAAAACAGGGTCCCCCAGCATTGAAGGGACCCTGTTTTGATTTGATAAACGGAAAAAACAGGCCTGATTTACAGCGATCTCAGGCGGTCTGCTCACTCGCCCCCTGGTCAATCTTGCTCTTTGGCGGATGGAAGAAGAGCAGCAGCAGGATGGCAGCGATCAGACCCGCTCCCGCAGGGTACAGCAGCAGCTTGCTGTAATTGACCACCCCATCGAGGGTGTTCGCCTTTTGAATCTCGGGCCAGAGGAATCGCGAGGCGATCGGTCCCAGTCCCAGAATCAAAAAGTTAAATAACCCCTGAGCACTCGTACGGGCGTCTTTCGGAAAGACTTCGTCGACTAAAATATACAGCGTGGCAAAGAAGAAGGCGTAGCAGATCCCGTGCAGAATATTGACCGCCACCGCACAGTAAGGATTGGGAACAAGCGCCCAAACTCCAAACCGAACCGTGTGACCAAGCACCCCCAGAATCATCGTATATCGCCAGCCGAGGCTCTTCAGGACATAGCCCAGTAATGCCATCGTGCCGATTTCTGCAAATTGACCGATACTCATCGCCGGCTGAATCCAGTTCGACGGAACACCCACCTTCTCGAGGTAGGTAAAGGCGAACATGAAGAATCCATCATGGACGGTGGCATCGATAAAGGTGACAAAAAACAACACCAGCAGGAACGGATGTTTGAGCAACCGCATCGCTTCCAGCCAGGCGAGTGACTGTTTCTCGCCAATCACAGCGGGCTTAGGGGGCGTGTGGGGAAGTGTCAGGCTGAAAGCGGCCAATAGCAGTGATGCGATCCCCGCCGTCAGAAAGGCCCAGCTTTTCCCTTGATTTAAGGGCATTCCCGACAAGGGGGTGCCGAGCGCC
Organism: Schlesneria paludicola DSM 18645; assembly: GCA_945869955.1. Lineage (GTDB taxonomy): Bacteria > Planctomycetota > Planctomycetia > Planctomycetales > Planctomycetaceae > Schlesneria > Schlesneria paludicola_B. The sequence goes on from CAMBQP010000174.1 coordinate 6,558, forward strand.
TTGCCGAGCCAGTCCACGAATCCGACATCAGCCAACTTCGGAATATTCGCCCAGTCGGCCAGAATGAAAATGAAGGGCCAACTGGCAGCGATCCAGCCGATGGTTCCCCACAAACGGACCGGACCAAAATCCTTTTGAGGATCCTTGATGTTGGCAAATGCAATGGCATTCGTTACGGAAATCGTCGGTACGTAGAAGAAACAGTGAACCGCCATGCAAATGAAGAAGAGCCAGTAGTTACCGGTCGAGGACTGACCGCTCTGAAAACCGCTCCAGGCCATGCCGCCGAAACCAAGCATCGCCAGTCCGCCAATCAGATGGCTGACGGCGAGAAATTTTTCGGCCGAAAAATTGCGGTCGACGAACTGGTTCCCGAAAAACATGGCGATGATCGCCGAAACGGGAAAGGCGATATTCAGGCCGAATTGTTGCCACTCGTTAAAGCCGAGTGCCCCTTCACCAAAAAAACCGAAGCTGGAAGGGAGCCACGCCCCCCAGATAAAGAACTCGAGAAACATCATGATACTGAGTTTAAAAAATACGGACCGCTGCATCGGGGGGTTCCTTTGGTGATTTCTGATGATTTCGGGAGCAAACTTGGATTCGGGATCAAACTCGGAAAAGTTCTGCAGATGATGCCGCAGCCAGCCGGACAGGGCAAGCTCGCGGGGGACTCATCACTCAATCAGGCCCAGGCGCGCTGGAAGAATTCCACAAAATTGCGCCAGAGAATCCCTTCGACATCGGCCGCAGAATAGCCTCGTTTCGACAGCAATTCACCAATTTTCCCCAGTTCCGCGATCGTATCCAGATCCGAAGGAGACTGTTCTTTCCCAAAGCCACCATCCAGGTCCGTTCCCAATCCGCAATGCCGGGCATTCCCCGCCAGCTGACAGATATGATCCATGTGATCGATGATGTGATCGAGTTTCACGGTCGAAGGATCCGAAACGCCAATCTTCCAGCCGGGACGAATCATCCAGTTGTCAAACGCGGCACCGATCACTGATCCACGCCGGATCAATTCTTTCAGCTGCCGATCGTCGAGCTGCCGATCACCGGGGACCAGTGCCCGGCAATTGTGATGACTGGCAATACAGGGGCCTTGATAGATTTCCATTGCGTCCCAGAAGGATTGATCCGCCAGATGGGTGACATCGAGCAGCATGCCAACCTTGTCCATCTCTTGCAGCAGTCGCTTCCCGTCGGCGTTGAATCCCCCTTCGCTTCCTGTCCCGAAGCAGTAGGGGCTGGGGCCATAATGGGCAGGTCCCAGCAGCCGCAGTCCAGCGGCGTACCAGTCGGCGATCTGTTCGGGATACAGGATGGGGGGACTCCCCTCCATGCTCAGAATAAATCCTAGGGGGGGCTGGCCGACAGCAGGGGTCGTCGCAGGCAGTGCTTGCCATTCTGCGACGTGCCGATCAAGTCCTTCCTTATCTTTCACCTCTCGCAGCACGCCTCGAGCGATCATCGCGTGGTAGTAAGAGAGTTGCCCTCGAGCCATCGCGTAAGCGGTCTCACGCGACTGCGGAAACGTCAGCGGTTTATCCTTGCGGTGGAAACGCGGCAGCAGCGTGACGATCATTAGCCCCACACGCCCCCGACGCAACTCGTCCCACGAGACCGTACAGGGGCCGGGAATGATTTGATCGAAATGCTGCTCGAACTCGCGAATTTTCGCGGCGGGAAGCATCAGATCACGGTTCCACTCGAGTGCATTCCAGGCCATGTCGAGGTGAGCATCAAAGATGAACATCGAACGAGTCTTCCTTTTCTGGTCTAGTGATGACGATGTCTGCAGGCTTTTCCCGCAACGGCTGATTCGCCAACGAAAATGTACGGATTGAATCAGGCCAGCACAACCACAACCACTCGCCCGTGTGTCTGGAATACGGACGGAGTCTCAATCGATGGTTCGGGGTGACTGGGGGGAATGGCGAGTTCACGAAGCCGGTTTGATTCCGCATGATTCCGAAAATGAAGCGGAAAAACGTGTTGAGTGATGCGCAGACCATCCTTGACGGTCTTTGCAGGTCGACCTACACTGCGAGACTTCAATTGACGACAGCCGTTCTCCAAGATGAAATCTCAGCATGAACAGTGAAGAGCGACATCAGCTTCAGACCAACGACCTCGGTGTTGTGGCAGAAAGAACTGTTGGTTTTTTTGAGCGTCACATGGGCACCATTTTGGGTGCAGCGTGTGCGGCATTGCTCGCCCTTGCGGTCGGTTACTGGTGGACTCAATCGGTGGAAACGGGAGCCGAATCCGGCTGGACCCTATTCAATTCTGCTCAAACGATTGACGACTACGGTGCGGTGATTGACAAATTTAAGGGCCAACCTGCGGCCCATTGGGCTCAGTTGATCGTCTCGGAAACGAATCTGAAGACGGCACTACCGACGATGTTTAAAGATCGTGCCATCGCGATCACAGATATCAAATCGGCCCGAAAAGGGTTTGAATCGCTGCTCGACGAAAAGAAATTGGATTTAACCATTCGTGAGCGGGCGTTGTGGGGTTTGGCGCTTTGCATCGAAACAATGTGTGACGGGAATGTCGAGAATCCGATTAAGGCCTACGAAGCCTTGACCAAAGAGTTTCCTGATTCGATTTTCAAGCTGGTTGCCGAGGACCGGATTACAAGTTTGAAAAAAGAGGGCTCGAAAGAGTTTTACGCTTGGTTCAGCAAAGAGATACCCAAGCCTCCTGAAGCGCGACCTCGTGATTTCAAGCCCGAAGGGGCTGGAACTTCTGACTTTTCCGGTTCTAAAGAAGGATCGGGCGATTCGTTATTCAATGCGCCGAAGTCACAGAAAGTCGAGCCAGCCGCTCAAAAAGACGACCCTGTCAAAGAAGCGGTTGACCCCGTGAAGGAAGCGGTTGACGAGGCCAAACCTACTGAAGAAAAAGCCCCTGTTGAAAAAGCCCCGGTTGAAGAAAAAGCCCCGGTTGAAGAAGTCAAGCCGACTGAAGAAGCGGCCAAGGCCGAGTCTGATCCGGTGAAAACCGGCGTAGAACCCGGCAAAAAGGACTAAGTGACCGCCGCTGAAATCGACTGCTACCGCAAACCACAGGGAAACTTGTTACAATACGCGCGGCCTGCATACAGGTCCGCAACCCCAATTCTCGATCCGACATGGAAGCCCGGACACGATAGCGTCCTGGGCTTCTTGCACGTCATTCCACTACTGAAAACACGGGCTTTCATCCAGCCTTCAAGCGAAAATCGACGATTATGAATGACAAAGTCTTTGAATTCGAAACAGAACCCGAACTGGAACAGACCGAAGATGTGGCGGCGGAAGTTCCCGGCGAACCGCTCAAGTCGATCGTCGAGGCCCGTGCACATGGCTGGCGAATCGACCATTATCTGGTTCGGCTGTATCCCAACTTCAGTCGTGCGGCGTTTCAGCGAGTGCTCGATGACGGTGGTGTTTTGATTAACGGGTTGCCCGTCAAAATGTCACGACGGCTGCGCGTGAACGACAGCATCGAGTTTCATCTCCCGGTCACACCCGATCGAACCCTTCCCGCCGAAGATATTCCGCTCAACATTCTCTACGATGATGACGCGCTGATTGTGATCAATAAATCGGCGAACATGATCGTGCATCCCGGGCGGGGCAATTATCTGGGAACACTCGCCGGGGCACTTCAATTTCATTTTGATAAACTGAGCGACGTGGCGGGAAAGCTGCGGGCGGGAATCGTCCATCGTCTCGATCGCGACACCAGCGGGGTACTCGTCGTCGCGAAGGACAACACGGTTCATCATCATCTCAGTCGTCAGTTTGAAGAGCGGACGGTCGAAAAAGAATACCGGGCCATCACGTGGGGCGAGGTTTCGTTTGACCGCGACTACATTGAGACTCATGTCCGTGTCAGTAATCGTAATCGCGAACGAATGATGGTTTGCCCCGAGGGGGGAAACTCACGACACGCGGCGACCTATTACGAAGTGCTCGAACGGTTCCGAGGATTCTCGTTTGTGCGGCTTTGTCCACAGACGGGACGGACGCATCAGTTGCGAGTCCACATGCATCACCTGGGACATCCCATCGTGGCGGACAAGCTGTACGAAGGCCATACGAACCTGAAGCGTTCGGATTTGCTGGAAGAAGTTCCCGATGACGAAAACGAAATTCTGATCGGACGTCAGGCCCTGCACGCGTTAAAGCTGGGATTCGACCATCCGGTCACGGGAAAACGAATGGAATTCGAAGCCCCACTTCCCGATGATTTTCAGCGCGCCCTGGGGGCCATTCGCGAACACCGCACCAAACCCGCTAAAAAAATTCCGACACATCATTGATCCGACACATCATTGACGTGAGCGATTCAGCACCGGTCGGGATTTTGCGCCCGGTGCCGGTGCCAGGGACGGTCACGGGGTATTTCTTAACGCCGCGAAGTTCGTCCGAATTCCCGCCAGGATCATGATCTGGATCCTGCTTATGAGCTTGCTCAATGGCCCAATTATTCCGGGTCAGGGATGAGGAATTGAATCAAACGGCTGTTTGTCGTACCTTGTAAAGTACTATGCTCAGCATCCACGACTTTGACCGATCCCGAAATAACGCCTGTTCGCGCCGTGAATGGCTACGAATTGGTGGAACCAGCTTGGCGGGACTCTCGCTGGCTCAGCAGGGTTGGGGTGCTCCTGCAAATCCCTCGGCCAGTTCCCCGATCATGGAATTGGGAGCGAACGCTTCCTCGTTCGCTCGAGCCAAGTCGGTGATTGTGATTTTTCTGAATGGGGGGGCACCTCAGCACGAGTCTTGGGATCCCAAACCCAACGCACCGGCCGAGATTCGGGGAGGCTTCGGAACCATTTCGACGCAGACCCCCGGCTTATCGATCGGTGAGCTCATGCCGCTGACGGCGAGTCTCACAGACAAAATCGCCGTCCTGCGGGCGATGGTGACCAATGATAACGCCCATTCCACCAGCGGCTATCAGATGATGACGGGGGTGCCACACATTCCCCTCAACGTCGAAAGTGCGGTATCCAAAGCGCCGAATCTGGCTCCCCATTGGGGATCGCTGGTGAAATATGTTCGACGCCAAAGTGGTCCTGTGTTTCCCGCCGCGATCACACTGCCGAATCGGATTGCCAACACGGGGGAAATCGTCTGGCCGGGTCAAATTGGGGGAGCGATCGGGCCGCAATACGATCCCTGGTTATTGACCTGCGATCCCTCGTCCCCCAATTTCAAGGTTCCCGACCTGGCAATTCCTCCTGAGCTTCCTTCCTTGCGGTTCGAACGGCGGTTGTCACTGCTGGATCAAATGAATCGTCATTTGGATGGGTTGAATGACTCGGCGTCGGTGCATGGCTTCAACCGACAGACGCAGCAAGCGCTCGATCTCTTACGCGGGGCTCAGGCTCGTAAGGCCTTTGATTTAACGCAGGAAACCGACGAAACGCGGGACCGCTACGGTCGGACCCGCTGGGCTCAAAGTGTGCTGCTGGCACGACGCCTGGTCGAAGCGGGGGTCTCGTTAGTGCAAGTGAACTGGTGCCGGGTGGATGGCGAACCTAACGACGGTAGCTGGGACACACACAATAATCACAATGATTTGCTGAAACGGTATCTGATGCCGTGGATGGACAAAGCCTATTCTGCCCTGCTGACGGATTTGGCCGAGCGAGGTTTACTCGATGAGACTCTGGTGGTCTGGGCGGGTGAGTTTGGTCACACCCCCCGTTTTAACGGAACCGCCGGGCGCGACCATTGGGGCCACTGCTTTTCCGTGGCCCTCGCAGGGGGTGGCGTTCGCGGCGGAGTCGTCCACGGCAAGTCCGATGAACAGGCCGCCTTTCCGATGTCGGGACGAGTGGAACCGAGCGACATGCTGTCGACCATGTTCCACCTGCTGGGGCATGCCCCCGAAACAACGTTATACGACACCGAAGGTCGCCCCCTCCCACTCAGTCGCGGCCGAGTGATCAACGAGATTCTCTAATTTCAGGCCACTGGTTTCCGCCCACTGGTTTTGTGTGTTTTCATGGTCCCCCGCTCACAGCAGCGTTCAGGCCAATCCATGGAATACGGCGGTCGCTGAAAACTGAAAGCTGAAAACTGAAAACTGAAAACTCTGCCGCAGGTCCCTTACTGAGGCAGATACTTGTCCGTTGCTGGACGGGGGGCGATGATGGCATCCGCCTCGGGCAAGCCGACCGCCTTTCGATTGGCCGCATCCCAGAGAATCGGCTTTTGCATCCGCAAGGCCAAGACCCCCAGCATGCCGACTTCCGTGATTTGCGCACCGATTTCAAAGGGAGAATACGACTTGGCATCCCCGGCACAAGCCAAAACCCACTCGAACATGTGTGA
>CAMBQP010000175.1 GCA_945869955.1 Schlesneria paludicola DSM 18645
GATTTGAATCCTATTTTTCTCCTTTTGATAAAAAGACGCATATCTACCAACGAGTCAATTCTTTCAGTCGGATGCCATCGAATTTCTGGCTGGACCAAACTCGACTCAAAAGCGGACGGTCTCATCAAGAGCATTTCGAGCCGATTCGACATTCTTCTTATTTGCTCCAAGAAGCCGATCGTGTTGTCCTGAATCGTTATGCACCACCGGGAGTTGTGATCGACGATGGGGATCACATCCTCCAGTTTCGAGGGAAAACCGGGCGATTTCTCGAACCCGCACCCGGGATGCCGAGTCACAATATCATGCAGATGATCCGGCCAGAAATTCTGCCGACCCTCCGCATCACCATCGAAATGGCCAAAAGCAATGGACTCCGCGCTCGGGCAGAGCAGCTGGAACTCAACGGGTTGTTGATCAATCTCGAAGTGATTCCGATCACAATTCTCCCCGACAATTTGTCCTGTTTTGTGGTCTTGTTTGAAGATCACGCTGAGCAATCTCGGTTAGCGCAATCTCCGTTAGAAATCCGGTCCCCTGGGCCGCTCGCGGGCTTACCGACCCAATCCGTGGAGAATGTCGTTACGGAGCGACTGCAACAGGAACTTGCGATGACCAAGTCCTATCTTCATTCCGTGATTGAAGCCAAGGATGTCGCCAACCAGGAACTGATGGCAGCGAACGAAGAGGTGACTTCGAGCTACGAGGAATTGCAGTCGACCAATGAAGAATTGGAAACCACCAAGGAAGAATTACAATCGAGTAACGAAGAACTGGTTTCCATCAATGATCAACTGGAGCGGCATGTCCAGGACGTGATTCAGCTGAATCAAGACCTAAACAACTTGATTGCCTGTGTCCGAATCCCGGTGGTGATTGTCGACCAGGATCTCGCCATTCGTCAATTCAGCCCCCGTGCTGCTGAGAACTATCACCTGCAACCGAGTGACATAGGTCGGCAGATCGCGGAATTGGACTTACACCTGCCGAGTTCCGATTTGTCGTCACAGATTCTGAAAGTGATTGACTCACAACAGGCGTTTGAGCAAGAGCTGACCGAAGTACACGGTCGCTGGATTTCTCTGGAGATCCGACCGTTTCGCATGAGCGAACAACACCTGAATGGTGTCATGATCCTGCTCAACGACATTCATAACCTGAAGGAACGAGAACAGCAGATTATTGAAGCCCGGGACTTTGCTGTTAGCATCCTTGAGTTGCTGCACGAGTCGTTAGGCGTACTGGTGCTGGACCCGCAGTTCCGTATTCTTCAAGCAAATGACAGCTTCTACCAGACATTCCATCAAACATCGCAACAGACCCTGAACAGCGGTCTTTTTGAACTCGATGACGGGGAATGGAACATTCCCGAGTTACGATCCCTGTTAACATCAACCCAGCAATCAACGGGAAAACCGCAGCGAATTTCTCTGGAACATCAATTTCGGGGACCGCAATTCCAGGGACAGGGGAAACGAAACCTGCTCGTAACAGCAAAACGACTACCGCATTCACTCAACGAAGAGAGATCCGATTTCCTGTTGTTGGCGGTCGAGGATGTCACCAACCAGCACCAGATCGCAGTCTCGCTGAAAAAAACCGAATTGCTGATGCAAGCGATTATTGATCAGGCCAGGAACGCAATTATCAGCATTGATCAGTCGGGGACGATTCACGTTTTCAATCACGCTGCGGAAAAAATGTTTGGATATACTGCGGCGGAAATGATGGGAGCCAAGATTGGCACGCTCATGGATGATGTGAATCGAGCTGGACATGCCGCGGGGTTGCGGCACTACCTCGAGACGGGTATCTCATCCGTCATCGGACAGGTCAGAAACGTGTTGGCTCGCAAACGGGATGGCTCGATGCTCCCCGTGGAATTAACCGTGAGCGAAATTCAAACCGATTCTGGAAGAATGTTTATGGGGATGCTTGCGGACATCTCTCAGCGACAGACCCTCGAACGCGAGGTCTTAACCATTGCGGCTCATGAGCAGTTGCGCATCGGGCAGGAACTTCACGACCAGGTCGCCCAAGAACTGACCGGCATGACCTACCTGATTAAATCTCTCCAGGAACAAAAACGGGTGGGGCCGAAGGATCTGGCTCGGCTCGAGTTGGGGCTGGAGACCACTTTATCCCAAGTCCGCAACTTGGCTCGAGGCTTGATTCCGATTGATTTGGATGCAAATGGATTGCAGACCGCTCTGCGCGCGTTCATGACCGAGACCCAGAAAAACACGAAAATTACCTGCCGTTTTTTCTGTGAGGGGGAAATCTTGCTGACGGATCCCCGTATCGCAAAAGAGCTCTTTCTGATCGCACGCGAAGCAGTGAATAACTGTGTGAAACACGCAAAACCACACGAGATTTGCCTGAAGCTGAGCCTCGTAAGAGGGGTTCTGATGCTGGATGTTTCCGATGACGGTGTCGGGATCCCCGTACAACAACAGTCAACGGGAGTCGGTTTGCACCTCATGGCGTATCGGACAAACATGATCAACGGGATGTTTCACATCGAGAACAACCCAAACGGTGGTACACGCATCTTTTGTCAAATTCCCATAGGAGGGCATCATGGTCCAACTGACTCAAACACCTAAATCCCAAATGCCTGCGCGCGTGTTGATTGTCGACGACCATCCCATCGTTCGGGAGGGATTGACGGCTCTACTGGAAGTTCAATCCGATCTCACCGTCTGTGGTGAGGCAGAGGATATTTCGAGTGCCTTAAAACGGTTTGATGAAACCGCTCCTGATGTGGTTGTCACGGATCTCAGCCTCGCTCACGAAAGCGGACTCGAGTTAATTCATCGAATCAAATCCCGTAATCAAAAAATTCCAATCCTGGTCGTCTCGATGTACGAGGAAAGCTTGTACGGCGAGCGAGTGATCCAGGCCGGAGCGATGGGATACCTCAACAAACATTCGGCATCTCGCAACATTGTGTCGGCAATTCGCCGTATCCTGGAGGGAAAACACTATCTCAGCGAGGAACTTTCCGAACGGTTGCTGCTGCAAAATATGCATGGTAAACACGCAGCACCCCGGATCGGGGTCGACAAACTCTCTGACCGTGAGCTGGAAGTCTTCCGCTTGATTGGTTTCGGAAAAACCACCATCGAGATTGCTGCGGGGCTCCACCTGAGCGTCAAAACCATCGAAACCCATCGCCAAAAAATCAAAACGAAACTGAATCTGCGGAACACCGCAGAACTGAGTCGGGAAGCCGCACAATGGACGATGCAGAATTAGAGGTTGGTTGCGACCGGGTTACGCCTGGATCCGAATATCCGTTCGTGTTCCACGCAAATCCATCTCGTATTCGATCTCGGCGATCGGGGGTTGACTGAAATGCCACGTGGCACCATGGAGACTGGCGGAACCGACACGCCCCAAAACGATCTCGGCAATCAGCGGTGTCAACGAATGTGCCGTGTAAACATCAATGGTGCTGACCGCTGGCCAATCGACCCCCAGCCCCTGTAACCGCGACTCCATTAAATCCATCACAAAGCGGGATTTGATTTTCAGCCCCGCTTCTGAAGTGTCCCCCAGTGCGACGATCCCCTCCCGGCACAGCACCCCTTCAGGAAGTTCCCCCGCTCCCGCGACAACAAACGTTGCGGGAAGTTCCGGCAGCGACGCGAGCGTGAATGAGAAGCCATACAGAGAGGGCTCTTTGGGAGCTTGCAAAACGGGGGCCACATTCGTTCGGGCCACCGGATTGACTCCCTCGACAAAAATTCCCCAGGATTCGAGGATCGCCGCGTATTCGGCGTTAAATTCCGAGAAGCCGGCAAAGGTAAATGGCTGTGGCGACCGCAGTTCGATGGCACACAAAGCGGCCAGGGGGCGACCTCGTGCTTGCAGAAAGTTTTTGATTTCGGCCAGGCCACGCTGGTACGGAACCAGGTGCTGAAAGGTAACATGCACGACCTCGTACCCGGGGCTCGAGACCACCCCGCAGGAATAGGGGGCAATTCCAGGGAGAAAACGATAATTTCCAATGGGATGATCGACGAGTGGCATCGGCAGAATTCCTCTGTGTGGGATAAGTCGGATTCGTGGTTCCATCATGCCACAGTTGGGCACAGCTTGGTATGTCACCACAAAATATCGATTACCAGCGCTGTGCGAAAGTTGATGACCGCGACTCACGCGGATTTCTTCATCACAAGCCCGCACAACGCAAGTCCCCATGACAGTAAGTCCCCATGACAGCAAGCCCTCTTAACAGTCTGTTGAAAATTAACAGTCTGTTGAAAAACGGGGGGTGGCTCCGACTGAAATCAAAAATCGACTTGAACGATACGCAGTGCGAGGTCCCTGCCCCTCTTTTTCAACAAACGGTTAAGCGGCTCCATTCAACCCGGTTTGCGAACCTGATAGAGTTTCCAAGTCGAATCGACCAGAATACGGTCTTGGTGTTGTGAAATTTGACAGGCGGCGGACTTTCCGTCGAGGAATGATCCTGGATCATTCCCATTCCGCATTCATTCCGCAGGAACTCAACGATGCACACGAGTCCCCAATCCAATCCACAGCAATACGATCGTCGGCAGTGGATGCGTGCAACCGCCGGGGCCTTGTCGCTGGCAGCACTTCCCCAGCCCACAAAAAGTTTTGCCGCTGTGGCGAAACGACCGCAAATTGCGGCGGTCATTACCGAGTTCAGTTATCGCAGTCACGCCCATGTGATTTTGGAAAACTTCCTCGAACCGTATCTGTTTAACGGCCAAGTGACCGATCCAGGGATGGATGTTGTCAGTCTCTATGTCGACCAATTCCCGGAAGGCCGCGATATGGCTCGGGAGGTGGCAAAACAGTATGGGATCGAAATTTTCCCGACCATTGCCGGGGCGTTGAAACGAGGTGGCGCGGACTTGGCTGTCGACGGAGTCCTCTCGATTGGTGAGCATGGGAACTACCCACTGAACGAACGGGGACAGCAGATGTATCCCCGCAAGCGATTCTTTGACGAGATTGCTGCCGTGTTTCGTGAAAGTGGACGGGCGGTCCCCTTGTTTAACGACAAGCATCTCTCGTATCGCTGGGATTGGTCTGCGGAAATGATGCAAGTTGCGCACGAGCTGAAAATTCCCTTCATGGCGGGAAGCTCGGTCCCTCTGGCTCAACGTCGCCCCCCGTTCGAATTTCCCGCAAATGAGGTGCTGACGGAAGCGGTCTCAATTCATAGTGGTGGGCTGGAATCCTATGACTTTCACGCTTTAGAGGTGCTGCAGTCCCTGGTCGAATCGCGACGAGGGGGTGAAAGTGGTGTCAGCGAGGTACAACTACTGGAAGGAGAGGCGGCCTGGCAGGCCGCTGAAGAGGGACGCTGGAGTCTTTCACTGGCAACCGCCGCGATGAATGCGGCCGAAGGAAAAGAGATTGGGTCGCTCAAAGAGTTTCTCGAACCGGCCGATGGCAAACAACACCCGGTCCATGCCATTCTGATCCGATATCGCGACGGACTGCGAGCGACCGTGTTACGGGTCGGTGCCAGCTCCACGCGATGGTGTTTCGCCTGTCGACTGGCGGGAAAACCCGAACCACTCGCCACCAGCTTTTATGTCGGCCCCTGGCAAAACCGGAATCTGTTTAAAGCACTGTCGCACGCAATTCAGACGCATATCCGGACGGGAAAAGCCCCCTATCCCGTGGAAAGAACACATCTGGTGACCGGGATTGTGGCGGCAACCATGGATTCGCACTTCGAAAAGAATCGCCTTGTCCCGACACCGCACCTGAATGTCACCTACCAGCCGACCGACTTTCGCGCCATGCGCGAAATGGGGGAAAGCTGGAAAATCATCACCGAAGCGGTCCCGCAACCACCCGGAATCGTCAAGGGGGGGACACTGCGTTGATGCCACCTCGAACGTTCTCGCATTACGCGAGCCCGCTCGGCCAGTGAGAGACCCTTCAGGCCCCTTCTTCCCCCCGCGCATCCTTCGCAGGATCACCTAACTGTCTGTTGAAAAAGGGACAGGAACCTCGCACTGCTCATCATTCAAGTCGATTTTTGATTTCGGTCGCAACCAGTCCCCGTTTTCAACAGACTGCTAATCCTTCCTACGATCACGAAGCAGCAAGGCTCGTTCGTTGTCTGGGGCTTGCTTGAGAATTTCTTTAACCAGCCGGCCCCCTTTTTCCTGCTGATCCGCCATCAGACAAGACTCGGCCAGTCCGAGTTGGGCTTCAAGATCTTTCGGTTTCAACTCGATCGCAATTTCGTATTCCGCAATCGCCCGGTCAAACTCTTTGCGCCCTGCAAGCGCATCACCGAGCATCCGATGGACTTCGGCATCCAGCACATCAATGTGCAGGGTCCGTTTTCCATAGTGATAAGCCACATCAAAATTTCCCTCAGACAGGGCGAGTTCTGCCAAAGCTTTGCGGGGGGCAGGATCATCCGCTTCGATCTGAACCAGTTTTTCCAGGGCGGCTCGACGAGTTTCCGTCGCCCCGGTCATTTTCGCGGCGGCGGCAGTCCCCTTCCACCAGTCGCTGTCGTACGGAAAATGTCGCTTGCCCAGTTCGCTCAGGACCAGAGCCGCTTCCGGTTGCTTCTGTTTCAGGCGGACTTTCATCAGCAGTTCGATCACCTGCTGATTTGGGTGCTCTTGCTGCAAGGCGGGCTCTAAAACCGCTGCCGCTTCGTCAAATTTTTCGTCCCGAAGCAAAAGGAGGGCCAACACGGCAGCCGCCACGGGCTGGGCAGGATCCTTCTTCAGCACTTCTTCGGCAATCTTTTTGGCTTCGTCCCGTTTTTTGATCATCAGCATCAGTTTGGCATAATTGGCAGCCGCCTGGGGATCCTGTTTATTTTTCTCGTACGCTTTTTCAATCTGCGAGGGCCGTTGTTCGGGACTGGCCGAATCGTCACTGCTGCGCAGACCAGCGACCACCTGATCGAGAAATTCACGATAACCCTTTTCGAAATCGGCTTTGTCAACTCCAAAGACCGCAGGGACCGCCTGATCGGTCGTCTGATTTTTTCGGTAAGCCTCGAGCAACCGGGCCAGTGACTCTTCGCCAAATCGCTCGGCCATGTAGTCGGCGTACAGGACACTTTGGCAATACGCAAAATTCCAGTTCTCCTGGGTCCCCGCCCTGATAAATCCCATGCTCAGGTTATCCAGGTTTTTCAGTTCTCCCTTAGGGACACGATTCAGTAGCAACGCATTCCACTCGACCGGCCGGGGATACCCTTCCGAGCGGACGGCAAGTGCTTCCGTATACCAGTGCGGGATATTAAAATCCGTTTGCTGCAGCGTCAGAATGTGGACAAATTCATGCTTGAGGACGCGTGCCCAGTTCAGCGGACGGTCCATCGAACTGGGGCTTTGCATCGCGATAATCACGCCGGTCGAAGCCCCAATCGTCTGGACCCAGGGAAGCCCAACCATTCTTGCGCTGAACCACTGGTGTCCCGACAGCCCCTTGGCGGTATTGTAAATTTCGATCTGTGTGCGGGACTCGGGCTCAAATCCGAAGAGGGTTGTCAGTTCGGGATAGATTTCCTCGAGATACTCGGCCATATAACGGGCGAGTAATCGATCAAGCTTGCCATCGGCTCGAACCACAAAGTGCTCGGTGGTGACCGATTCATAATCGTCAAGAACCTTGATCACCTTCCGCATATTACTGACGCGGACATGATAGGGGTCCGCCTTGAAAGCCTCATCCAGCGTCTTCCGCGCCTCATCAATCTGCCCCGTCTGCATGTAAAGCTGACCGAGTCCGTTCTTGGGTTGTGATAACTGGGGCATCAGCAGAATTGCCTGTTTGAGCAGCGGTTCGGCAACCCGATGCTGACGAAATCGGTCGACGATTTCTGCCAGCGAGGCCAGAAAGTAGCCGGGCTTTGGATTCCGCCGGGCAACGTCGATCAGCACCTGCTCGCACCGGGTGGGGTTTTCGAGCTTCAGGTCGGCGATCTGATCCAGATGACTCACAAGGTGTTGCCAGCGGGCGGGATCAGGCCAACCATCCTGCAGCATCCGCAGTGCGGCCATGAGGGCCAGCGATTTGGTGTCGATGGGGTTCTCGTCGAGTGCTTCAGTCAGCAACTTTTCGGTCGATTCAAAATCGCGGAAAAAGAGTTTGGCCATGGCGAGTCCCTGTAATGCCCCTGGGGAATGGGGGGCAATTTCGAGCGCCCGCCGGGCCGATTCTTCGACTTCATCCCAGTTGTATTCACTGATGGCCGAGAGTGCCATTTCCGTGTGGACCTCCGCCGCGTTCGGGTTAATCGCCAAGGCCGATTTCAATTCCGGGCGCCCTTGGGCTTTGTTGTATTTTTCCAGCAACAGCTTTCCAGAGACCAGATGCGCTTGCCAATAGGACTTGTCTCGCTTCAAGGCATCAACGGTGACGGTATTCACACAGAAATCAAAGATCTGTGACGAACTATGCCAGCGAGCGTACTGTGCGGCCCCTTGGGCGACGAGGACCAGCGACTCGGGATCGGTTGGCTGAGCCCGATTGTAATACCGTACGAACCAGCGAAAACCTTCGTCCGCCTTTTTAAGGTCCCCCTCTTCCGTGAAGATCTGTGCCTGAACCAATCGTGCCAGCAATTGATCGGGGTTCAGCGCCATCGCCCGAGTCGCCGACGCTTTGGCCTCAGGATAACGGCCCCGCTCAAAATGTCGCTTGGCCAGTTCCGCATGCAGTAAGGCCGAGTCATCATGGTCCTGTAGCGCTTTGATCAGCACCTCTTCTGCAGCGAGTCGCTCACCCTGGGCCTGCAGAGCATGGCATCGTAACAGCGCCAATTGAACCGAGTCTAAACCCGTCGGCGGCGTTTCGGCCAATTGATCCAGAGTTTCGATCGCTTCGGCATACCGCCCCCGCTGGAAGTGCTGGCGTGCCGTTGCGAGTCGGTTGTCTTCAGCATCCTCTGCCAAAAGGAAGGAAACATTGGCCATGCTTGCCAACAGAAAAACCGCGACAGAGAAATTCGGGTACATCAGGGAAACCTAATAGCGAGTTGCAATGTCTGTCCAATAGGGAAAAAACCGTTCCTTGGGAGCCGTCCGCATATTTTACGGGAGAAACCAAACCCAGGGGATCTTCTGGCAATTTGGCCCCCAGAGATTTCACGACCGAAAAAAACACCTCGATCTGAACGCAGGTGTTTTTGCTCGTTGAACCTACCTCAATGCAAGATTCTACGCAACGACGCCCAACGATCTGGACAATTTGGTTTACGCGATTCGCAGGTCGACTTCAATTCTTCGGATGGAAATCGAACAGACGAATCCGCATTCGGCTTGATCGACAGGATCCACGCCATTACCTGCAATTTCAACAAATTGATCCGAATTCTCCCGAATGCGTGATGTACCGAGGGATCCCTTTTGCGAGCAGCAGCATAGGCCAGACAGCCATGTTTCGTTGTGACCAGCATCGGTGCGCTTCCGAGTGTGCTGACGAGATGAACTGCTGGCGAGTGAGAATCGAATTTCAGCCAAAAACAGCTGAGTTTTGATCTGGTATTTCGTCGATGAGCGGCCGCTCGCGAGAAACCTCTCAGGCCTGAATAGCATGATCCGTGTGATCAATCGAAATCGATTGACGTTGAGTTTATTGAAAATTTTGCTTCGTAATAAATGGTTTAATGAAGGAATGGTGCAGGTATGGTTCGTCGTTTTTCGATGTGCATGTGTCTATTCGCCTCGATGGCTTGCGTAATCTCCACGAATGTTGCCAATGCAGGCTCCCAGACTGTGAACGTGTCGCTGGATACGTCGTACTTCCTGGGGCGGTCGGGAGACGTTGAATTTCAACTGGGTGCGAGCGCAGGAGGTGTTCCGATTACGGTGACGATCACCGCCTATTCGAGTACCGCAACACTCAACGGACCCACGTATAATAATACGGCGATAAATCCGAACGATCCACCGAATACGTACATGAATGGTGACTTGGCTTCAGACACGCTGAGTCTCTACAATGACGATTCCGCGCTTCAGTTTGCGGAAGCCTATCAATTAGTGACCACATTTAGCTCATTTATGAACTTTGATATCACATTTACAGGCGATTCGATTGGAGCCGCTTCTGCCAGTTCACCGTCCTTGACGATTTTAGTTTACGATGGAGATCAGAATCCTTTATCCGTTGGCCCTAACGGCGAAGTATTCGTTTATCAGGTTGATTCAGCAACCGGGAATATTAATGAGATCTCTTACGGAGCGGTTCCTGAACCCTCGACGTTCCTATCATTGGCAACCGGTATTGCCGGAATTGGCTTGGCGATTCGCCGTCGTCGCTTGGCTTGATTTTTGGAAACCTGACCGGGCATCATCCAGCAAGCCCCGAACGCAGTACGCGTGCGGGGCTTTTCCGAAGTTTACGGGATTGCAGATCCCCGTTCCACCAAGCAGCTCAGGCCAGAATTTCCAGAATCGGTTTCCCGTGATCGATGTCGAGACGCTTGCGGCCTGGGATTTCTAACTTCCGTGAATCCAGCCCCATTTGACGCAAGATGGTGGCATGGATATCGGTCACATAATGACGATGCTCGACGGCATGAAATCCGATTTCATCCGTTGCCCCATGCACAATTCCCCCCTTGATCCCACCACCCGCCATCCAGATGGAAAAGCCGTAAATGTGATGATCGCGCCCATCCGCCCCTTGCGTTCCCGGAGTGCGCCCAAATTCACTGGCAAACAGCACGATCGTCGAATCGAGCAGGCCTCGTCGCTTCAAATCTTTCAATAATCCAGCGATCGGTTTGTCGACCCCTTTAAAATTGCCAGAATGGTTTGCTTTCAGGGCAGAGTGCGCGTCCCAGGCCCCTGCCCCGCCGGCACCATGCTGCACCTGAATAAAACGAACCCCCTGCTCCACAAAACGTCGTGCCGCCAGCATCTGCATGCCGAAGTCACGGGTTGCCGGTTCATCCAGCCCATATAACTGCTGCGTCTCTTCCGTCTCGGCCTTGAGGTTCAAAATGTCGGGGACCGAGGTCTGCATCCGAAACGCCAGTTCATAGGCTTTGATCCGAGCTGCTAAAGCCGGATCGTCGGGATATTCGATTCCCTTCAGCCGATTCAATCGCCCAACCAGATCAAACCCGATCTGCTGTTCGTCACGCGTCTGACCACTTGCCAGCTTCCCAAAGTCTAATGGATTTTCCGGATCGACCAGAATCGGGATCGCGTCATGTTCGGGACCAAGGTAATGCCCATCTTTTGCGTTCCAATACTCCCGTTTCCCCATCGAAATGAATTGCGGCAAATTGTCATTCAGTGAACCCAGCCCGTAATCAACCCAAGCCCCCAGTGTCGGAAATTCACCATCCAACATGTGTCGACCAGAATGAAACTGAGTCTGGGCTCCATGGTTATCATCGGTGGTATACATCGAGCGAATCACCGCCAGGTCATCCACGCACCCACCCACATGCGGAACCCAGTCGCTCAGCTCAATTCCACTTTCCCCATATTTTCGAAAACCAACCTGAAGCGGATAAAGCTTATTCCGCTGCTGCCCGTTGGCATCATTGATGACAGTCACGCGCGCCAGTTTCAGCTTATCGGGATTCTGCACATCCCGATATGGGGTTTCATTGATCGACATCCCCGCGTAGCGCGTCAGTTCCGGTTTCGGATCAAAACTCTCGGCTTGGGAAACCCCACCATTCATAAACAGCCAGATGACACTTTTGGCTTGCGGCGTAAACAGGGGACGTCCCGTGGGAGGCTGCCAGATGGCAGGGGCTTCCGCACGACCAACCCGCTCTTGCGCCAGCATCGCCCCCAGCGCCATGCCGGTAAACCCCATTCCCATATCAGACAAAAACACGCGACGTGACAAGCCGCCTGCGGAACCGTGATTGCAAAAGGAAGGCATGGGCTAATCTCTGCAGAGGAAATTTCTGGACGGAACCACCAGGCACAGGGAAATCGCACGTCAGAAGCGGACATCGGAATTGTACCACCCTGTCACATACGACATCAGCGGACAGTCACAAAATCATGATGGTTCAGTAACGCCTGAACAATCCGCACGCGGGTATCCCCCTCGGGATTCGGACGCTGAGCCAGTCGTGCCGCTGCAGCCAAATCTCGCATCGCCGTCATCACCGTCGATTCTTCCGCAACCGAGGGGACCACATTTAACACAGTCATAAACGCACACTGAATAAATTCGTGATCGTCCAGGGGAGTCATTCCGGCCATAATTCGCCCCGTGATCTTCTCGGCCATTTCATTCGCGAGCGGGCTATTTTCCAGTGCCAGGGCCTGCTGTGGAATAATGCTTTCCGATCGACGGTAACAGTCCAGCACACTCGCATCATCAAACATCGACAGAAATTTCTGGTGCTCAACATTTGAGTGCACAAAGTAGAGACTCCGACGGCGCGAGGTTTCGTTGCTGATCGGAATCGAAGGCCCACCCATCGTCAGGTCCAATTCACCCGCCAACGACAACAGCGCATCGCGCACAATTTGCGATTCCATCCGAATCGGGTTCATGCGCCAGAGATAGCGATTTTCCGGATCCTCGACCAGATTTTCCGCCGCAGCACCCGCGCTGGATGAGGTCATCCGGTAAGCGTTCGAGGTAACGATCAAGCGATGCAGATGCTTCATCCTCCACGGCCTGCGTGGCGGTTGTTCTTCCGCAGACTTCCCCGCAGGCAATTCCGTTGGCCCACCCCCCATCAGTTCCACCGCCAGCCAGTCGAGTAACTCGGGATGCGTGGGAGACGCCCCCTTCCGGCCAAAATCAAAGACG
>CAMBQP010000176.1 GCA_945869955.1 Schlesneria paludicola DSM 18645
ATTCCGACAAAAACGGTAACTGTGGAGGTGTTGGTAATCATGACATCCCATCCTAGTAAATTCGAGCTCGCAAACGCGGCTCAAGCGACGGTTCGGGTTTGAAATGAAACGGCTTGCGATCCAGCTGTCCCACGAACTCGAAGTTCCCAAGCATGACGATCTACAAGCCGATGATCGCAACCAGGCATCTTGTCGCGATCGATTGACGCTTACGGAAACTGTTCCATCATCACATTATTGCTCGGATTTTCAAGATACTAGGCACCGAAGACGGAGCCAGTCCCCGTTCTTCCCGGGTCGCGCTTGATGTTGATGTGGGTATATCGCAGGTGATTTCGATGTTGGGGAATCGGTCTATTGTTCAAGAGAAATCTCTGAGGGGTTGGCCAGCCCAATCTCCTTCAATCATTAGGGTTAAGGGGTTTATGGGAAGGACTGACCCGGTTGGCCAAGGTGGCACTGCTTCCGAGTCTTCAAAGAAGCCGTGCGCTTTGTCTTTCTCGTTTTTTCCAGCGACGCCATCTCGAAAGTCCGGTTTTTATTGAGGGGCGACTTCCGATGTCACTGAGAGGAGCGGAGTTAGTCCCCTCGCCCCGGTACTCCGGGGACAGGGTTAGGGTGAGGGGTCTTTTTCCCGCTGCCGTTAAATATAAACATCTCGTCAAATTCTCGGTGATTCACGAAAAATATTTGCGAAATGATTGCGAAACTCACGGGTGATCTTGACGTGCGAAGAGCCCCTCACCCTGTCCCCTCTCCCCGCAGTCTTTGCCTGTGAGATTCGGTGCGTGTAATCGCCGCGTGGATTGTCTTGTGGGACGACATCGTCAAGCAGGGGTCGGTGAATTTGTGGTGGCGTGCCCAGAGACGTTCGGCACTGTTTGTCCCAGAGCGATAAGAAGAGACGGGGATAAGTCCAAATCATGTTTGAAACGGGCCGTGTTCTTGGGATTTCCTTCAAACGTTTTTAACGCTGTCGCGCTGATCATGTTCGTTGTAACGTCATGGCGGATTTGTGGTTGTGTTGAGATTCGGTGTTCGAAACTCGTGTGGTTGTGTCTGGCGGTGATTTTAGGGAGGTGTTTTCTGAAATTTGACGAAAAAAAGTGATTCTGCGGGTGTCTGTTTGTGGTTTGCGGGCGAGTTTGGTACGAAGATTGACAGATTTACTGTTGCGGTGACGAGTGCTTTTTCCAAACGGAGGCTGGGCGATGTTGACGACCACGCGGATGAACTCGTACCTGGAACGGTTGCGGCAGGGGGATTTGGCGGCGCGTAATGAGCTGGTTGGTGCCGTGGCCGGGCGGATGAGGTTGCTGTCCCAGCGGATGATGGGGGACTTTCCTCGTTTGATGCGGTGGGAGTCGTATGAGGATGTCTCGCAACAGGCGATCTTGAGACTGTATACCTCGCTCGAACGGGCGTGTCCGGTGTCGACTGAGGCTTTCTATCGACGCGCTGCCCTGCAGGTTCGGCGGCAGGTTCATGATCGGCTGCGACACTTCTTTGGGCCTGACGGGATGGCGAGTCATGAGCGCACTCACGGCGATATCGGCGGAAGCAGTCTGGATTACTCAGAGGGCTCGACTTACAACCCGGTCAAACTGGCCACGTGGACCGAATTTCATGTGGCCATCAATCAGTTGCCTGAGCTCGAGAAAGAAGTCTTTGATCTGTTGTGGTACCACGAGCTGAATCAGGAAGAAGTCGGCGAGATTTTGGGGAAGTCGACGCGGCAGGTTTGCAGGTATTGGCTGTCCGCACGACTGCGACTTGGTCGGCACTTCGGTAGCTCGATTGAAGTGAGTTGATTGCAGCAACCACTGCATCGGTCCGACGGCGGACCATCGGTTGCGCCGCAGCGTGTGTCGCGCCGTAACTCGCGTTAAGTCGCAATTTGGTTTGGTTGTTGAGAGATTCACGCTCCTGATTCTGCCATGGGAACATCGTTGTGCAGCCTGAAACATCCGCAGCAGAACATGACCTCTTGATGGAGCTGCTTGTCGACTGGTACCTATCCCAGAAATCGGCGTCACCAAAAACACCCGAGCAGATCTGTGCTGATCGAAATCGAATCGATCTGGTTGACCGGCTGAAGCAGCAAATTGCGCTGCTCCAAAAATTGCCGATTGCCGATACGAGCCCGCAGGGACCTTCGATCATCCCCCGCATCCCAGACGCGGAAGACGCTCCGTCACCACTCCCCTCATTTCCTGGGTTTCGGGTTTTGTCCCAGATTGGAGAGGGGGGAATGGGGATTGTCTACCATGCTTTACAGTTCAGTCCGGAACGATCGGTAGCAATCAAGGTGATTCGGCACCGCGACTGGTCCTCGCCCCGCGAGATCGCGCGGATGAAGGTCGAGTCGAATATTCTCGCCAAGCTAAATCATCCGGGAGTCGTGCAGATTTATGAGGTGCTCGAACCTCACGGTGAAATTGCGATGGTGCTCGAATTCGTCGATGGAATGAATCTTTTCCAGTCGCTGAAGGGGGCTCCCATGCAGCCAATGCAGGCGGCAAAACTGATTCATACCGTGGCCGAGACCATGGTTGCGGTCCACGCCAAAGGAATTATCCACCGGGATCTGAAGCCAGCGAATATTTTGATCCGCCGTGACGGAAAGGTGAAAATTGTCGACTTTGGGATTGCCAAAACGAGCGAATCGGGCTTGACGCAGACTTCCGTTGCCGGCGGCCAAACCGGCACATTCAGTTACATGGCGCTGGAGCAAGCGATCAAGCATCCGGACGGCATTACGTTCCGTACCGATGTCTATGGAATGGGGGCGACGCTGTATCAATTGCTGACCGCACGTCCTCCCTTTCAGGGGTCGTCTGATGCCGAAATACTGATTCAGGTGAAGACACTCGATGTCGTCCCTCCTAGCTTGATCACGCGCGGAGTCCCTAAGGATCTGGAAACGATCTGCTTGAAATGCCTGCAAAAGGAACCTGGGCAGCGTTACGCCAATGCTCAGGCATTGGTTGACGATCTGTTGCGATTCATCGAGGGGCGGCCGATTCTAGCGAAACCGACCTCGTGGCTGGAAACGCTGCTGCGGTGGTGTCGACGGAATCCCGAGCGTGCCTTCTCGAACTTGCTCGCCTTGCTGTTATTTATGGCCCTCGTCATCGGGGGGACCTGGTTCAGTGCGCGATTGGGGAGCGCGAGAAAACTTGCGGACGAAACGGCAAAAAGACTCGGCATTGAACAGTTTTTCGCAATCGTAAGCGGACTTCAAATTCGCCGTGCGGATCCGACGGAACGCTGGGTCGATAAAAACTTCGCTGAAATTGCGAAAGCCACTCCACTCGCCAATACTTCAGAGATGCAACGTTTATTACGGATCGAGTTACTACGGTGTCTCGGTGGTCATGATATTCGCGTTGAGCGAACGCTGTTGTCAGGGATCGATATCTCGAAAATGGCGCTTCATCCCCACCGGGGGATTTTGGCTCTCAGCGAAAATCTGGCCGATGAACACGGGGATATCATCATTCGCTTGATCGACACCAATACCTTTGTCGAACTGAATCGGCTCAAATTTAACTCAGCCACGCAGAAGCAAAACGAGGCCGAGAGGGAAAAGGAGAAAGCGGAGGGATGCAGTTCACTGATCTTTTCTCCTGCAGGCGATCGCTTACTGGCGGGAACACGTCATGGCTGGATCTGTCTCTGGGAGACGGAAGATTGGAAGCCAGTCGGTCAGTGGAAAGCGCATGACGCCCGAGTGGTCGAACTCAGCATGAGCCCCGCTGGTGACGATACTATTTACTCGTTGACGAGACACACGGATGAAAAAAATGCCGTCTTCAAGAGCTGGCAGCCGGGTTCCTATGAACTCAATTATGAGTTGGATCTGTATGATGCGTTTGGAAACAAAGGGGCTTGCTTCACACGGGGTTGTCTTCTCTGGAAGCCAGATCGATTTTCTGTCTTGTCACCGGATCGGTCAACAATGCTCGCAGAGACGCAACGACCAAGCGACTTGATCTCTGACCCGTCCGCGCGAAGTCTTTTGGTTGCGGACGGGTATGATCTTGTACAACTCGAACGGGCCACCCGCGACAAAGTTCACAAATTTCGTGATTCACGATTTGAAAAATCTCATCAGAATCTGATTCAGGGATTTAGCACCAGTCGGTCGGGAAAATTTGTGGTATCGACAGATAACGAGATCGTCAAAGTGTGGGACGCCTCGTCACGAACCTTGATCTCGCGGATCGCGGTCAGGGACGATGGTGGTAAGTCGGTGATCTTTTTGCCCGAGGAAAATCGATTTGTGGTTGCGGGAAAACTCGACACGATGATTTATACCATTCTGGATAACCCCGCATGGCAGACTCAAGCTCTGAACACGCTCCCGTTGTACTCCGCCGCGTTGTCACAACGAGGTGATGTGGTTGGCCAGGTTGGTTGGTATAAATACGACGACCTCGAACGTAAACACAAAAACCTCGAACGCCGAGATTTTAAGACTCATCGAATGCCGCCGGGCATCCCCTGCGTGATATCCGACATCAACTCGGAATTGGCTGGTATCTCGCTGCCGGGGGAGGGTGAGATCGCGATTGTGGCAGAAACCACGAAAGGGAACGAGCATCTGCATTGGTACGACTTGGTGAAAAATGAGCATCTGGGCGCGATCCCTTGTGGTCCGAATGTCGAAACATTGACGCTTTCAAAAAATAGTGATCAACTCTATTTCGTGGCCGATGATCGCACCTTAGAGGATTTACCTCGGGAACCTTCGGCATTATTTGTATGTGACTGGAAAGAACGTGTCGTCAAGCTGCTCTGGTCGAATTCCGAATCCGCTCGAAATCTGAATGTCAGCCAGATCCTGGCGATCGGAGTGGGAAAATCGCTGTTGGCGACTTCGTCCCGTGACGGAATGGTACGACTGCATCGGGCCGAAGATGGGTCGGTAGTCAAAACGATCCACGACCCCATACACGTCCACGCATTACAGATGATTGGCGATTCCACTCTGATGATGGGGGATGAGCGGGGAGGAATTCGGGTGATGAGACTTTCGGAAGGGAAAGAGATTGGTCTTTATCAAGAGCATACCGAAGCCATTAGCGGCATTGTGATCGATGAGTCTCGCCAGTTAGTTGTGACAGCGTGCCGGGGAGGTCAGGTGCATTTCTGGAAACAAACGCCGGAGGGAAAACTCGAGTCGTGGGCGTCGCTGGGGCCACTCAGCGGGCCGATCAAACGCCTGATGCTTTCTGACGACGGAAATACGCTGCTGTTATTGGTTGATGGTGAATCCGCATCCCGCACCTTGAAACTCGATCTCGTCGCCAGGCAAATGCAGGACAATGGGTTAAGCTGGTGATCCTGCGCGGCAGTTTTCAGTTTTCAGTTTTCAGAATCTTGAATTTGATTCTCCTCCTGTTCGTTTGATTCTTGGTTCACAATCTTCGCATTTTTGAAACAGGTGTGATTTACGAATCGACTGCTGGATTCAAGGGATTTGCCTGAACGCTTCTGTGTGCAAAGGACCACGAAGCCGGTCGAAACCGAATCGTCTGTTCGTCATGGCTATCAAGGTGGATGGATTAAGGACCGAAGTCGTCCTGTTTGCTGCAGAGTAAAGGATTTGTACATCGCCCACCGGGTTGATGATTGAATCTTAAATTCGCATTCACGGGGATGTTATTCACTTCCCCGCGTGAAAGAAGCCAAGATTCAATGGCAAAAAACACCTTGTCTTTGTCCTCCTCGCGTCCCTGCGTCCTGGCGACTTTGCGTTGAAATTCGGGATTGAACACGGACTTGCCGTGTTTCTCGCCTGTAACCGGCATCGAAATTCTGTGGCGGTCTGTGTATCGTGAAGGAGGTGGTCAATTCTGGGAGACTGATGATGCGAAATGTCTGGTTGGCTGGCGTGGTCCTGATGATGGTTGGATTTGTGGCTGGAGTGTCCGAACTTCAGAAACTGACAGGAGCTGAGCCCAAAGTGGAACAAAACTCGAAAGGACTCGTCCTGCATACTCGTTCGCGAACTGCGGCGACGCGTACCGACCCTGCCTCGAAAGTGACCGCACGCGAGACCACGGTTGAGTGGGATCCGAAGAAAACGGCACTCATCATTTGCGACATGTGGGATGACCACTGGTGTCAGGGAGCGGCTCGTCGCGTTGAGGAACTGGCGGGGCCGATGAACAAGGTGATTCACGCGGCGCGGGAGCGAGGGCTGTTCATTATTCATGCCCCCAGTACCACGGTCGATTTTTACAAAGAGACACCACAACGCCTGCGGGCACTGAATGCCAAGTTCGCCAAGACGCGCGCTCCGTTGGCCACGATTGAACGCTGGGGGACCGCCTGGTGCTATCCCGATCCAAAACGGGAGCCGGAACTGCCGATCGACGATAGCGATATGGGGTGCGATTGCGCCACCAAGTGTGAAATTGTTCCCCCCTGGACACGTCAGATCAAGACGATCGAGATCGAAGCCCCCGATGCCATTACGGATAACGGCCAAGAGACGTTTAACTTGCTGGCAGAACGGGGGATCGAGAATGTGATCATTATGGGTGTGCATCTGAATATGTGCGTTCTGGGTCGACCGTTTGCGATTCGCGAATTGGTCGCTCAGGGAAAGAACGTGCTGTTGATTCGGGACATGACCGACACGATGTATTGCGGAAAAATGAAGCCGTTTGTCAGTCATTTTGAGGGGACCGACCTGGTGATTGCTCACGTGGAACAGAACTGGTGTCCGACGATCACTAGTACCGACTTCATGGGGGGCAAGCCGTTTCACTTTCAGGAAGATCGGCGTCAGGAAGACCGGAAAAACGTTCCGCCTGCCCGGCCCGCCGGTTCGAAATGATTCACCTTATCGCTTTTTCGGGGTCGCGTTGTGTCCGTTAAAAAAGTGCTGATTATTGTCGGTGATGCTACCGAAACCGTTGATACGCTGTACCCCTATTATCGGTTGATCGAAGCGGGGATGCGACCGGTGGTGGCCGCCCCGGAAAAACGGCGTTATCAGATGGTGCTGCATGAAGTGAAACCGGGCTGGACGATTACCAAAGAGTGGGAAGGGTATTCCATCGACGCCGAGATTTCCTTTCGTGAGATCGTGGTCGAGGAATATGCCGGGATCTTGTTTTCTGGCGGGCGGGCTCCAGAATATCTCCGTTATGATCCGGATCTGATTCGGATCACGCGGGCCTTCTTTGCGGCCAACAAGCCGATCGCCAGCGTTTGTCACGGGGTCGAGATTCCCGCGTATGCGGATTGTGTTCGCGGTCGTCGCATGGCGACGGTGGCGAAATGTCGCTTTGATCTGGAAGTGTGTGGCGGTATTTTTGTGGATGAGCCGTGCGTGATTGACGGAAACCTGGTGAGTGGTCGTACGTTTCATGACAACGGACATTATGTTGGACCGTGGATTCGTCTGCTGCAGGAACAAGCATGACTGAACGAGATTTATCAGATTTCTCTGCCGAGAAGGCTTTGACCCCACTCGATTCGTTCGAGTCTCACATCACTGCGGACGGAAGTCCGGTCGATGATGGGGGGCTGGCCGCGACGGAATCGGCAACGGAATCAGGGACAGTGCCGATCGACGAAAATCCCTTTTCCAGTCCTGTTTTGGACACAGACCGACCGACGGTGGCTCCTTCGGCTGTCATCCCACTGAATGACTCGCCCCCGTGCTGGTATTGCGGGCTGGCAGAGGCGGCGGCGTGGTGGCTGGGAACGTTGGGGGTTCATCTGACTGCCGCCATTTTTATGGCGATCGTGCTGGTGGTGTTCAATCTGCTGAACGGCAAGAAGTCGCCAGCCGATATTAATGACCCGGCTTCGATGATGTGGATTACTTCCGGGGAAATGATCCTGTTCGTGCTGGCGGCCATGCTAGGGGTTTCGGTCCGCTATTGGGGCCGAACTTTTCACGAGTTGAATTTTCAGCGGCCGGATCACAGACATTTTTGGCTGGTGCTCGGCGGGACCTTGCCGTTAACGATGTGTGTTTCGGTGTGGGCTGTGCCGGTGCAGCTTGGCTGGAGTCTGATCAAAGAGGCGATCCCCGTGCTCAGCGTTTTTGATAGCATGAATTCGATGGAAGCAATCAAGGATCTGGCCGACGCCAGCAGTTTGGGTGCCATGGTCTTTGTGGTGGCGGTGCTCCCCGCGATTGGTGAAGAGCTGATCTTTCGCGGGGCGATTGGTCGTGTGCTGATTGCCAACCTGGGGATGATCAGTGGTGTCTTGCTGACGACCTTTTTATTTGGTTGTCTGCACATTCACCCGGTTCATGCCGTGGCGGTCATGCCACTGGGGCTGGCGATTCATCTCGTGTATCTTTGGTCACGCAGTTTTTGGCTGCCGATGCTGTTGCACTTCGTCAACAACTGCTGGGCCACGATTGCGGCTCAAAATCAAGGAGTCGATCCGACGGGGCAAGGACTCGAAATGCCCCTGATCAATTTGGTGATGATGCTGATTTCTGCGGTCGGTGTGGTGGCGATGGGGATCTGCTTTCGGCAGTCACGAGTTCGGCTGTTCGATGCGTCTGGGAACGAAACACCGGACGTCCGTTTTCCGGTACGAGTCACTTCCGGGTCAGGAATCGAAAGCCGATCCATGCCGATGAATGGTCACGCCTGGCAGTTGGCGATCGCCTGCATGGTTTTTTGTCATCTGATTGTCGCCCTGGACCTGATCAAATCGATCGGTCAATGGTGATTCATTTGTAACCGAGGTTACGCTCGATATCCTGAGCTTCTTTCGACATCAGCATGGGCTTGAGAAAATCATGTTCATCATCCAGTTCGCGTCCGCCGCGTCCCGTCTTGCCGACGGATGCCCATTTGTCTTCTTCAAGTTCGGGTTCCCACTGCCCCTGTTTGGTAAAATAGGGAATACCGTTCTTGATTCCCATGGAAGCACAGCCGGGTAAAAGGCTGACTGAGCAGCAGAAGATTGCAAAAAACAGACATTGACGGCGCAGCATGACTGGGCTCCACGAGTTGGCGGAGTTAAGCTCGAACGAATTGAGTACGCTTGGGTTGAGAGATCGCAAATGGTGCTTATCTCAGAAATTTTTTATTGTGTCGAGATGAATTTGCATGACGCCGCTGGAACAGCCACTGGACATCCTTGCTGTCGCCCCGCATCCTGATGACGCCGAGATCAGTGTTGGGGGAACACTGGTCGCCTGTCGACAACAGGGGCTGAGGGTCGGCGTGCTCGATTTGACGAATGGTGAGCCAACGCCGCATGGCTCGCCAGCGATTCGTGCCCGCGAAACAGCTGCCGCAACGGCGGTATTGCAGCTCGATTGGCGTGAGAACCTGGGGCTGACGAACCGAACGCTGGAACATACGCTCGAAGCACGGCGGAAACTGGCGACGGTGTTTCGCCTGACGCGGCCCCGGATCATCCTGGCTCCTTATTGGGAGGATAGCCATCCCGATCACGTCGCGGCGACCGCCTTGATCGAGGCGGCTCGGTTCTGGTCCAAGCTTTCCCGAACGGACATGAAAGGGGAACCATTTCATCCCCCGCACATTTTTTATTATTTCAGCATTCATTTGCGGGTCCATCCCCAGCCGTCGTTCGTGTTCGATATCAGCGATTCGATTGAAGAGAAGCTGGCCTCGGTCCGCTGTTATGCGAGTCAGTTCCTGACGGGACGTGAGCAGGTTTTCCCGACGCCACTGGACGATATTCGTGATCGAGCCCGTTATTGGGGCTGGTCGATCAACCGAAAATTTGGCGAGCCCTTCACCAGCCGCGAATCAATCCGGATCAGCTCGTTCTCGGCAATGACCGAATTTGCAAAACGGGAATCGCCGCCGCAAAAAGAGAATTAGCATGGGAGTCCGCCGGTTTGGATCTCCTGTCGTTTTGGCTTCTCTGTGCCTCTGTGTCTCTGTGGTTAATCCTGCCTGCTCTTCAACACCGCTGCGATCGGATTGATCATGACGGCAATATCAGGAAAAGAGGTTTAACCACAGAGGCACAGAGGCACGGAGAAATGCAGAGGCGAGTAAATATTTTTTTATGATAATACTCGTGATAGACTAGGCCGCTGATCTGTTCTTTGGATGAGTTGATGACGATGCCTCAAGTTCGCGGAATTGTGTTTGATCTGGATGGTACGCTGGTTGACTCGCGGCTCGATTTTGACGCCATGCGGCGCGACATGGGTCTGGCTGCCGGAGTCCCCATTCTCGAAGCACTGGCGGCGATTCCCCCTGGTCCAGAATACGACCGGATGTACGAGATTGTGCACCGTCATGAATTGCAGGGGGCCGACCTGGCTGAACCGTTTGCGGGGGTGCTGGATTTCCTGCAGCATGTGAACGAGCTGGGGATTGCGTCGGCAATCCTGACGCGGAACTCGCGCGAATCGGCTCTGCGAACACTTAATCGATGGAACCTGACGTTCTCTCAGGTGATCGCGCGTGAGGATGCTCCTCCGAAACCGGATCCGGCGGGTGTGCTCCTGATTGCGGAACGCTGGGGGATGGGACCGGACGAGATGATTGTGATTGGGGATTATCTGTTTGATCTTCAGGCGGGGCGGCGAGCTGGGATGCGCAGCGTGTTATTTGCACCGGATGAGCTTCCCGATTTTGTCGGGGAAGCGGATTATGTCTTGCGTCATTTTCGGGATGCGGCGCAGCTACTCAAGGATCTTGACAAGCAAGATCTTAGCAAGCAGGACCTTGGCAAGGAGGCCCCATGATTCCCGATCATGATTTTGATGACTATCGCCAGCGTCGTGTGCTGGTCATGGGACTGGGCTCATTCGGTGGGGGGTTGGGGGCGGTCAAGTTTCTCGTCGCTCGCGGAGCCTCGGTCACCGTCACCGATCTGCGTCCACTGGAAAAGCTGAGCGATTCGTTAGCCGAGTTGAAAGAGACCCCACCGGCTCGCCTGGTGTTGGGTGGTCATCACAAATCCGACTTTCGCGAGGCGGATCTGGTGGTGGTGAACCCTGCAGTCAAACGGGATTGTCCCTACCTGAATGCGGCGATCGAAGCGGGTGTCCCCACGACGAGTGAGATGAATCTGTTTTGGAAATGGAACCGGGCACCCGTGGTGGCGGTGACTGGCAGCAATGGGAAATCGACGACGACCGCCATGATCCATGCAATCCTCGAGAAATCGGTGCAGGCCCAGGGGTCGGCGCGGCGTGTCTGGCTGGGGGGAAACATCGGGACTAGCCTGTTGCCACTCGTCGATCAGATCCAGCCGAGCGATCTGGTGGTACTTGAGTTGAGCAGTTTCCAGCTGTGCGATCTGGCACGGCTGCAGGTCAGTCCGCATGTGGCCGTGGTGACCAATTTCGCGGCGAATCATCTCGACTGGCATCCTCATCTCGATCATTATCGACAGGCGAAGCAGGCGATTTTGCGATGGCAAACCGCACAGGATGTGGCGGTACTGAATGCCGATGACGCGGATGTTTGCGGGTGGCCTGTACGGGGTGAGCGGCGGGAATTTGGACTGGGCTGCAGCGGCGAACGGGGGGTTTACTTTCAGGGAGGGGAGGCGGTGATCCACCTGGGTGGTGTCGAAGAGCGTTGGCCGCTTGCAGAATGGTTGAAGTTACCGGGGCGGCATAACATCGCCAACGCGTTGGCGGCGATCGCGGCGGCAACGGCGGTTGGTGCGGATCAGCGCAGTGTGCAGGCCGGGATTGAAACCTATCAGCCATTACCGCATCGCTTGCAATTTGTGGCGGAAGTGGCCGGTCGACGATTTTACAATGATTCACTCGCCACCACACCGGAATCGGCCGAGGTGGCCCTGGCGGCTTTTGAGTCTCCTGTGGTATTGCTGGCGGGTGGCTATGATAAGCATGTGGATCTGAGCGGGATGGCGGCGGCGATTGCTCGTTCCGCCAAAGCGGTGTCACTGATGGGCCAGACGGCTGTCCCCTTGCGTCAAGGGATCTTGCTGCACGAAATGAGGACCTGCGAAGTTTCCTTGCCACAGCTATCGTTTGAATTGGCGTTTCAGTGGGCGATTGACCATTCGGCGAAGGGTGATGTGATTTTGCTGTCGCCCGGCTGTGCCAGCTATGACTGGTTCCGCAATTTTGCGGATCGCGGAGCTCAATTCAGCGAACGGGTACGACAATACGCAGTGAGCAACCAGCAATTGTGATCGTGACGGTAGCGGCGGCGACGTGATCAAGGGAGCTTAACAGTCGTTTAGGTAAGATGATTCACTCGACACGACTGAATTGCGGGCGCGTTCCGGACTTGGTTGCGGAGCTGTTTGGCTTAGCGGCGTGGACTTAGCGGCGTGGACCCAAGCTCGAATAAGCTCATCGTGAGGCCATTTTCCAGCGTATCGATGTCAGTTTGTGGCGAAATTGACTAGCTTTGCAGCGCAGCGTTTGATTCGGAATTTCTGAGGAGTTTGCCGATGCGACATCGACCCAATTTGTGGACGGCATTCATCGCCCTGTGCGGGCTTTCGTGGGGAGCGATTTGTGTTGTCGCCGACTGTGTACGCGCCGACGAAGCACCCCAGCAATTTCTGGTGCTGACGGATCTGCATTTTGACCCGTTTATCAACTGCCCCGATGCGGCCACAATCGACCGACTCGCCAGTGACAGTGTGGCGGAGTGGCCCGCCTTGCTTGAGGCCTACCAGTCGCGTGGCACCATTCGCTTTGGTAGCGACGCCCCCTGGCCACTCATTCGCGACGCTCTGGCCGACG
>CAMBQP010000177.1 GCA_945869955.1 Schlesneria paludicola DSM 18645
ATGAGAGATGTCACTTCTGCTTGACGTCAAGTTGGAACCCAATCCTTCGGGTTCCTTATCTGTCTGTGAAAGATGAACCTTCTGTATCTTGGGGATGATTGATGAGGCCGCAACAGAAAGCAGCGACCGTGAGAAAACGATTCAAAAGTATTTCCGTCGGCTCGATCGTCTTGTCCGAGTCTCGATGTCACGGGCGCGCGACGGTCATGATGTTGCTCGAATTACTTCTCCTCGGAGTGGTCGTCTGGAGCGTTATTGGTCTCCTTCCAAAACTCATCGTGCCCGGAGGTGGACCCAACTTAGCCGATGGAGTGTCCATCAGAAAGCCTATATTACGCCTGATTTCCACCTCGAATGGGGAGAAGCTTTGGGGACAATTAGGAGAGTTCGAGATCATATCAATGGATCTTGTGACGCGGGAAGCGCGAAGGGTCGACGGGCGAAAGAACCGTTCTATCGGAAATTGGGCCGTTAGTCAGGACGGTGCAATATTATTATTATCGGTAGATCATTCCCGTGTCGAGATTTTTCGCAGCGAGGAATTGATGATTTCGGAAGTTATGCCCGAACCTTGCCATCTGTTGGCAGCGTTGTCGGCTAATGGAACCACGGCAGTTCGCGTCGCCGGCAAGAAATCCGTTCGATTGTGGAATCTTTCGCTGGAGGAGCCCTCGGAAACGGATTTCGTGCTGCTCGATGCGGCGGAAAGAATCGCGGTCGATGCTGTCGGGAAAATGTTAGTTGTTGCCGCGGGACAAAAGGGGTTGCACATATACGATCTGAATTCCGGCGATCGGACGCAAACGTTGGATGGAACAGGTAGTTTATCAAAAGACCCGGTCTTTTCCCAAGACGGAAAGTGGCTGGCGGTCATTCGCGCGTTTGAGATCACGTTGTTTGAGATTCCGTCGGGCCGAATTGCCTGGACGGCTCATATTCCCGGCCCAGATCCCTTCATAGGTGTCTCGTTCTCACCGGACGGTATGTGGCTGGCAGCAAGCGATGTCAAATCAGGCATTCAGATCTTCAAGACAAGTGACGGAACATGTCACCGCAGACTAACATCGAATTCGACGTTGCACCGGGTCGCGTTCTCGTCGTCAAACGACATTCTTTATTCGGGATGCACCGACGGAATCATCCGGATCTGGTCCGTTTCAGAAGGATGTGAGATCGATCAGATTCGATTGACCGTCGATCCTCAAAAGACCGTTCGCTGACGGCAGGGTCGAAACAGACGACTCGGCGGCCACGAACATGAATCCAGCGAATCTCAAAAAACCGTTCGCTGCCGTCTCGTGATATAAAACAGGAATTGACTTCCAATCGATGGATGAATAGCGAAAGCGATCAGCGTAAACTCGGCGATGGACCACCAAATTGATAAATAGTTCATGAGACGTGCTGCGATGTCAGCAAGTCTCATGAAGTCTCGGCTGGTCTATTTTTTGGCGATTCCCTTGATTCCTGTGGCGATGTTTGAAACCATATTCGGGGCATTTCTGTTGAGACAATTCCGTGATGAAATCCGCTGCGGTGCCCCAGCCTCGCAGCCGAGTTGATCAAACCGCGTTCATGAGAGGTCTCTTGATGTTGGCGACCGGAAAAATTGGCGACAGGAAACAGGGGCGATCAACCATCAGGAATTTTGTGTGAAAGAGTCTGGCGATGCCAACCACGATTAACGGAATTGGGACGCATTACTACGGGAAAACCGATTTAGCGACTCGTCCTGGAACATGCGTGCATTGCGGCAGTTATGGCAATCTCGAATCTTATTCGACTCGACTTTGGTTTGTCATTGTTTTTATCCCCATTATTCCGTTGAAACGGGTCCGGATTCTCAACTCTTGCCCAAGTTGCTCACGTCATTGGGTGGCAAATCCTGAAGAGTACGAAATGTCGCGGCAATTGGCGGTTTCGGGGGCACTGGATCAGTATCGTGCCGAACCGACCGTCGAAACGGCTTTGGTGGCCCACGCACAGTATCTGGCCTTTCACATGACTCCTGAAGCAGACGCGTTCTGCCAGGAGGCACTCGAAAAATTTCCTGAAAATCAGCACTTGTTGCTGGGACTCGCCTCGCACTTCGATCAGACGGGACGCTGGGAGGCGGCCACTCCGATGTATGAGCAGGTCTTACAGCTAAAACCCGATTCCACGGATGCCCGGTTTCATCTCGCCTGGCGAAAAACTAATGCAGGGAAGTTGGAGGAATCGTATGATTTACTCGATTATCTGCGTCAACCTGGGGCCGGCCAATCCTTTAATCTGGATCCACTGCAGACGTTGGCCGAAGCTTATCAAAAAGTGGGTCAGCATGAAAAAGTGCTGGAATTGTGTGCGATCTCTGTGCGAGAAAACCCGGAAATTGCCGAACAGCAGCCATTTCGAGCGTTGGTTTCCAAGTCAGAAAAAGCGGTGGGAAGCGATTCCAGTCTGTTAGCCGAGCATCCCTTTTCCTGGAGTCGGTTATTGGATACCAAAACCAATCCCAACGCCGGTGGCTACCGCTGGGGGATTTTCGGTACGCTGGTGGCCACTGTTTTTCTGGTCGGAATGCTCTGGCTGAACGAACATCAACGGACTCACCGTCCGCTGCACATTGTCAGCGCGTTTGCACAGCCGATTGAAGTTTCGATTGATGGTCAACCCCCGGTGAACGTCAGTCAGCGTAAAATGTTCGAGTTACCCGAGGGGGAACATCGGATTCAGCTCAAGGGACCGGTCAATCAAGAGATTGTGGCAAATCTGCAAACGCCTTACTTTTCACGCTGGTTTTCCCGCCCGATCTGGGTGCTGGATGTCGAATCGTATGCCTCGGTGATGGTGGACAAAATCTTTTACTCCGTCAATCCACCTCCCCCAGAAACGATTCCGCAGTTACCGGGCGATGTCATCTTTGTTCCGCATGTGGATTACCCCTTTGAGACGCCACCGAACTCGATGCAAATCAAGGGGAAAAATAATGTGGTGACCAAGATTCATGTCAGTGTCCCTCCTCTGCCACCGTTGACGGTGGCAACGCTACACATGTCAGATCCCGACCAATCGGCGCTCTTGTCGTTTATGGAGGGCTACCTCGAAAGAAACCTGAATGACTCAAAATTGATGGCGTTGTATGTCATGGGGGCGAAAGGGGATGAAAGCGAACAGCGGGCGGCGGATTTTCTGAAATCAAAGCTTTGGAATTCGCCGATTTCGATCAACGTCCACCGCAATTATATGAATCGGAAGACTGCCGTAGATCCGATGGACGAATTCATTCCGGAATACGACCGTCGCCTGCAGGCGACTCCGAATGATGCGACCTTATTGTATTTGCGTGGCCGAGCCAGTTCGTCCTCTGTCGAGCAAAACCAGTTCTTTGAACGGTCTCTCGCCCAGGATCCCCAGCAGGGCTGGGCTGCGATGGGATTGGGCTATAACAGTGCCCTGCGAGGTGATTGGTTGCAAGCCAAGAAATGGTGCGATCAAGCCGCAGCGACGATCAAATCGGATCCGTCCTGGCGTCACTTGCGACACTACGTTCAAATCGCCTTGCATGACACGCAAGCGATGGAAGGGGAGTACATTCAAGAGTGCGCAGGGAACGAACTTTTAGACATTCTCAGCGGAATGGGGCTGCTGTGTGATTCTCTGGCGTCTCACGGGCAGATCGACAAAGTTCGCGAAACCTATTTGGGGGTGATGCAACGCATTTCCGGGGGCCAAGCCATTTCGGGCGTTTCGTCATACGACTTGCAGATCGACTATCTGTGTGATGACCTGAACACGTTGTTGACAAAACAATCGCAACTCGACGCGATGCCACCGTCATCCGCGTCTATTCAACTGCTGCTGGCCAGTGGAAAACTCGATCAAGTGATCGCTATTCCCGAGTTGGAGACGATGGTCGAATGGACGGATCTGCTCGCCATCAGCCTCAGTTGTTACCTGAAGGGGGATGTGGCCGAGGCGAAGGTCTGGCAGCAGAAATGTCTCGTCGCCCTGCAAGAGGATTCTCAACGGTTGAAAAACACTGCGAGGCTTCTGGGTCGTGAAACGGTGCCAACGAAGGATGAAATTTCGGACGGAATTCATCAGTTGGGTGATGCACCGCTGGTGTTGGCCTATCTGGCTCAAAAGTTTCCCGATCATAAAATTGAATTCAATACCTGGGCCGAGAAAATCAATGTCAGCCGGCTTCCCCCTTATTTGCTTGTTCAGCAAGCGATTCGTCAGCCATAAATCGAGACCGTCCTGAATCACGTAGACCGTCATGAATGCAGAGCAATTTGATCAATTGGTGAACCAGATTCAGCGCCGTTACGGTGCGCGTCCCTGGCGTCTTCGTCTGCGGATTCTGCTGCTGGTCCTGTTGGGATATACCGGATTTCTGGCGGGGTTCTTCTTCGTCCTGATGGTCTCGGCCAGCCTGGCATTCGCCGCCATGTTTTCAGGAGATCGGGGGGGAAGTATCGCGCTGATCATTCTTATGGCCTTATTTCTCGCGATGGGGATCTGGCCGTTACTGATGTTTATTTGGGTCCCGCTGAAACCGATCGAGGCGCGGCTGCTGACCCGTGAGGAATCTCCCAATTTATTCCGGCTGCTACAGATGCTGGAAAAGGCTTATGGTGTCCGCCCATTCCATTCGGTTCGAGTGACCGCCGATTTCAATGCCTGCGTACAAATGATCCCCCGCTGGGGTTTTTTGGGGGGCAATCGGAGTCATCTGTATCTTGGACTACCTTTGATGGAGATGCTCAGTCCCAGTCAATTCGCCACGGTACTGGCACATGAATTTGGGCATCGTTCTTCGCGGCATGATTGGTTTGGGATGTGGATTTATCGCTTGAGAAGGACTTGGTCACAAGTCTATTCCGAACTGCACGCCAAGTCGTCCGCCGGTTCGTTGTTCTTTCTGCGTCGAACTCTGATGCGATTGATTGATTGGTATTATCCCCGGTTCAATGCGTATGCTTTTGTCCTTTCCCGTGCCGATGAGTACGAAGCGGATCGAAATGCGGCCGAGTGGGGCGGGGGGGAAGCGATGGGGCAGGCGCTCTGGCGAACCGAATGCTTCTCGCTTCAATTAGGAGAACAGTTCTGGAAATCGATGATCTTATTAGCGAGATCGGAAGCGGATGTTCCACGAAATCTGCTGACCCGGATGAAAACGTTTTTTGCGGAACCACCTGGCTTTGACGAGGCAAATCGCTGGATGAAACAGGCGATGTTGACTCTCACCGGAACGGTGGATACGCACCCCAGTCTGGCGGATCGATTGAACGCCTTACAGCAAGATATCAGCCAACTCGCACAACAAGGGTTTCCGCGACCTCCTGAAACCTCGGCAGCGGAGACCTTTCTCGCCGATGCCTTGCCGGAAATCTCGAGCGAGATCAATGCTCGCTGGGCGAAAGAGAATGTGTTGCCATGGCAGAATATGTTTCACGAGGCGGCGCGACTCAAAAACAATCTGGTCTTGCCCGATGCCGCAAAGGATTCCGTTTCGGCGACTGCCGAGGAATTATGGGAACGGTCCTGTACGATCGGACAACTGCACGGGACGGAAGCGGCAGAACCGTTATTACGAGAGGCGTTAGCAATCAATCCCGCACATGGTCCTGCGATTCTGGCGCTGGGAAGTTCATTGTTGGGACGAGGGGCGGATGAAGGGGTCGAGGTTCTCGGTCAGATTCTGCACGATTCCGAGCATGAACTGATTCCCCATGCCTGTGAACATCTGGAAAAATATTTCCAAACCCAGGGTCAATCCGAGAAGGTTCGTGAGATCAAAGGAATTGCCAATCGGTTTCTGGAAACGCATGCTGCCGCCCAGCGGGAACGACTTGCTGTGACCGCTGCCGATTCGTTTGCGCCTCATGAATTAAGCGAGGATCAGTTGGGTGGGTTGCGAGCGAACTTAAAAAAACATCCGGATTGTCATTCGGCTTGGTTGGTTCGCAAACAGCTGAAACATTTTAAAAAACAACCGCTGTACATCCTGGTGGTGAAAACCCGTCCCACGGGTTTCTTTGGCGGTTCGAACGTGACCAAAGTTCAACTCCTGACTCGACGCCTGATGTCCGAGATCAGACTTCCTGGTCGCTTGTTGATTATTGCGCCCCAGGGGGGATTCCGGCAACTTGCCAATAAAGTCATGCGATCCGACATCATTTATCAAGCTTCGGGGCCGAACGGGTTCTCATCCGCATCTTGTTGATCGATGCGAGTAGGGGTGATCAGAACGGTTGGGGCTTGGGAATCGTATCTCCGTTGTTTCGGTGATTTAATTCGCAACCCGCTTTTTTCGTCGACATTCGTAGATTCCGAACCCAATCACTCCGGCTCCCAGCAGCCCAAGGGTTGAGAGATTGGGGAGGCGACGAGATCCCTTGGGGAAATCCTCGTTATTTTCCAAGCCCAAGATCTTCACTTGTTCGATCGATTCATCCACGGGTGCGACGATTCCGTCTGCCGGTTCAGCGATTGGGTTTTCAGATTGCCATGGGCTCGAAAAGCCGCCGTTTAAATCGTTACCCACAACCGGAGGATTTGTCGTATTCGGTCTTGTTCCCTCGAGCCCGTCGCCGAACGTGAGTCTCTCCAAGGGATTTTTTATCTCAGACAACGCGCTGGATTGAAGATCCTCGGCGCTCAGAATCGTCCATTGTGGAGTCAATAGCAATCCAGTCATGAGTGCAATGCAAAGCCTGAAGATCTTCATCGAAATCCCTTCTCGTCGTGGTTTGGACCAAGAATTTGCCATTTTCCAACTCGCCCATCGTTGCTTGATTTTGCCCGGAAAACTCACCAGCTTTTGCCCGATACTCATGCAGAAACGCTACCATTGAAGATCTATGGTAGCGTTTCTCTCTTCTCAAGCCGAGAGATGTTTTTTTGATTGCCGCAATGCGCTGTTTTTGGGAGTTTTTGGCGGGGATTACACCCCCTTGACGCTGATTCGCTGCCCCTTCCCTTCTTTCGTTTTTGGCAATTGCAGTGTGAGTACCCCATTTTTATATTTTGCCTCGACTTTTGTGGGGTCGACACCCGGGGGGAGTGTCATCGATTCGAAGCACTCGGATTGTTCCTGATAGTCGTACCCTTTCGATTTCGACGTTTTTTTGTGGGCAGCGCGGATCACCAAGCGGTCTCCTGATACGCGAATATCAAAATCATCGGGTTCGAATCCGGGGGCTTCGGCCCGAATCGAAACCTGATTTTCCTCGTCCGTCATGGTAATCCCCCAGTTCCAGCCATTCCCAAACGATTCGATCCCCGCGGGGGATTCCAGCGCAGGCCAGTTTTTGGAAAACTGACTGTAAAGCTCATCAAATTCGTTACGCATCCGGCGTAGAACTGACGGAAAGTCTTGAATGGTGGCAAGTGACGCATCGCCACCATTTGTATTGCGAGTTTTCTTTTTCCAGGGAATTAAATTCATATTCAGATCCTTTGTGTTTAACAGGGGAATTTATGGCGTGGCGAGAATACGCCAGACGCCGAGTCGGTCGAACCGACAACGTTCAACCGACAACGTTCACCTCGAGCATCAACCCGAGGGTCGTTCCGAGTTTCCATCGAAGCCGGACTAACCTACTTTGACAAGAATTTTCAGCGATTTGGCTCGTTCCTGTTTGGGGAGATGAACGGTCAGAACACCCTGCCGATATTCGGCAGAGAATTTCGTCGCATCGACTTCCACCGGAATTGTGAAACTGCGATAGAAATCGCCAACACCATATTCCGAAACCAAGTCATGACCCGCCAGAGGGCGTGGCTTCACCTGGCAGCGAAGGCTGAGGATTCCACGGTCAAATCGCAGTTCGATGTCATCGGCCATGATTCCCGGCAGGTCGCAACTCAAGACGACCTCATCATCGGTTTCATAAAGGTCGGTGCGGGGTGTGTAATGAACGCCCCCGGTTGCTACCGAATCGGAGCCATTAAGCTCTGTTGTTTTTGTTTTTGCCAGTACGGAATTCGTCATCGGAAGTCTCCTTGATGAAGTGGAAAAACCGTCGCAGACCGCCCCGTAAGCCGTACGCGAATCCGGTTCCTAAAACGGGGCGGCACAATCGGCGTGTCTCGTTGGTTGACGCAGCCTGAATCGGGAGCGTGACAGAAAATGCGGGTGCGTCACTGATCCGCCTTGACCTTAATCTTGACCGGTTTCGCTTCATCGTTTTTACCCATGCGGATAGTGAGTACCCCCGCATCAAGATGAGCCTCGATCTGCTCGGAGTTCACGCTGCCTGGCAAATCGATCAGTCTTTCAAAACTGCCGAAAGGTCGCTCGTGACAAGTCCAGGTGGCATGTTCCGGCTCAACCAGCTGATGTGTCCCTTTCAAGGAGAGCTGCTCAGGACTTGAAAGGGTGATTTCAAGGTCTTCCAGTTTCAGCCCCGGTAACTCCGCCTCCAGTGTGATGAATTCCTCATTTTCACCCATGCGGACCGCAGGATACGAGAGTGCGACTCGCCGACGGAGCGGGATCTCATCGCCGGCCCCGGCAAAGGCGAGTCCCAATTGTTGTCGAAACTGATTCATCTCATCCTAGAGTGCGTCTGCAGATTGCCAGGGGATTAAAAGACTCATGATTTGCTCCTCATTGATCGAAGATGACGGCGAAATTGCCCCCGGGTCTCTGGGCCGTGAAGCCAGCTCGATTCGCCGCAGGGATCCGTGCCGTTTTTTCTAAGCACGACGAACTGTCTCGGGAAATAGAATGCGAGTCGCGTGCCAATCACTCAGAATTTAAGTAACCAGGTGATACGAGTTCGTTTTTGGGTGAGAATCGCTGGTACTTGTGAGAATTTTTCCGGCGGAATCAAAACAACTGGTTAATTTTTGATCGATCAAATAAGGGAAGGATGTTGAGCAGCGAGCGATGCGGTGTCAATCTTGCGAGGTCAATACGGTGACGGAAATGACAGCGTGGATTGATACGACTGGCTGAAATCACGATTTCGGGGCAGGCATTTTGTGAATTGTTTGGTGTTGGGTCTCGGGGCAATTTCTCTTCGAGTTGAGCGTCAAAATATTCATAAATACAGAGGAAACGGCCTTTTTACGGAAAAAATCGTCCGTTTCTGGACCGTGAACAGTGACGAACGTCGAGGTCTGGAATGAGATCTGCGGTGAAGTCCTGTGTCGCGTGAACTGGGGATCCGATCAGATAGCAACTGATCGCGAGAATCCTTTCCACCGCACGTTACCGTCGGTTTTGAACCTCTCGTCGTGAGCAAAAAGGGCCCTCCATAATGCGGAATTTGCTGATGTGGCTCGCGATGGTTTTGCTGGCGAGCATGGTCATTCATTTTCTTTTTGCTCAACGGCAAGGCCGGGTGTCGGGAACGCATCCGATTGCCAGGAAGCTGGCGTGGATTGAACGGGTCGAGCATCCCCGTCATTACTGGAGCTATTCCCTGTTACATTGCTTGATTTATCTCGTTCTTGGGTGGGTTCTCTTTGGATTATGGAACCGGCCCGTTTACTAAGCAGAGCGAGGTGACGCAGGGATCACCAAATTATCTCGTTATTTCCAGGCCGAATTGTCAAAACACACAGAGATAGCGAGTCCCCCACAGGTTGATTTTGAAAGATGAGGACATGATGGCAGAAATCACACAACCACTCATTCACCCTTGGTTTGTTGCCGTTTGGCCGGGAATGGGGCATGTCGCGATCAGCGCGGGCTACTATCTGATCTCGAAGCTGGATATGCAGATGATCGCCGAATTTGCACCGCAAGAACTGTTCGATGTGGAATATACCAACGTGCACCAGGGGATCATTCAGGCTCCGCGATTACCTCGCAGTCGATGTTTTCTTTGGCGAGATCCCAAGCAGAAGCATGATTTGATCTTGTTTATTGGTGAAGCACAAGTCCCTGCGGGGAAGCAAGCGTTCTGCCATTCACTGATGCAATTTGCCAAAAGATTGGGGGTCGAGCGCGTCATCACGTTTGCCGCGATGGCGACCCAGATGCATCCGGAAGGGACATCGCGAGTTTTTTGTGCTGCGACCAGTCCCGAACTCCTCGAAGAACTCACACATCGCGGGATCAGAATTTTGGAGGAGGGGCGGATTGGTGGATTAAATGGCATTTTGTTAGGGGAGGCCGCCGC
Organism: Schlesneria paludicola DSM 18645; assembly: GCA_945869955.1. GTDB lineage: Bacteria > Planctomycetota > Planctomycetia > Planctomycetales > Planctomycetaceae > Schlesneria > Schlesneria paludicola_B. Next base: position 10,122 of record CAMBQP010000177.1, read on the forward strand.
TTTGGGGCTGCCAGGGGCCTGTCTGCTGGGTGAGATGCCACACATTTTTGCTCACATTTCCTTTCCCGGTGGATCGTTGGCTGTCTTGAATGGATTTATGGCGATGGCGGATGTTACCATCAATTTGGATGAGTTAGTCCAACAGGCAGAACAACTCGGCCGAAAACTGGGTGAGGTACTGGCTCAAGTTGAAGGAGCAATTGAAGCGAATTCGGAAGAACAACCGCTGGATGACGAAGTGAAATTGCCCAGTTTGCCTGAGCCCAAGTTAAGTCCTCGCGATGAAGATCGGCTGTTTCGAATGTTTGCCGAGGCGGAAACAGACCGCTCGAAAGCGTTTGAATTAAAGCAGGAACTCGACCGTTTGTCGGTCTTTTCTGATTACGAAGATCAATTTCTGGATCTGTTCAAAAAGAGTGATGACTCGACCGCTTCGTGAACGGCATCCCGTCAACATTCAGATCACTCTTCTGATTTCGGGGTCGATCAGAATTCCCCGTCGCGACCCGGCCAAAAACCGCCTGTCCCTGCAGATCCAGGGAATTCTTTTCCGAACAACGCGGAATCGACGTCCCAAAACTTGCCGAGTTTCCCCTTCTTGGCGATTCCACGCTCGTCAATTGACGCCGTTTTTCCTCGATGCTATCCTCACCTTAATGATTTTGACTGCGCAAAATCTTTGTTTATGAAACAAAAAATCATTCGTGGAGAGTTTCAAAATCAATCGTCATCGCCGAGTCCCTCGTGGATTCACCCTGATTGAACTGCTCGTGGTCATCGCGATTATTGCGGTACTGATTTCCATTTTGCTTCCTGCGGTGCAGCAGGCGCGCGAAGCGGCACGGCGGACCCAGTGCAAAAATCACCTCAAGCAATTTGGCCTGGCACTGCACAACTACGAGGGATTGACCGGGGTTTTTCCTCCGTCGTGCATTTTGAATCCTTATCGGGAGGGGACGGCATACGGCATCGATTTCAGCGATGATTACCGGGTGGCTCCACCCGGCTTTGCCTGGGGGGTTTCGCTCCTTCCCTTTTTGGACCAAGCCAGCTTATATCAGGCGTTCAATTTGAACGAGCCGTGCTGGTCCCCGTCGAATGCCATGCCTGCCAGGACTCGCATCTCGACATTCCTCTGTCCTTCGGCTACCGGGGGGGGCGATGGATTTGCTCTCCAGAAACAGGGGGCCGATACTCGGCACGGAGTACCGATGGCGCGGAATGATGGGAGCAGTCTGGTTTTTGCACATAGCCATTACGTCACGAACGCGGGAGTGAATTCGCCGTGGGGGAGGACAACCCCCTATTGCTATAATTTCGACATTCCAGAACCGGTGGCGGGGGGACCGGATCACACGATTAATGGCCCGTTTTATCCGAATTCTCATACCCGAGTCGCGGATGTCACGGACGGGCTTTCAAATACCATCTTCTTGGGTGAACGGAGCTCGATTCTCAGCAATAACACGTGGGTCGGGGTTGTTCCTGGTGCGGTGGTTTCGCCGCGACTCGACTTGCGTCCTTGGCCATCGGACAATAATTCGGCTACGAACTTAGTCGGGTGCCATAGCGGCCCTGATGCTCATGATTATCCCCAGCGGATGATTCATACCCCGAACTCCCCGTTTGGTCATACTGACGAGATGTGGGGCGAACATGGTCCCGGTTGCAATGTCTTGTTTGGTGATGGTTCTGTTCGCTACTACACCGCATTCACCGACGGAAATATCTGGGCCGCACTCTCGACCCGGAATGGAGGTGAGCTCCAACATGGCGAAAATTGACGCGTCACCCGGAAAATCACCGGGGCTCTGGATCGCAGGTCTGGCGTTGGTCATTGCCTGCGTTGTCGCGATCCGAATTTTCACGTCGGTGCCGCAACTGGGTGGGGATGAAGAGGTCTTCAAGACCGTCGATGCACTGTTCACTGCGGTCACCAGTCAAGACCGACTAGCTCTCGATCGCTGCAAGCAGCAGCTGGCGGCATTCCAGCAGGAGGGGGTCATTGCAGGAAACGTCGCCGCGAAGTTGGATTCGATTATCCTTCAGGCAGAGCAGGGGGGATGGGAGGTTGCCGCCAAAAGGCTTTACTCGGTGATGCTTGCCCAGCGAGGGGGTTGATGCGGCGATGTGAGTACTTGCGAATTATCAGATTTCGCGTCGGGAAGACCAATTGTAGAGGGAATCCTGGAATCTTCCGATCAGCGGGTGTTGCAGGCGTTGTGCGAACGCCGAGCACAATTGCCGAAGTTCGTCATTGCTCAACGTCGCTCCCGAATTCTGGCGGCAACTTTGCGGATACAGGATTCCTCTCTTTGCAAGTCGGTGCCGTGAAGCGTTGAGCCCAAGTTGAATGGATGTTGACCCCGCCTTGGGGCAGCCAATATGTAAAATTCAATGAGGCAAATGTCATCCTCGAAATCGTTCAGAAATTATCAGAAAAAAACGTCAATTCAAATTTTTACGTGACGAAGAGGTCACTTCTGGAGAAGTCCCTGGCCAGTCGGGACTGTCAACACCATCCGGTTTTTACTGGTGGCAAAGCGATTCCACATCTCATATTGTTC
>CAMBQP010000178.1 GCA_945869955.1 Schlesneria paludicola DSM 18645
ACTGACGGTCGCCAGCTGTCGTTCCTGACCGGTTTCAGTCCGGTTGTGGTTATCGACCGATGCCCGCGTACCGTCAAGACCGATTGTCAGCGATCCACTCCCCGTAAACCGATACCCATCCCACCCGCGATCGCTGGAGACGGATGACAGGAAGATCAACTGAGACCCCGTCGCCACGCCCGAGCTGTTGTTGGGCGAGGAACCGTTGTTGGTCGAGGAACCACTAGCACTGGAGGAATTGTCTCCCAGTGGGGTGACGGCAATCCAGGTAAGTGATTCCGCATCGTCGTAGGTATCACGGCCGCTGGTCTCTCCGGATCAGTTGGCGGTGACGAGTTGGCTCGCGTCGGGATTGCGAGTGAATGTGACAGCCGACTGGTTACTCCATTGATCTGATCCGAGCAGCGTATGGGAACTCAAATCCACCAGCCACGGATGGTTTTCAGTTTTCGCGCGTCATGTGCTCGATCGTCCAGACCCTTTGGCCTCACGAATACAAAATGCCGATTTGTCTTGCAGAAGCAGAGTCAGATTTGGACAATTGCGTTATGAACCACGAAGTCTTAGTTGCCCAAACCGAATGGAAAAAAAGCGATGTCGCAGTTACTCGATCACGCGGTCGCGGAAGCGCGTAAATTGACAGACGAACAGCAAGATGCCGTCGCCGCCCTGATGTTGCAAGAGATCGAGGATGACCGGAAATGGGAAGGTTCGTTCGCTCGCTCTTCCGGCAAGCTGGCTGCACTTGCTGCGCGAGCTGTGGAACAAGTGCGGAATGGCGATTGCAAAACTGCGGGGTTTGATGCGCAGTGAATTCCATCATCACAGCGGATTACATGGATTGTTTCTCTCGTCTACCCCGTGAGGTTCAAGAACAGGCGAGGAGAACCTACCTGACTTGGCGTGCGAACTCCTCGCATCCTGGTTTGCGATTTAAGCCCATTCATGGGCACGAGGGATTGTACTCGGTGCGAGTCGGTCTGGGATGGCGTGCGTTGGGGCGATTGGAAGGGAATACGATCACGTGGTTTTGGATCGGCTCACACGCGGACTATGATCAGTTGGTTGATTAAGTCAGAAGGGCAAGAGCCGAACAATCTGCAGAACCGCAACGGCACGGCGTATTCAGTCACGTTTCCAGGGCTAAGTGAATCATGGCAACTGTCACTCCAAGGACCGTGCGCGAATCGTTGTATTGGTCGTATGCCAACCTTGCTATGGCTTTCACAGGGGGCCGGCACGACGAATCAACATACCAACAGATTGACTATATCGTTCGCAACAAGCTCTATTATGGCTTGTTGCGAGGAACGCAACAAATCGGATCTTTCCTCATCGACGAAAAGGAGAAATTGGATGCTTCGGATGGCTGCTGCTACTGCGGCAGCCCGGCGCATCTCACGCTTGACCACTTGATCCCGCAATTCAAAGGTGGAAAACATTCCGCAGACAATCTGGTCGTGGCGTGCCGCTCTTGCAACAGCTCAAAGAAAGCGCTTGATCTGATGGAATGGATGGCAAAAAAGAAACAATTTCCGCCATTGCGGCTACTCCGACGTTACCTGAAACTCGTCATCCTATACTGCGTGGAAAATGGGCTGATGGAAATCGAATTAAAACCTAAAAAGGGGGACTGGCACAATCTTCCGTCGCTGTTCGAGGACCTCGATCATCAGAACATCTTGGAATGTGGAGCAGAAGCCGGTCTTGCATGGCCTTTCGCCATTGATCTGATCCCTCACCGATTCCCGGACCCAGTTGATTTGGTGGATCGGGTTCCATTCGTAGATGGTATATGAGAGTGAACCGATCACTGGTGCACTGGGTGGAAGTGAGCGATCGGTTCGTTTCCAGCAGTCAGTAGCAGCCGGGCGCGAGTCTTATTGTTATTTGAGGAAAAGTTTCTGCGATTAACGGAGGCGCGGGAGGGCGAAACAGTACCACATCTGGCAAAAAATACACAGTTTTGTGAGCTCGTTTCCAGAGAGAGTTCAAATGAGTACAGTGTCCAAATCGTCCATTCCCGGGTGGTGAATTACTGACCTACCCCGCCGCTACGCCATTGATCGTACCGTGACTGGCAACCGGAATTATTTTAGCGTCCCCTGAATTTTTTCCCGCCACGGAGGCACCGTCTGAATTCTTGCAGACTTGCACCAAGGAATTCATGCAGGCTCGAGGACCGCTGCTCATTGGAAGTACTATTGAGTCGATCAAGATCGTTTTGTCCCCAACGGATGTACGCAAAAGGGTTCTTACTTCATGGTCGTCATTAGATGCTGTCGGGTAAACCAGAGTCGCTCGGCCTGCGTTAAATGCAATGGCATAGGCACACATCTGGAAACGGTCTGTGCGACTTTCTACGCCGAATGCTCGCTTGTATTTCGCATCCAAAACCCAACGCTCCGATTGCTGCTCAAGCATAACGTCCGTCGTAAGCCAACGAGACGAATCATCCTTGGCATAGGAATCATCCCACTGCCTCGTTCTTTCAACATCAAATACTGGAGTCCAACCCGTTTGTCCTTTAATGTCGGTAAACATCTTCCGTAGGCTAAGCTCCCAAACTCTGGCAAGCGACATCGTAAAAGCCTGTCCCCCGCTTGAGGAAGTCGGCTCCAATGAAAGGCCCAACAGGATCAATCGGGCAATCTGGACGGCATTTCGGTAGCCCGGTGGGCAGGCCCATTGTGCTTCAGTTACAGCCGTTACAGGGTCCGTAAGGTCTCTGCGAATCGACGCCCAATGGTCACGCAACCTTGCCAACTTCGAACGCTCCTCCACAGAAAAACGTGAGAAGAAAAGGCGAAGCCTGTCGAGTGCCAAGGCAAGCACCGAGTTGTAAGGAGTGTCAAGCGTTCGGCGGCGATTTGCCAATGGGAGGCGGGGTAAACGATGGACACGGTAGGCCAGTCGTGTCAAAAGAACACGACCACGCACGAACGTCCCTTCGGTTGTTGCGGCCATGTAATCTTTTCGCAAATGAAACTGAGTAACGATTTCCAACTCGTGAAGGAAGAGCTTTCCAATACAAATGTGAAAGTCATCACCGACGCCGACACCGGATTCTTGAAGCCAGGTTTTCAGGTCTGGCAATTCCTTCAAGTATACGAGCCACTCCAAGATCGCAAGACTAGGGATTTTGGTACGAATGATGAGTCGTCGGCCACTTGGAAGGATGACCAACCCAACTCGATCCTTGCCCCTGATCTCAACAATGTCTTGGTTCACCTTCAGGTCGATCAGTCGCTGTTCTGAGAGCAATTCGAGCGAATCGATGTCGCCACCGAGTGACATTCGGGGACCAGTCCACGGAATATCCTCGCTACTCCCAGCTTCGAAGCAGACAATGTCTCCGAGCAGAATCATGAGTTTGGCCCTTGCTTGCTCTGGATTCCAGACTCGACTCCAGCCAAACAGCCGAAAAGCTGTTGTTCGATAGCCAGCATTGCTCCATCGTCCACTTGGCCGAACTGCGTAACAAACAGTTCTTTGACGTATGGCAGAACACTGAACCGAACAATCCTCTTCAGATGTCGCTCTGTTAGCGGAACATCTTGCCCAATCAAGGAAATGTCACTTGATTCTGACTCCTGTGTCATGAACAAGGCATGACCAATGTGTTGCTCTTTCGGGATTCCACGGTTCGAAAGAATCGCATTGCATTCAACAAGCGAAGCGGCGTCAAACTTTATCGGGTTATTCCCAGGTCGCTCTAGCCACGTCTTGAGTGCAAATGCATCAGGATATAGCTCCAACCAGAGAAATCGCCGCCGCAAGGCCAAGTCCAAACGCCCAATGGAACGGTCTGCACTGTTCATCGTCCCAAGAATGAACAAGTTCTTCGGGAAGACAAAGCTCCGGCCTGAAAGCAGACGGATTGTAGTTCCCCTATACTCAAGAAGTTGCAGCAACTCGCCAAGCACGGCTGCGGTGTCGCACCGATTGATTTCGTCCAGTATCAGAACGTGTCGAGCCGATGGATCAACGTCTTTGAGTTGTTCAACCCACTCCAAGAAGAATCCCTTTTTTGGCTCAAATGTCAGATGTCCTTCCTTGCTGGCACTCGGCTTCAAGCCCTCAAAGAAATCCTCGTATGACCAGTTGGCGTGCATGTACAATTCTTGAAACCGACCCTGCGCGCGACCAGGGCGTTGGCGAACGAAGTAGCGAGCAAACTGCTTTGAAATATATGTTTTTGAGGTGCCGGGTGGGCCGACCAAAACGGCCTGCTGCTTTGCGAGAAGAGCTTCCTCCATCTGTTCGAGAAAGGAAACTGGCAGGGCCGTTGCGGTGCTCAGTTCCAGCAAGCTGGTGGGAGCATCTTCGTCAACATCCTCTTCCAAATCGGCATCGACGACTTTGGTTGCGAGAATCTTGGATGCTTTCGGCCAAGTACCAGACATGCTGGCTTGAAAGAATGGCCATGCCCAAACGAAATAACTGCCGACCTCTTCGACGATTGTGTCGTCGTGCTCCGGCAATGTGACAAGTTCGTATTCTCGAATCAGATAAAACTGCGTGACATCCTTGTCGAACCCGTAATTGGCTGAGTCTTGTTTGTCCCGAAGGCACTTGGCGAAGTCCTTTGGTGTAAAGACCTTTTCGTCTGATCCAGCCATGACTCCGATACGGGTGTCAGCAGGTGCGTTTTCCAAATAGTTGGCAACGCTTTCTCGGTCATTTGAAATGGCGGTACGCAAGCGGTCGATGTACTCGTCGCAATAGTTGCCCATCGAAAAGCCATATCGCCACTTCTTTTCCAATCCGAGCATTCGGAAGAAAAGCTGAACCGATTTTGTCTTGCTGCGCGCCGCTGGGTCGTAGAACGCAAACCAATAATGATCGTGATAGCCCCCCTTGCCGTAGTCGTTCTTTTTCAAAATCGACAAATGGCGAGTCCCACCGGCGACCTCTGGACTCATCCGTTCGATGTAGCCGTCACGAACCTTTTCGACCAATGAGTGGCACGGCCCCTGCAAGACAGAACGATAACGCCCCTTGTTCTTGACATGCCATTCGCCGTCATTCACGTGTGCAGGAAGTTCCAAAAGAAACTCAACGGTAGCGGTAGAAAAGCCTGGTGTGTTCTTCGTTCCCATTTCATCTTGTTCGATTTCAGTCTGTGGCTCGTCGCCTTCCCCTCGATTCCTGCGACGAGCCGATGCGTCGATCTTCACGGCCTCGATCAACTTTGCCTCTTCTTCTTCAGACCAAGAAATGGAACGGTAAAAGGGCAATAGGTCTGGGGAGGGTTCGCATCTGTGAAAGACGTTCTTGTCCGGGAAGATTTCGACCGTTGCTTTGTCCTTGTCCTTACCAAGAGGGAAATGCGGCATCGCATCATTAACAATTGTGGCCGGAATCGCCCAAATGTGGCATTGCGAGTTGTTTGGTTGCCAATTCACCATCACGTATGCCGAAGGCTTGTTCGCAGAAAGCTGTCGGAAATGTTCAACGGCATTCTGACGAAGGTTCGTCCAAAACCACTCTTTCACGGCATTGCGAACATTGATGAATCCATTCGACCATTGAAAAGTGGTCAATTTTATGCTTTCTGGCTGTGTTCCTTTGCTGGCAAGGCGAGCACAGAGGAATGCAGTTAGGCGGCCAGCGGCGTTGCGAGACTTATCTTCGTTGATCTGTGTGTCTGGAAGTGTCGATGGAGCCGCTGAAAGTCCGTCGAGGACTTTGAGTGCGTATTCAGTTTCTGCTTGAAGAGTGTCCATCGTTCTCATCTGCTCTCTTACTTGTTTCAGTCATCAACAGCGAATGATTCGCTCGAACTGCGGCTTAACCCGTCTCGGCGTAACTTCGCCTCGAACTCGCTCATGAATTGTTTTAGCGAGAGCGGTATGAACGCCCCACTACTTTTTATCAGTCACCCACACGAAATTGTCGTTCCTCAACTTCTGCTCGCCATGCCAGCGATAGGACCAGAGAGCGAGTTTAGGACGACAGGTCGAGTTGTCACGCAATAGGTGAAGGAGACGGGGTTGAATGCCCGTTATTTCAGCAACTGTTGATCGAACCAATCGGCCAGTACCTGGACTTCTTCGTGCATGGTGGGCCAGGGGTGGCCGCCTCCTGGTTTTACAATCAGTTTTGCGGAAACTCCGGCTTGCTTGAGTGCTGCCAACATCACTTCTGACTGTTGCAGCGGAACGACCAGATCGGCGTCGCCGTGAATCAGCAGGAATGGTGGTGCCTGATCGGTGACGAGTCTGGCTGGGGAGATTGCGGTGACCAGCTTGTTGACTTCTTCGGCGGAAACAGGCGTGTCTCCGGTGGGGAACGCGAGGCGGCGGATGAGTGGGCCCATGCGATCGGTCGCCGATACGTCGATGGGGCGATCGCCGTACATTAAAAAATCGGTCGGTGGGAAGAAGACTCCGACTGCTTTCACGCGGGTGTCCGCAAGTCGTTCACCCTTGGCGTCGGTTTTGGTGCCGTCGCTGGCGGTTACCGCTGCTAATGAGGCGAGGTGACCTCCTGCTGATGCACCCATCAGGCCGAGTCGCTGTGGGTCAATTGCGTAGTCGGTTGCGTGCTGTTTGACCCATACGATTCCCTGATTCAAATTGGCTTGCATCTCGGGGACATTGAATTTGGTGATCGATCCGGGACGGATCGCGAACACTGTGTAACCCTTCTGGCAGAGAATCTCGAAGGTTTTCACTCGGGCATGGTCGCGGATTTTGCCTCGGTCCGAATGCCAGGCACCACTCATCACGTCCACAATTGCACAGCCGTTTTTGTCGCCGCGTGGGACAAAAATATCCATCAGTAAGCCGATTCCGTGGGATTCGGAATAGACCAGGTTTTCTTGTTGCCGATACGAAGTCTCTTCCCCTTGGGCGGTTGCGACGAGTTGCAGCATCAAGACCAAGGCTGAGACGAAACCGAAGCCTAAACGAGAACACGGACGCAAACCTGACCGCAGGCCTGAGCCCGAAGCCATTCGAAAACCGATAAGAAAAAATCGTTCCATTCGCACAAAAACACTCCTGAAAAATCGCCTTAGTGAAAAACGGGGACAGGCACCTCGGATTATATCTTATCAAAGTGGATTTTTGATATCGGTCGGAGCCAGTCCCCGTTTTTCACGCACAAAAACAATCCTGTGAAAAACGGGGACAGGGACCTCGGATTATATCTTATCCAAGTGGATTTTTGATGTTGGTCGGAGCCAGTCCCCGTTTTTTACGCCCGTTTTTTACTGAAAAATCAGCTGAGAATTTCCGTGATCACCCGGCCATGATCGATCTCGAGTCGCTTGCGGCCGGGGATTTCCAGACGACGATTGTCCAGCCCCAGCAGGTGCAGGACGGTGGCATGCAGGTCGGTGACGTAATGTCCTTCCCCCAGAGCATGGTAGCCAAGTTCATCGGTTGCACCATGCACGAAGCCACGCTTGACCCCGGCTCCGGCCAGCCAGATTGTGAAACCATTCGGGTGATGGTCACGGCCATCTTTCCCGCCGCCACGTAGTTCGAGGCCGGGGGTGCGTCCGAATTCGGTGCAGAAGACGACGGTCACTTCGTCGAGCAATCCCCGTTGCTTCAGGTCCTGAATCAGTCCGGCGACCGGCAAATCGACGGTGGCACAGAGCCGCGTATGATTTTCTTTCAGCTTTTGGTGCGAGTCCCACACGCCATAGGCTGAGGGAAACACCTGCACAAACCGCACGCCACGCTCGACCAGTCGCCTGGCGGCCAAGAGTTTTTCTCCGGCCGCTTTGGTCGCTTCGTTGTCCAGGCCATACATTTTCGTGGTCGCGGCGGTTTCGCTGGTGAATTCGATCGCTTCCGGGACCGCTGTCTGCATCCGAAACGCCAGTTCGTACGCTCGAATCCGGGCTCGTAGTTCTTGATCGTCCGGGTATTCGACCGCCGAAAGTTCGTTTAAGCGCCCGATCAATTGGTACTCACGCTGTTGCTCGGTGGCCGATTGACGTGCCGAGCGATTGCCGAAGGGGAGCGGTTCTTTGGGGTCGAGGACCAGTGGGACTCCGGCATGTTGGGGACCGAGATAGTACGAGTCGATCGACGCCCTGGTGTCGGATCGAGTCGGGCCGCCGAGGACCACAAACTTGGGGAGATTTTCGTTGAGGGTTCCCAATCCATAATTGACCCAGGAACCGACACTTGGCTGGGGTTCGTCGAGGCGATGGCGTCCGGTGTGAATCTGGTTTTCTGCTGCGTGATCATTGTCGGTGGTCCACATGTTCCGCACAAAACAGAGGTCATCGACCGACTTTGACAAGTGTGGCCACCAGTCGGTCACTTCGATCCCACTTTCCCCATGTTTTTTCCAGCCGACCTGCATCGGATAGATCGTGGGGTAAACGTCACGAATGTTGATCTCTTCCGCCAGGACCGAGCGGAAGCGTTTCTTTTGTAATGGGGAGTTGACCGGGTTTTCGAAGGGAGTTTTGTCGAACGTCATCCCGGCGTACTGATTCAGCGCGGGTTTGGGGTCGAATGTTTCGACATGACTGTATCCCCCGGAGAGAAAAATCCAGATCACGGATTTGGTGCGGGGACCAAAATGAGCTTTCCCGGTCGGCTCAACCGTGGCGGGTTGATGGGCGGACTCGTCAAGTTTGGGTTCGGTGGCGTTGGTCTCGGCGGCAGTGGTTTGGGGGGGAGTGGTTTCGGCGGCTGCGGTGATTCCGTCCGCTGCGAGCATCGCTCCCAGTGCCATGCCGGTGAATCCCAGGCCGAGATCCGCCAGAAACGCGCGTCGCGACGGGCATTCACAGGCGGGATCGCTGCCGCCGTTCGTTGGTCCCGTGTTCGTTGGTCCCGTGTTCATGGGGCCCGTGTTGATGGGTCCCGTTTTATTCGATGTGGACATGACCGTCTCTCCCTTTCAGCGGATCGCCTTAGCGAATTGCCACAAAGTCATTGTGATTGAACAACGCACGGACCAACCCTTCGCGCTGGCGAGCGAGATCGGTCGGTTCCTCACCCGGCCCTGGCCCCGGCCCCGGCCCTGTCCCTGGCCCTTGGCCCTGCCCCAGTAAAAAGACGAGGCAGACGTGCAGTTCCGAGTCTGTTGGCTGACGACTTAAGATTCGTTCGTGAGCCGCGATAATGAACGCTGCAGGATCGGCTTGCTGGTCCGGGGAGAGTGATTCCCAGAGGGTGGTGGCGAGGAAACCACTCAGTTCATGGACGAGGGTACTGTTGGTCAGGGCGAGTGCTTGTTGAGGAATGATGCTGCGACTGCGGCGGTAACAGTCGGCAGGCTCGGGGGCATCGAAGAGGGTGCCGAGTGAGCTTTTTCCGTCGATTTCCGGCTGACAGCTGTAGTAAAGGGTCCGGCGGCGTGTGGTCAGGGCCTGGCTGTTTTCCAGTTCTTGACCACCCAGCTGCGGGTCCAGTTTTCCGGCACAAAACAGCAGGCTGTCCCGAATCACTTCCGCTTCCATTCGTCCGGCGTTCATCCGCCAGAGCCAGCGATTTTCGGGATCGAGCTTTCTCGCCGGATTGTCTGCCGGTCCCGAGGCGGATGACATGCCGTAGGCTTGGCTGGTGACGATTAACCGGTGCAGATGTTTCATACTCCACCCCGATTCCATGAATTCCACCGCCAGCCAATCGAGCAGTTCGGGGTGTGTCGGCGGGGTTCCATTCCGTCCAAAATCGGTGACGGTGGCGACCAGCGGCGAATGAAAATGTCGCAGCCAAATATGGTTGACGGCGACTCGTGCGGTTAAGGGGTTTTCGCGACTGGCGATCCACAAGGCCAAAGCGCGTCGCCGCCCGGTACTGGCTGCAGGATAGGTGGGGCTGAAGGGTGGATAACGATCACTGAGGCTGTGATCGGCCAGTCCCATTCGGGCCGATTCGAGAGCCGTTTGGGCGGTCGCGAGCTGTTGACTGGCTGCGGCCATTTCTTTGGCCCGATTGGCATCGTCGAGCGGTTTGACCTCGGCCGCAGCCAGCAGTTGTTGGCGGGTGAGCAGGTCGGCTTCGGCCACCCGTGCGGCGGCTTCACGTGATCTCAGGCTGGCCAGACGGGTCAGTTCGTCGACATTGGCACCGGGGAGCTCGCCATATTTGGCTCGGTCAGCGGCAATCCGTGCGTGGGTGCTTTCGATCTCGGCCATGCGGGCGACTCGTCGGGCTTCCAGCGACTGCAGCTTGAGTCGATGCACATCGACACCCAGTCGGGCGGCGATGACCTGTTGCGAAAAGGGCTTCAGCGTGGGGTCCCCGAACGTGGTTGACACCAGCGAGGTTGCTCCCGGCTGACTGAAGGAAGAACCGATCCAGCCATCGATACCAATGATGTCTTCTCCATCACGGTAAAGCGGGGCCTCGAAATCAAACTGAACGAGCGGGATGGGAGGTGCATCCGGGAGATCACCGGCTGGCCGAGGGGCGATGAGCGAGATGTCATCAATCGCAGCGATGGCTCCGGTATGGGCATCAAACGAAATCCCCTTGGTGGGGTCTCCGACCGGATTCCAGCCATTTCGAGCGACGGGGACGTGGTCGACCAACAATCGATCGTCCGCCAGCGCGCGAACGGATAACAGGCAGCGATCTGCTTGTAACTGGAATTGCAGGGAAACTTCAAACCGATTTTGCCCGGCGGAAAAGTCATAACGGCCGACTTCGAATTCGGTGAACGAGGCGGGTTGATAGGACATGATCCGTCCGGCGTCGAAGGCAACATAGCCCGCAGTCAGTCCTTTGATGACATCTTTTCCCAGCTGAAAATTGACGTGGGCATCCTTGAGGATTTGCAATTGAAAGCGGATCGTCGCTTTTTCGTCGAGTTGTTTGAGTTGCTGCAGTCGGTGCTGGACCAACCGGCGGCCTGTCGTCGCGTCGAGCAGCAGTGATTGATCGCCGGAAAGTCCTGCCAGTCGTCCCGCCTGGCGTGAGACGATTCGGGCCTGAGCGAACGCCCCCTCGGCGGCAGCGAGCTTGGCGGTGAATTCTGGCAGCACCGCTTCGACGGCCGTGCGAACCGAGGGGATTTCGGCTTCGATGGCAGCGAGTGCGGCACGATGTTCGGCCAGAATGGTTTCGTGAATGGCGGGTCTCAAGCCGGGATACCAGGCCCGCGGGGGGAGCGCCACCGCATCAATCGGGAATGAACCATTGGCGAGAGCAACGGGTATTCCTGCCGGAATCGATCCCCGATCGGTTAACCGGTTTCGTTCATCTCCCCCGGTGTAGAACCAGGTGGTCGCCTCGGGATGTTTGTCGAAGATCCGAACCGCTCCGAGTCGATTGATCTTGCGGAGGACCGAGTAATCATATTCCTGAAACGGCCCCGGATCCGCCTCGCCGGGAACCCGATCCTGGCGAATCGAGATTGGTTCGAAGAAGGCTCGAAAACGGAAATAATCGGCCTGCGAAATCGGGTCGTACTTGTGGTCGTGGCAGTGGGCACAGTTCAGGGTCAGTCCGAGAAACGCCTTGCCGGTATGTTCGACGTTGCTGCGCATCCAGTCGTTCGGATTCAGGGCATACCAGTTCCGAATTAGATAACCGGTTGCGTAGCCCGCTTCGTCGTTTTCGGGTGCAATTTCGTCTGCGGCGAGCATCTCGGCGACCATCTGACCATAGCTTTTGTCCTCGTTCAGCGACTTGACGATCCAATCGCGCCAGCGCCAGATTTGGGGTGCACTGTTCCAGACATCCGGGACATACCGTCGTCCGTACCAATCGCTGTACCGCCAGACATCCATCCAGTGTCGTCCCCAACGTTCTCCATATTGAGCCGAATTCAAGAGTCGATCGACCACTTTTCCGTAGGCTTCGGGGGATGCGTCGGCGAGATAGGCTCGCAGTTCTTCGGTGGTGGGAGGTAACCCGGTGAGGTCCAGGGTGACACGGCGGAGCAAGACCGATTTGGAGGCGGCTGGTTGGGGCTTGAGCTGATGGTCTGTCTGGGCTGTTGCCAGAAAGGCATCGATCGGATTCCGCAAGGGATCGGCTCCTGCGATTTCAGAGCCCGCGATTTCAGCGCCCGCGATTTCAGGAACCGCGATTGCGGGGACCGGTGGGCGGCGAGGGGGCTGAAAGGCCCAGTGGCTGCGTGGGTCGAGTTCCGGCTGTTCGGCGTCGGGCGAGAAGGCACCCTGTTCGATCCAGCGGGTGATATTGCGGATTTGATCGGCGGAGAGTGGTTCCCCTTCTGGCGGCATTCGTTGTGCGGGATCCGTCGACCGAATTCGCTCGATCAGGGGACCAGCGGATTCTCCCACGGTCATGACTTTGCCATTTTGGCTGCCGTTTCGGATCAAGCGGCCGGCATCGAGTCGCAAGCCAGACTCTTGTTTTAGACTGCCATGACACGCGTAGCAGCGAGCTTTCAGCAGCGGCTTGATGTCGCGGAGGTAATTGACCGAATCGGCCACGGGTTCTGCGTGTGCTGCAACCGAAACCAGTTGAAACAACAACAGCGTACATGTTAATCGCCACGAGTTACTCTGCATCACGTGATTTCCTTTGCCGTGACAGATCTGTCTCGATGGCAATGACCTGACACTGCAGGCATGAAGCTGCGGACATGACACCGCAATGGCATTGCATCGATCCCGCCGGTGATTGTGGCCAAATCGGCGGTCGTTCGCTACCCA
>CAMBQP010000179.1 GCA_945869955.1 Schlesneria paludicola DSM 18645
CAGCTCAGTTTCGATGGGCTTGATGGTCCCCTGATTGCAGCAGCGTTCAGGCAAATCGATTGAAGACTGCCGTCGATTCGTGAATCACACCGTTTTCAAAAAATGCGAAGATGGTGAACTACCAATCAAACGAATCATCCGAATCGGAAGCGAGGAAATTTGAAAATTCTGAAAACGGAATTTTGATCGCCGCTCAATTCGTTTGTCGATGAACCGAAAATTGTTCAGGCTCTCAACTTCTGCTCGAAAGAGATTTCGTTAACGAGTTGTCGCCACCGGTTTCAGCTGATGACAAAGTCCGTCAAATAATGAATCGAGCGTCATCGGTACTGAAACATTCTGATCGATGTGACTGGATGCGTCGATTGTTCTTTCGATCAGAGATCCCAGCAATTCATCATAATCCGGGTAATTCGCAAGGCGCCGCGCGAACGATTCCGCCTCGGGAATCGTACCGATAACTCCGGTGGCCGGTCCGTGAAGAATCCAGAGCGTTTCACGAAAAAACTCGATCGTGAAACGAATCAACCATTGCCCGTAAATCCGTTGCACCGGAGTCTCTGTGCTGATCTTGCTCAACCCTTCCGTCAACTGCTTGGAAAGCCCCAATCCACTGAAGTTCGGCTGCGAAAGCTGCGAATAAAGCAGACTCCGCAGTAACCGAAGCTCGGGTTCCAGCAACTGTTTTGCAATCGCCAGACTCCCCCCGCTCAGGGCCGAGGCGAATTGGGCCTCGGCTGCGGATTGAACGAGGTCCTGCTGCAGCAAGAGCGATTCAATGTCACTGTTTTCAAGTGGCGAGAATCGGATCAGTTGACAGCGGGACCGAATTGTCGTGAGGAGTGCGTCCAGGTTCGAAGCGATCAGAATCAAAATGGCCCGCTCGGGGGGTTCTTCCAGCGTCTTGAGGAACGAGTTTGCACACTCCTCACCCATCGTATCTGCATCGTCCACAATCGCCACTTTGCGTGAACCAGGCAGGGGCGCAAGCGACAGGTCATGGCACAAGCCTTCTTTCCCACGGCGTTCCTCCGAGCCGACAATCAGCGAAATGGGGAGTTCCCGTTTCCCCACTGGGCATCCGACGGACAGAAAATCGGGGTGGGAACCTGCAAGAAAGGGCCTGCAACCGGGACATTCACCGCACGCTTCCAGCGGGTCGCCACCCGGTTCACGACAGAGCAGCGACTGGGCGAGGCGTCGGGCAAATTGGTGTTTGCCAATCCCCTCGGGCCCCACAAACAAGTAGGCCTGCGATAATCGATGCCGCTGGATCGCACGGCGGAACATTTCACGCTGTTCCAAGTGCCCACGCAGAGAGGTCCAGATCGACATGAGAAACACCGTACCAAACGAAAAAAAACAGACGATTTTATCGGAACAGGGGTTAAAATGGCGATCAGCCTCCGCAACGTCAAGCGGGTGCGGAATTGTCTTTCACGTCGACGCCTCGCTGCGATACCGCCGCTTTTAACCGGTCGTGAGGCCAATACGAGTCTGATTTTTCCGACATTTTTCTCGGATTTGCGGCTTTATCGAGAATTTGCGGTGTTCGGCGATCGGAAAACGGAGCCGACGGATCACTTTTATCGTCTTCTCCCATTCGCATGACGGGTTCAACAATGCTAGAATTCAGCAATTCTCGTTTCGATCACTTAAGGAAATTGAGTTTCTGGCTATGACTGATCGCCGCAATCTATTCAATAAAGTTTGGGATCTCCACTCGGTACGCTCGCTGGCTGGTGGCCAGACACAGCTTTTTATCGGTTTGCACCTGATTCACGAGGTGACCAGCCCTCAGGCGTTCTCGATTCTGCGAGACCGTGGCTTGACGGTGAAGTATCCGGAACGAACGCTGGCGACCGTCGATCATATCATTCCGACCGATGTGCAGCTTCGCCCATTTGTTGACGGCCTGGCCGAAGAAATGATGTCGGCCATCGAGAAGAACTGCCGCGACTTCGGCGTGCGACTGTTTAACATCGACGATAAACGACAAGGTGTGGTGCATATTGTGGGCCCCGAGCAAGGCCTGACTCAACCGGGTATGACCATCGCTTGCGGTGACAGTCATACCAGCACTCATGGTGCCTTCGGTTCAATCGCTTTCGGGATCGGAACCAGTCAGGTCGCCGATATTCTTGCCACCCAGACACTGGCACTCAGTCGTCCCAAGGTTCGCCGCATCGAAGTCACGGGAAAATTGCGGCCGGGGGTCTACGCCAAGGACGTGATTTTGCACATCATCCGCAAGCTCGGCGTGCAGGGTGGGGTCGGCTACGCATATGAATACGCTGGGGAAGTCTTCGATCGCATGACGATGGAAGAGCGAATGACGGTCTGCAACATGAGCATCGAGGGGGGGGCCCGTTGCGGGTACATCAACCCGGACCAGACAACAGTCGACTACATCCAAGGACGCCCATTTGCTCCACAGGGGGCCGATTTTGCACGGGCTGCCGCGTGGTGGTTGAGTCTCGCATCGCCCAAAGATGCCGAATTCGATGACCAAATCACGTTCGACGGAAACTTGATCGAACCGACCGTGACCTGGGGAATTAATCCTGCACAATCGGTCGGAATCAACGAACTGCTGCCCGCTCTGGCCACCTTCACCACTGATGATCAGAAGGGGGTTCGAGATGCCTTTGAATACATGGATCTGAAGGAACAGCAGCCGATCCGTGGAGTCAAAATTGATGTGGCTTTTATTGGTTCGTGTACCAATGGTCGCATCTCGGATCTGCGTGAAGCGGCCGCGATTGCCAAGGGCCGACACGTGGCTACGGGCGTCAAAGCGCTCGTGGTTCCCGGCTCACAATTGGTTCGCGAACAGGCCATGGCGGAAGGTTTGGATAAAATCTTCGAAGCCGCTGGCTTCCAATGGCGTGAAGCGGGTTGCTCGATGTGTCTTGCCATGAACCCCGATAAGCTCAAGGGACGCGAAGTCTGCGCCTCGTCCAGCAATCGGAACTTTAAAGGAAGACAGGGGAGTCCGACCGGACGAACGTTGCTGATGAGCCCTGCCATGGTTGCCGCCGCCGCAATTGCTGGCTGTGTCAGCGATGTTCGAGAACTCAATTGATTGGATTTTAACAACAAAAATAGTTAGCGGCCTTGCTTCGTAGCAGGGCCGCTCGAAGGCAACTTTTGCGGGAAAATTTCGCATGGCAAACTCAGGAATGGATCGCCGTGAATTTCATCAATTGTCGCTCGCAGCCATGAGCGGTCTGCTGGCTGGTGCGACACTCGGGTGTAACGACGCAGGAAAAACGGGGCGTCAAACCAACACCCCTGCCGTCATTCCCGAAGTGGTGGCGGATGCCGGGCTCAGCGCTGAAGCAGAAGCCCTGATCATGGATGAACCCCATACCTGTCGGGGATTGAATTCCTGTAAGGGACTCGGTCGCGACAAGGAAAACTCGTGTGCTGGCCAGGGAACCTGCGCCAGCATCGCGGATGCCAGTTGTGGTGGCCACAACGATTGCAAGGGACAAGGGGGCTGCGGTGCGAACCCCGGTATGAACGATTGCAAAGGACAGGGAGGCTGCCACATCCCCTTGATGGCTTCTGCGTGGGATACCGCTCGATCCGCTTTTGAGACCGCAATGAAAAAGCATGGGAAAGAATTTGGAGCGGCCCCCGCGAAATCCGCGAAAAAGCACTAAATTCACAGAATCGAGCAGAGTGGTTTGCGGACCGGTCGCAAACCACTCCCTGATTTCTGTAGCGTTGTGAATGGCCCTCTTTAAAACTCGCCAACGATTTCGCCATCGCTGGCACCACAGAGCTGCCGAATGGTCGTAGTGCTGATGTTTTCGGAAATGAAGCGCACAGCCCCGTCCCCCAGCAAAAGATGAACACCACCGGTATGCAGACTGAATGGCTCGCTGTTCGGACCACAGTTGTTCACGGTCCAGAGGCAGCCTGGTGGGCCACCAAGCGGAGTTTTGTTCCCGTTGATGACACTGACCAGGGATCCAAGTCCGGAATTATTTTGACCGGAAACCCCCGACCCGGAATCCGAATCAGCCCAGCGATTGGGGGCAGTGAAATTTCCGCTTGGCAGTTGCGTCACATCGATCCCGCGTGCTCCCCCGATGTAAACACTGAGCGAATCATAAATCCCGATCAGGTTCGACGGACGTCCGCATTCTTCGAACATCAGGATCGAGTTACTCAAACCATCTGTGACCGACGCAATCGGATTTCCGAATAAACCGAGCGCCGCCTCAGCTGTGGCATTCAGCGTGGTTCCATTTGTCCCTGGATTTCCTCCTGTTCCCACCGACCCGTTGTAGCCGTTCTTGACCCCAGTGACGGGATCAAGATCCGTAAATCCCAACGGGGCGTAATCGGTTTCGCCATACGCCTTGGCGTCCAATCTTGCCAGTCCATTCGATGGGCAGCGAAAAGCGGGAATCTTAGCCCGTGCCGCAGCGGCATTCGAACTATTGGCACTGTTCGTATAGTGATAGGAAAAATCGATTCGGTTGTAGACATTGGCTTGATCGATCCCCGGCAGGATCAGCGAAAAGGTCGAGGCGGGAAAAGCCTGCAGGTTCCGAATCCCCATATTCATTCCCCGCCCGCACGAAGGAAATCGGGAAAACGAGGCCTCGTAATTGAAGATGGCCAGCCCAAGTTGTTTCAGATTGTTTTTGCACTGTGTTCGACGGGCCGCTTCGCGTGCCTGCTGCACAGCAGGCAATAGCAGGGCAATCAACACCGCAATAATCGCAATCACAACCAGGAGTTCGATCAGCGTAAAGCCTTTCGAGCGACATCGACCAGAAACAGCAATCTTCACGGGGGACTCCAGCGATAAAAAAGAAAATCGAGCAGGAACACACTGTAATCGCTGGGGGAAAGCGAGGGCAACTCTCCCCTTGGAATGCAGATTGACCGACAATTTTCAATCCCTCCGGCGGATTTGTGGACCTTAATCCAGACCGGAAACATTTTGTGAGCGGAAGATCCTTTCGGGTTTGAAATCTGGTGGTTAACCTTTATCAGCATACAGCGACACCTGTTCCTCCATTCTCATCCAAGGGAATTGATTGAGCGAACGGGAGAAATCTCGCCGATACAGTGGGCTCGTGGCGACACCATTGAGCTTCATCAGAGAAAGTCAGTCAGTCTCCATTATGAGTCTTCAACCAATCGATCCCGCTACTCCTCAACCAAATCCAGAGGCCCCGGAAAGTCATCCTCATGCTGAAAACAATTCTCTGTGGCCGCGAATGATCCAGTCCACGGGAACTGTCTATGGTGATATCGGTACCTCGGTTCTCTACACAACCATGGAGATTACACGGGAAACCGTACTGCTGAAGCTTCAGCAGCATGGTCTCGGGCACGAGGAAGCCGCCGCAATGGTTGCCGAGGGGGGGCGTGACCTTCTGACTCGTGGCGAGATTCTCGGTGGCCTGAGCCTGGTGATTTGGGCCCTGGTTTTTTTGACGCTGAAGTACGACCTGTTGATCATGCGTGCCGACCATCGGGGTGAAGGGGGAACGTTTGCCCTGTGGAGCTTGCTTCAGGGATATAACGGAAAGATCGCCGCCGGTTCGCTGGTCAGTTTCCTCGTCGTTTGCGCTGCGGCATTGCTCGCTGCTGATGGAATCATCACTCCCCCGATCAGTATGCTCGGGGCATTCGAACCCCTGGGACAAACCGTCTCGGTTATCATCACACTTGTCTGTCTCGTGTTTCTGTTTAAATTGCAGTGGCACGGAACCAGCAAGGTGGGTGGTCTATTTGGCTGGTTTATGATCCTGATCTGGTTCCCCTGGATCGCGGCCAAGGGTCTTCCCTGGATTATTTCCAATCCGAGTGTTTTGCTGGCCTTTAACCCCATGTATGCCGTTCAGTTTTTGCTCGGTTTCCCCTGGGTTGGGACCTTTGTCATCATGGGTGTCATCGTGCTGGCGATCACCGGTGGTGAAGCCAAGTACGCGGACCTTGGTCACTTTTCGCATTCGGGCGATACACCGGTTCCCGAAGGAGAAAGCCTGAATCCGCAAGATTCAGGCCGTGTCCCGGTCATGTATTCGTGGTTTATGATTGTCCTCCCCAGCTTGTTGCTCTGCTATGCGGGGCAGGTCGCCTACATGCTGCAAAACGGAGTCCCCCCACGGGCCAACACCTTTTATGCGATCACACCCAAATCGCAGATTGAATGGATCGATCGCATCATTGAATATGGCGATATGGGGATCGCGGCGATCGCAGCGATCATTGCCTCGCAGGCACTCATTACCGGCATGTTCTCGATCGTGAAACAGGCCACCGCACTGGGGTTTGTTCCACGTTTTCGCGTCTTTCATACGGATACTCACGGGGAAGGTCAGGTTTACATCCCTGCCGTAAACTGGGCGCTTTTCTTGGGCTGTGTCGCGGTTACGATCATCTTTCAAACCTCCAGCAATCTTGCCTCTGCTTACGGTGTGGCTGTCACCGGAACCATGGGAATCACCACCTTCATTTTCGCTTATGTTGCCTTCTATCGCTGGAAATGGAATCTGCCGCTGGTGCTCTTGGTCTGCCTGCCGCTGCTGCTGATTGACCTGCTGTTCTTTGCCAGTAATCTGCGAAAATTGAGCAGCGGCGGGTATGTTCCGGTGGTGATCGCCGCAGTTCTGGTTTCCGTCATGCTGCTCTGGCAGTGGGGGCGCCGGGCCATTGCCAGTGCCTTTTACGATTTTGGTGTCCGAGAAGGAAAGAAAATCGAATGGCTGGTCGCGCTGCGCGAGATGCTCGATGATCTGGAATTGACTCTGCAGGAAAATCTCCCTGCCGCACGCCAGCTGATTCAGGGGAAGCGACGTCTGGTGGAAAGCGACCGGGCCGCGGTTTTTCTCTGTTCACGTCCGATCATGACCAAAGACGATTATGTTCCAGTGGTGCTCCGTATTTTCCTGAAAAAGTACGGCGTCTTGCCTTCACAAGTGGTCCTGATGCACGTGAATCAGCTTTCGGTGGCCACGATTGACGTTGCCATGCGTCATTCGGTGACCAAGCTCGGCAATGATATTCACTCGGTAGTGGTTCGGTATGGGTATATGGAACAGCCGGACATCCGCAAGGAGCTGAAGGAATTGCAAAAACAGGGCTTGTTGCCGGTTGCTGCTGAGCGATGGATCATCGAAGTGGGTGAAGAAGAAATCATCGTCGACCGGGATGTCGGTTTCTTCCATCGAATGCGAGTTATCGCCTTCAGCTGGATTTTGCGGTTGTCGACCCCCGCCCACAAGTATCTTGGGTTGGTCTATGATGCAGCAATCTCGAAAGAAGTCGTCCCTGTTGTCTTCTCTCGAAGTGGCGTGAAGGTCTCGCTGCCGGAACTGGAGCTCGAACAGAAAACGTAATCATCGGACTGGACCCTGTTGCGGTTTGATTATAAGATGCGGCCACGGAATTTTGGCGACCTTGGAGAGGTGGCAGAGTGGCCGATTGCACCGGTCTTGAAAACCGGCATGTCCGCAAGGGCATCGTGAGTTCAAATCTCACCCTCTCCGCTGAGAACCCCGAGGAAGCACCTGTTTTCTCGGGGTTTTCTTCATTTGAAGCGTTAATTTCATGGCATGCCGAGATCAATGCGAGTTGTCATCGTGTTCGATCGAATCCGATCAAGGCCAGCGGGGGGAGGGTCCCCGTGGTAGTACACTCGTCATCGATTACACGAAAATCTCATGAGCTACGCTTGGAATTCCGCCTCGACTCGCATGTACCGGCCACTCCTCCAGCCGGATCTCAAGCTAATGCTGGCCGAAGATGATCGGTTCGGACTCCAACAGTTCTGCGAAGTCCTCAATCCCGTGATTGTCGCGGAAGTACTGCAGGGGCTTGACCCCCAATCGGTATGGCGGGTTCTCGCCAGCACGGACATTGAAACCCAGGCTCAGATCCTCGAAATGATCGAGCCGTCGCAACAAATCGAACTGGTCGCGTCCATTGACCGGCAGCATCTCTCGAAAATCATCGAAGTGATGGCACCGGATGATCGCGTGGACCTGCTCGAACACATGGATGAAGAGCAACTCGAATCCCTCATGCCGCTCATCGCTCAGGCAGAGCGGGACGAGATTCGCAAGCTGTTGTCCTACCCCGAAGATTCCGCCGGGGCACTCATGACAACCGAGTATGCCTCGCTTCCCGAAGAGATTTCGATCGGTGAAGCGCTCAGTCGACTGCGGCAGCAGGCCCCGAACCGCGAAACGATTTACTATGTGTTTGTGGTCGATACCGGTCGGCGACTCCATGGCGTGATCTCGTTGCGAGAGTTGATCATGGCTCGCCCCGCGTCCCGTCTGGCCGATGTCATGAAACGGGATCTGGTCTCTGTTTCGGTTCAGGACAATCAGGACGATGCGGCCAAGCTCATTGCCCGTTTTGACCTGATTGCCTTGCCGGTCCTGGATGAAGAGAGTCGCCTGGTCGGGATTATTACACACGATGACATCCTCGATATCGTGCAGGAAGAAGCGAACAAAGATGCCTATCTGCAGGCAGGGATCAACCCACTTGAACATTCGTATTTCTCCACACCACTGCTCACGATCGCCTCGAAACGTGGCGTCTGGCTGCTGTTTTTATCGATGATGGCGCTCGTTACGGCGTCGGTGATCAGTCTCCTGAGCTCCCAAACGCAAAGCGGTCAAACGAACGAACCTCACCCCTCGGATCTCCATCAACAGCTCGCCTGGTTTTTGCCGCTGGTCTTGGCGAGTGGAGGGAACACGGGGTCGCAATCCGCCACACTCGTCATCCGAGCCATGGCGTTGGCGACGATGAGCCGACGTGACAAGTACCGGCTGGCGGTGCGTGAATTGCTGACGGGGCTGGTACTGGGATTGGGGCTCGGGTTGTTCAATTGGATTGCACTTCAAGCTCTGTTTGGACTCAGTCCGCTGCATGCAGGAGTCGTCTCATTAACCATCGTCATGGTGGTGACGGTGGGGAGTGTCGTCGGGTCGATTTTGCCACTCCTTTTTGATCATCTCGGCATGGATCCCGCTATCATGTCAAATCCCTTGATTGCCTCGCTCAGCGATCTTTTTGGCGTCTTTATCTACTATAAAGCGGCGACCTGGGTGCACCATTAACCGTTGAACAGTAAGGGGCCTGACGCCCACCAAGTCTCATGAAACTGACGTTCAAACTTGTATTCGCCCTGATTGCGTTGATCGTCCTGATCCTGGGCGTTGATGCCTATCTCTCCGTTCAACGCGAGTCCGCCTTTTTACGCGCGGAACTGCAGCGTAAATCGTATCGGATCGGTAATGCGATGAAAGAACTGGTCGCCGACGCCTGGCGGCGTGAAGGTCCGGATGTCGCGCTCGAACTCATCCAGGCCGCAAACCAGCGCGAGCGGTTGTTGATGATTCGCTGGGTCTGGCTCGATGCGGCCAGTGGTGATCGCTTTCGTCCCCAAGCCCCCTCGGAACGTATTGGTGGTGTTTCACTGAGCGAACCCGTAACGCTCCAGTTCCGCACCCCGGAAGGGACCGAGGTCCTAGTTACCTATGTGGGAGTAAACGTCGACCAGCAACGACGGGGAGCCCTGGAACTCGCCGAACCGCTCAGTGTCACCGACGATTTTGTGCGGACCTCGCTTTATCGAAAATTGGTCCTGACAGGAATTGTGGTGGCGGCGAGTATTGGCTTGACGCTGCTGCTCGGAATTTGGTTAGTTGGCTGGCCACTCAAGCGATTGATCGACAAAGCTCGTCGCGTCGGCGCGGGTGATCTGACGGATCCGATTGAACTTCGCAGTCGCGATGAACTTTCGGAACTGGCGAGTACCCTGAATCAAATGTGCGATAATCTGGCAGAATCCCAACGGCAAATCCGCCACGAGGCGGATGCTCGCATTGCGACGATCGAGCAACTTCGCCACGCCGATCGGCTGCGTACCGTGGGGCAACTCGCTTCCGGCGTCGCACATGAACTGGGGACCCCTTTAAATGTCGTCACAGGTCGTGCCTCGTTGATCGGCTCAGGACGACTCGCACCAGATGGGGTCCTGGAAAGTGCACAGATCATCAAATCCCAAGCCGACCGCATGTCCGAAATCATTCGGCAGTTGCTCGATTTTTCCCGCAGTGGAAAATCACGCCGGACGCTGGTCGACTTGCGTATGATCGTGCGGGAAACCATCCAGATCCTGGATCCACTCAGCCGAAAACAGGGGGTCGAACTGATCGTCGACGAGTCGACCGCACCGACGATGGCGTGTGTCGATCCCGGTCAGATCCAGCAGGTCCTGACAAATCTGGTGGTCAATGCGATTCAAGCGACCAATGACGGGGGAAAAGTTACGATTGGGGTCACGCACGAGCGGATTTCTCATCCTGCCCAGGAAAGTACCGCCGCCGCAGATTATTATTGCCTGTGTGTCAGCGATACCGGGTCGGGTATTCCTGACGCGGTCCGCAGCCGATTGTTCGAACCGTTTGTCACAACAAAAGAGGTCGGGCAAGGAACAGGACTTGGTCTCTCGATTGCCTACGGGATTGTGCAAGAGCATCAGGGCTGGATCGATGTCCAGTCGGCGCTGGGTCGGGGGAGCCAATTTCGAGTTTATCTACCGGAGGGTGAAGCAGCATGCCAGGGCGAGTCTTGATTGTCGATGACGAGCAAAGCATGTGTGAAATGATCGAAGCCGATCTGGCGACTCGCGGCATCGCTTCGGAATGGCGGACCTCTGCCGCAGCGGGGCTGCTCGCAATCCAGGAAGGGACATTCGATGCGGTCCTGACCGATCTGAAAATGCCCGGCTTGAGTGGATTGGGATTGTGTGAGCGGATCGTCGCGAATCGACCTGATCTCCCCGTGATCGTGATGACTGGGTTTGGGAGTATGGAAACTGCCATCGCAGCGATGCGCGCTGGTGCCTATGATTTTGTCAGCAAGCCGGTTGAACTCGATATTCTGGCACTTCGTCTTGAACGAGCGATTCAGCATCGGTTGCTGTCGGAACAAGTCCGCCTGCTCAGCGATCGCCTGCACCAGGCAAATCGATTTTCAAAACTGCTGGGCGAAAGTCCCGCCATGCGGAGGCTGTTCGACGATTTAAGCCGTGTCTCCAAAACGGACTCGTCCGTATTGATTACGGGTGAGAGTGGCACAGGGAAGGAACTCGTGGCTCGAGCGCTGCACGAACAAAGCCCGCGCAAAGACAAACCCTTCGTCGCGATCAATTGTGCGGCATTGCCAGAATCGCTGCTGGAAAGCGAGTTATTCGGTCATAAACGAGGGGCTTTTACTGATGCGGTCGCCGACAAACGGGGATTGTTTTTACAAGCTGATGGGGGGACGCTGTTTCTCGATGAGTTGGGTGAGTTCCCCTTGGCTTTGCAACCCAAATTGTTACGTGCCCTGGAAGAGCGAACCGTCAGGCCCGTCGGCAGCGATAAAGAAATCCCCTTCGACGTACGATTGATCGCCGCAACAAACCGCGATCTCGAAACAGCGGTCGAAGAAAAACGCTTTCGGGAAGACCTTTATTTTCGCGTCAATGTGATTCAAATCAAACTCCCCCCGCTCCGTTCACGCGGAACCGATGTGCTGTTACTGGCTCAGCACTATCTGGAAGAATTTGCCGCCATCAATCACAAACAGATTCTGGGCTTAGCGGATACAACCGCCCGCAAGCTGCTGGATTATGCTTGGCCGGGAAATGTACGAGAACTGCGAAACGCCATGGAACGGGCCGTCGCCTTGACCCGATTTGATCGCATCGCAGTCGATGATCTTCCCGACAAAATCCGCGACTACCGCAGTAATCAGCTGGAAATTGGGAGTGACAACCCCTCTGAGTTATTGCCGATGGAAGAGGTCGAGCGACGATACATTCGGCACGTGCTGAAGGGAGCTCGCGGAAATCGGACCATTGCAGCTCAGATTCTGGGCTTCGATCGCAAGACGCTGTACCGCAAGCTAAAACAAATGGGTGAAGAGACAACGGACGATCCGGGCAAATGAGCGGATCGTTCAGCGGGCCGGCAACGTGACAACAACCCGAAAGATTACAATCTCCTATTGCGTTGACGGGACGTAATTTGAATTCATGGCAGATCGATTTTTCCTGTGTCGAGATTTTAATACAGGGAATTGAACAAAAGGAAACAAAGGTAACGAAGGGGGCGGGTGTTAGACTTGGATCACATTTCAATTTGCACTGTTGGCGAGTCAAGAGAATTGCTTTGAGGATGCTCAGGCGATGTCCCCCTGCGAGCACTCCTGCGAGCACTTCTTCCCGGGCGACGCTCCACTCTTCCTTCGTTGCCTTTATTACCTGATGTTCCATCTCTTACCAGCAAGCTTGTCGAAAACTGCCGTCAAATTGAGTAAGGGCTCGTGCAAAAATAACTTGACCAATTTGGCATTTACCGATTTCCGGAAATCTGTCATATATCCGGCATGGCAGACGTAAAGATCCTAGATTGGTTGCGCGTGAAATACAAAGCGATGGAATCCACGCTTAATGAGCGGTCGCGTCGCCGCTGGGTAGCCGTGGAGGCGGCATCGTTGGGACGAGGCGGGATTTCTGCCGTGGCTTTGGCAACGGGGGTG
>CAMBQP010000180.1 GCA_945869955.1 Schlesneria paludicola DSM 18645
GCAGTCATATTCTGCCGTTCGCTTGCCAGCCTTACGGTAAAACGAGTCACAATGTTTAAGGAAGGCAACCGCGAGTTCATTGATTGTTGGCCCACAATCAGCCGAACCACGCTTGGCAACCGGATCAACTATCGGTGACCCAACTGGCAGGCCCACCGCCAGTTTTTTTAGGATCTCAGCATATTTCAGCCGAGATTCAACCGAACCATACGCACCGAGGTAGAAATCCTTGCCCTTGATGCAGACACGAGCTTGGCCCGTTGCTTTGTGGCGAGTGTACGCCGGAAGACGGTTTTTCATGCAGAAAACACCTTGCATTGCCGAAACCGGTAGAACCTACCGGTTTGGATAGCTCGTTTTTCCCTGCACGGAAGACCGTCTCCCGTGTCGTAACTCGTTTCGCTGTAACCAATTGCCCAAGACAGGAATCGAACCTGCACGAGATTGCTCCCACTAGGCCCTCAACCTAGCGCGTCTGCCAGTTCCGCCACTTGGGCTGCTTTTCTCGCTCCCCTTCCGGGTCGCGGGTCGGTCAGTATAACGATCCTTTCATTCGTGGCAAGGTTCGCAGAATTGTGGAAATCCAGATTCTTCTTTTCATTCTCTGCCCAGCCCCTTCCCTGCCGCAGAACTTCCCTATTCCTTTTGTCGCTCGCTGTTTGGATTCAAAACCGATTTAAACCACATGCAGGCTGGAAAACTTGAATTTTGCACCTGCTTTCACGGAATCTTCATGACTGAAATGCCGGGAAGAGAAATTTAACGCCAAGACGCCGGGGCGCGGGGACGCCAAGGCGGAGGGATGCGGGGAACGTGAAAATAGCGAATCTTTGTCCTTCCCGCTTTTCTTCCCCTTCCCCTTTTTCCTCCTCTTTCTACTTCGCGTCCTCGCGTCACTGCGTCTTTGCGTTAAATCTCTTTTTGCATTGAATTGCTTGTGGCGTCTTCGTCTCGTCGAGTTCCATTGGGCGGGTCGGCTGCAACTCACCGGTTGGATTGCGATTGGATTCGTTTTTTGATTGGTCCGTTTCCTTCGCCCGACTGCAATACGTGAATTCCTACCGGTGATTCCTTGCGTTCCTGACTGTTTGTGACGACTCGCCGGTTCCATTCCTCCAGCTGGGGAGTCGTTTTTATACCGAATTTGCTACAATCGGCTGTCGGGATCGGTCGTCCGATGTGGGGCTTGATCCCGATGAGGAATTGGTGGCGAGAGCACCTGACAGCACGACACAACACGACTTTATTGCACGACATGGCACCACTTCAGATTCCGGCGGGTGATGAATGCCGGGTGAACCAACGAAAATACCCTGTTTTTTGCAGAAGGATTGAGCGGATATGGATCTCTGGCAGCAGAAATATGCGGAAGGACCACTCGTCAAAACCAAGATTGTGGCCACGGTGGGGCCGGCCTCCGCTTCGCAGGAAAAATTGAAAGAACTGGTGCTGGCGGGGGTTGATGTTTTCCGCCTGAATTTTGCTCATGGAACCTATGACTGGTTCCAACAGGTTGTCGGCTGGATTCGGTTGGTTTCTGCCGAATTGAAGCAACCGATTGCGATTCTCGCCGATCTGGCAGGTCCCAAAATTCGCCTGGGTGAACTTCCTCCTGATGGCCTGCGCTGTCGATTTGGCATGAAAATCGAATTTGTTCGCAAAGTCGAACCAGGGCGACTCGACCAGTTGACCTGTACCTATAAGCAATTGATCGACGACCTGCGGGTTGGGGATCGGGTGGTCCTGGCCGACGGATCGGTTTCTTTACGAGTGATCGAGCAGGATCTGAAGCAGCAGAAAGTGATCTGCGAAGTGGTTCAGCCGGGGCTGATTCGGAGTCGCCAGGGAGTCAATCTGCCGGGGGCCGTGCTGAGTACCCCCAGCGTGACCGATAAAGATCGGGCTGATTTGCAGTGGGTGCTGGATCATGGCCTGGATTATGTCGGGTTGAGTTTCGTGCGAAATTCGGAGGATATCCGGCTGCTCAAGCGGTTGATTTCTGGTCATCCGACGAAAACGCCCCCCTGGATTGTGGCCAAAATTGAAAAACCGGAAGCGATTGCGGATCTGGAACAGATTGTCATTGAAACCGATGCGGTGATGGTGGCTCGGGGTGACCTCGGCGTGGAAGCGGATGTCTTTCGCGTGCCGGGACTGCAGAAGCAGATCATTCGCCTGTGTAATGAACATCGGACACCCGTGATTACTGCGACTCAGATGCTCGATTCGATGCAAAAGAGCGAGTTGCCGACGCGGGCGGAAGCGAGCGATGTGTTCAATGCGGTGCTGGATGGGACCGATGCCGTGATGCTTTCCGGGGAAACGGCAGCGGGGGATTATCCGGTTGAAGCGGTGGCGATGATGAGCCGGATTGCGCGGGAGGCGGAACGAATGCTCGAACCACGACTCAGCAAAAGTGACTCGCGCAGCACCACCCGCACTCGAGCCACCGCGATTACCGAGGCGGTGACGCATGGGGCGGCAACGGCGGCGGCTCATTTGAATGCCGACCTGATTGTTGCGGCCACGCGGGGTGGAAAAACGGCCATGGCGCTCTCAAAACAGCGTCCGCATGTTCCTATTCTCGGTCTGACCGACCGCCCCGAAGTGGCGCGGCGGATGTGTTTGTTTTGGGGAGTGACTCCGTTGGAAACGTCGGCCGTTTCGCTGCCGCCGCGGGAATTGCTGGAGTATGTGGAAGCTCAGGGGCGGATCCGAAATATGCTTGATTCTGGCAGCAAACTGGTTTTAATTGGGAGTTCGGACTGGAAGCTGGAATGTCACGATATGATGCTGGTGCATGTGATCTCGTAAGACAATGTTTCGGGGTGGTGGCTGGACTTTCGGGCATCACACTATTACACATGAGCGGTTTGCGGGTTCGCATCAGGGGCTGGCGGAATGATGCCTGAACGGTTTGTGGAGGGGGGGAGAGTTTTCTTCCTGTTCCAAAAATCGTTCTGGAACGCTGGTTGCTGATATCTTGGAAATGGGATTTGTTCTGCCGAAATGGCGGGTTTTGAATGTCACCACACGTAGAGTGAGACGTGACTGCATGAGTAACACGAGTAATTCGAATAGTGCGATGATCGAGGCGATCGGCCTCAGTAAATTTTACGGGCCTTTTGCGGCGACGCAAAATGTTTCGTTTTCGGTTCCTCGCGGGCAAGTCGCTGCGTTTCTGGGGCCGAACGGTGCCGGAAAATCGACAACGATGAAGCTGCTGACCGGGTTTCTGGCACCGAGTTCCGGTTCTGCCAAGATTGGCGGAATGGATGTCGCGGTGGACCGGATCAAGGCGGCCGAAATTCTCGGTTACCTGCCGGAAAATGGTCCGCTGTACCTGGAAATGACCCCATCCTCGATCCTGCGATTTCTGGGGGAAGCCCGAGGAATGACGAGCAGTCGATTGAGTGAACGTCTCGACTTTGTCGCCGAGAAGTGTTCATTGAAGGGGGTTTGGGGCAAGCCGATCAGCAAGCTTTCCAAGGGGTTTCGTCAGCGAGTCGGGATGGCCCAGGCCTTGCTGCATGATCCTCAGGTCTTGATTCTGGATGAGCCGACCAGCGGCTTGGATCCGAATCAGACGCACGATGTGCGTGAGCTGATTTTGAGTTTGGCGAAGACCAAGACGATTCTGCTGTCGACGCACATTCTTTCGGAAGTCAAAGCGGTTTGTAATCGCGTGATTTTGATCAATGATGGCCGCATCGTGCTGGACGGGCCGGTCGATGCACTCGAACAGGGTGGCCAGGGGATGGATCAGCGTTTCCGCAAACTAACTGGGGCTTCGGCCTGAGGGTCGAGTTGCTGAGAGTTTTTTGGATGTTGAGAGTTTTCGGATGTTGAGAGTTTCTGAAGCGGAAATTTTCTAACGTAAGAGAGTTTCTGGGTAAGAGTCGTATCGGGGTGCGTTGCCTCGATGTCGTGGTGGACTGACAGATGTCTGCCTCGAATGAACCTGCAAGTGTTTCTCAAATCGACAGGGATCGCTCACAGATGCGTTCGCATGTTGTCCTCGCGGTCTTCAAACGTAACTTCTGGAGTTATTTCTCTGGAGTTATCGGTTATCTTTTTATCGTGGTGTTCGTCTTTCTGGGGGCCTTTGCGGCGTTCCAGGAAAAGTTCTTCGCGAACAATGTGGCCAGTCTGGATCAATTGAACGAATGGTTTCCACAACTATTACTGTTCATCATTCCGGCGATCACCATGGGGATCTGGTCTGAAGAGCGGAAGCTCGGGACGGAAGAACTGCTGTTCACGCTGCCGGTCTCGAACCTGGAAGTGTTGCTCGGCAAGTACTTGGCCGTGGTGGCGGTTTATACGGTGGCGCTCGGCTTTTCGCTCACCAACGTACTGATTCTGAGCTGGATTGGATCGCCTGATCCGGGTTTGATCCTGACGACTTATCTGGGCTACTGGCTCGCAGGTTGTGCCTTGCTGGCCGCAGGGATGGTGGCGTCGCAGCTCACCAGCAACGCCACTGTCGCGTTCGTGCTGGGGTCAGCGATTTGTGCGATTCCGGTCTTTGCGGGACGCTTGGGATTTCTATTCAAATCGGCATTGCCGGAAGCTGCGATTGAAGGATTGGGGCTGTCGAGTCAGTTCAAGCCCTTTGGAATGGGATTGATCCCCTCACAGGGTTTGTTTTATTTCGGCGGATTGACCGCTGTGATGCTGTATCTGAACTATGTCCTGATTGGGGCTCGGCACTGGAGTGGTGGAGTCAAGGGGACGAACATGGGTCTCCAGTACCTGGTTCGTGCGGTCTCGCTGTTTTTGATGTTGTTTGGTGTCGGCGTGGTGTTGTCGCGGTTTGGTTTCCGATCAGACTTGACCTCGGAAAAGCTCTACTCGTTCAGTCCCACCACGAAAGCGGTGCTGAAGGATCTGAAGAGCGAACGCCCGGTAACGATTCAGGCCTTTGTCAGCAAGAATCCTCCTCGTGATTATGTGACGGTGAAGAGCACCCTGCTGGGGTTGCTGGGACAATATCGGCAGAATACGTCAAATGTGACTGTCCGCGTGGTTGAGGTTGATCCGTCGAGCGAACAGGCGGACGAAGCCAAGCAATACGGTATCGAGACTCGCGACGTTCAGTTTGAACGTGAAGGACGAATGCTGGTTGAAAAGGTGGTGATGGGGGCGGTGATCAACAGTGGTGCAAACGAAGTGGTGATTCCTCACTTTGGTAAAGGGACACCGGTTGAATATGAATTGACTCGTTCGATCCAGACCGCCGCCAACGAAAAACGAAAAACGATCGGGATTCTTGAAAGTGACGCGAAGCTGACGGGTGGCTTTGATATGGGGACTTTCCGTCAGTCACCCGAGTGGCGGATTGTGGCCGAGTTGAAGAAGTCGTACATCGTCGAGAGTGTCTCGGCAGCAGCCCCGATTGATGAGTCGAAATATGATGTGTTGATTTCCGTTCTGCCATCGTCGCTCGGTGCGAATGAACTGAACAATCTGGTCGCTTATGTTCAGCGGGGCAAAGCGGTATTGATTCTGGACGATCCGCTCCCTGCGACGAATCCTCAACTGGCACCACGCCAACCGAAGCCGAAGGCGGGGGGCAATCCGATGATGAGTATGGGGGCGCCGAACGAACAGAAGGCATTCGGAGGGAAAGCGACACCTTTGGTGGATCTGCTGGGGATCGAATGGAACTTTGATGAAATTGTCTGGGACAATACTTCGCTCTATCTGCATCCCGAGTACGAGAAACTGCTGCGGGAAGAGATCATTTCGGTGAGTACTCAAAGTGGAAATGCCAAGTCGTTTGACCCTGACAGTCCGGTGACACGCAGTCTCCAGGAAGTGATGTTGTTCTTTTCGGGATCGATCCGCGAGCGGAAGCTGCGGGAAGGGAAAGAGAAGAAGTTGGAGTTCCGTCCGCTGCTCCTCACCGGTCGAAATTCGGGGGTGCTGCAGTGGGATGATCTGGTGAAGAGCAGCATGTTCGGGATGAACATTGAATCGAATCCCCGCCGGGTGACGGACGATGCCGCGCATGTGCTGGCCGCTCAGATTGTTTCCACAAAAGAGGCGACCGACGAAAAGATCAACGTGATCTATGTTGCGGACACCGACATCATGTCGGACTTCTTTTTCCAGTTACGGGAAACCAAGCAATTCAACCTGGAACTCGACAATGTGGTCTTCATTCTGAATGCGGTGGATCAACTGGCTGGTGATACGGCGATGATCGATCTGCGGAACCGTCGACCGAAGGTCAGAACGTTGACCTCAGTCGAACAACAGACCAAAAACTTCAACAACGCGGATAACGAACAGCGGAAGTTAGCGGCTGACGAGGCTAAGAAGGCCTTGCAAGAAGCGAAGGGACGACTGGCCGAAAAGGTCGAGAAAATCAAGAAAGACGAAACGCTGGATGATGACCGAAAAATGCAGGAATTGATGATGGCTCAGCAGGAAGAGTCGCGTCGACTGGAAGTGATCGAAGTCAACATCAATCAGACCAAAGAAAAGAAGATCGACGCGAGTAAAGCGAATATGGACCGACGGACGCGTGAACTCGAACGAAGCTACTACACTCGGTCATTGCTGGTCTCGCCCATTCCCGCGATCGTGCTCGGTCTGTTGGTGTGGTTGATCCGTAAGAATAATGAACAACGGGATATCACCCCTGCTCGACGAGTGGCGGGTCGATCCTGATTTTCCCGTATGATCTTGTTTCGTTGGTGGCCATGGTGCCAGCAACGCCTAATTTTCCTTCCCGTTTTTATCCCGCAGGAGCTTCGTTATGAACGAAACCGTGCGAACGTCGATTTTTGTCGCTGGCGCTGCGTTGTCATTGCTGGCCGCACAGTTTGTCGGGTCCAACGTTCTCAAGTCACCCCAAGAGTACAGCCAGGTCGGCTCAGAATTCTATCCCGATTTCACGAATGCAGACGCGGCCAAGTTTTTGCAGGTCGTCAACTACAACAACGAGACCGCCACCGTGCGGATCTTCGGTGTTGAGCAGGGGGCTGATGGAGTTTGGCGGATTCCGTCCCGTAACGGATATCCCGTGGACGGAAAAGACCGCCTCGCAAAATCGGCAACCTCGATTATCGGCATTAAGCGTGAAGGGCTGGCTGGGCAGAGGAAGAATCAACACGTTGAATTCGGCGTGTTGGATCCATTGGCCGAGTCGGTCACGGACTTCAAGGGTGTCGGTAATCGACTGATCCTGAAGGAAAGTAAAGATGGCACGACGCTGGCCGATTTGATTATCGGTAAGGAAGTCAAAGGGGCAAACGGGATGTTCTATGTCCGCAAGCCGACTGAAGAGCAAACTTACCGGGCGAAGGTCAGTCTGGAGGTTTCCACCAAGTTTGCGGACTGGATTGAACCGGATCTGCTGAAACTGGACGGAACCAAGTTGCGAACGGTCATCATCGAAAAGCACAGTATCGAGCGTACCCCACAGGGTGCCAGGATGAGTGGCAAAGAGACGAATGCCTTGACTCGCGCCACCGCGTCGGACAAATGGGCTCTTGAGGGTTCCAACGAGGCTACTGAAGAGGTCAATGAAGACGAAGTTCGGAAGTTGGTCCAAGCCTTGGATGATCTGAAAATTGTCGGTGTTCGCCCGAAAAACGACAAATTGAAAAAGCGACTGCAGGATGATCAGGGGCTCGCGCTCGACGAACGGACCCGGAACGAAATGGAAGATATTGGCTTCTTTTTCTTTCGCCATCCGGAACGGAAGGTGATGACGATGGTCTCCCAAGAAGGAGATTTGGTCGCGATCACCGATCAGGGGGTTGCCTACGAATTGCATTTCGGTGCGGTCTTTTCGGGAAGTGAAGACGAGGTCGAAGCGGGCTTCATCAAGCAGCCGGACGAGGCAGCAGCGGTGGAGAAAACCACAGACGAAAAAGCAGACGACGAAAAACCAGGTTCGAAGAAAATTAAGAGTCGTTATCTGTTTGCTCAGGCCCAGTTCAGCCCTGAAGGGATCGGGCCAAAACCCGAAGCTCCGGTGAAACCCGAAGCACCTCCCGAAGAAGCGGTCAATGACGCCGCGAATCTGGATACGCCAGCGGATGCGGTGACTGCGGAAAATGTGGCGGAAAAACCCGATCTTAAGCAGGCCTACGAAGCCGCCTTGTCAGCCTATGATTCGGCAGTCAAGAAGTATGAATCCGATCTGGCGGCTTATGACGACAAGGTCAAGGCAGGCGAGAAACTGGTGAAGGATCTGAATCGTCGTTTTGCCGATTGGTACTATGTGATTTCCGGTGACAGTTTCGAAAACTTGCGTCAGGGACGTAAGACCTTGGTGAAAGAGAAAGTTGTTACTGAAAAGCCAGGCGAAGCGAAACCTGCCGACGAAGCAAAGTAAAGCATAAGCACCGTCATCCATGAGGCTGACGAAGAGGGATTGTGCAAGCAAATGGCACGAGTCGATTGAGCCGTTCTTGAGGAGACTGGTGGCCTTGGCCTGGATCAATCAACTCCAGCCCAAGGCCATTTTTTTGGATCGAGAGTTTTAGTGCCAGTCAGGATAAGTCCCTTCGACACCTGACCGCAGGATGATTTTGATGACATTTCCGCTTCGCGAGATCGGACGAACGGGCATTCTGGTGACGCCGCTGGCGATGGGATGCTGGCCGATTGCCGGGATTACGAGCATTGATGTTTCCGAATCGCAAAGCCTGGCCACGATCGATGCGGCCATCGACAGCGGGCTCAATTTTTTTGATACCGCTTACTGTTACGGATACGATGGTGAAAGCGAGCGGATGATCGGTCAGGCGATCAGGGGTCGCCGCAACCAGTTGGTAATTGCGACCAAGGGGGGGATCCATTACGAAAATCGGATCCAGGGGAAAGATGCGCGGCCCGAGACAATCCTGCGCGAATGCGAAGAGAGTCTGCAGCGGCTGGGGACCGATTGGATCGATCTGTATTACCTGCATGCTCCCGA
The DNA here is from genome assembly GCA_945869955.1 of Schlesneria paludicola DSM 18645. Classification (GTDB taxonomy): domain Bacteria; phylum Planctomycetota; class Planctomycetia; order Planctomycetales; family Planctomycetaceae; genus Schlesneria; species Schlesneria paludicola_B. The sequence goes on from CAMBQP010000180.1 coordinate 8,939, forward strand.
TCCGAAGACTCCGCTGGTCGAATCTGCAGGCGCGTTCAAAATGCTCTTGGATTCTGGCAAGGTCCGGAGTGTGGGGGTCTCGAATTTTCGCTTGGATCAGTTGATCGAGTTTCATTCGGTCTGTCCAATTTCGGCGTTTCAGCCGCATTACAATATGTTGCAACGAGAGATCGAGGCTTCGCAGTTACCGTGGTGTATGGCAGAGCAGGTCTCGGCGATGATTTACTGGCCATTGATGAAGGGGTTGCTGGCCGGAAAACTTCAGCGGAATCACCAGTTTGACCCCAAGGATGGTCGTCCCAAATACCCCATGTTTTCGGGGGACGAGTGGCACAAGAATCAGGATTTTCTCGACCAACTCAGGCCGATCGCAGCGGAATGTCAAACGACATTGGCTCAGTTAGTCCTCAATTGGACGATTCAGCGCCCCGGAATCACGGTCGCGTTATGCGGTGCCAAGCGACCGGAACAGATTCGTGAGAATGCCGCAGCGCTGACGTGGCGATTGACTGCGGCTCAGATTCAGAAAATAGACGAGGCGATCACGGCACGTGGGCCCGTTGCTTCGCGTGCCGCAGTTTAAGCAAAAAACCGGCTGCGGCCCGTCAGGTGATTGGACGAGAAATCGTGTTGTCCAATGGTCTTGTGTTGTTGTGACCTGGAAGCAGAGGGGGGGAGTCTCAGACGATGATCGCAAAATTTTCTTATGAGCATCGAGTCGAATTTTTCGAGACCGACCTGGCGGGGATCGTTCATTTCGCCAATTACTATCGCTTCATGGAACAGGCAGAGCATGCCTTTTTTCGTTCATTGGGTTTGAAGATTCACGGGACGCAGCCGGACGGTACGGTTTTCGGCTGGCCGCGGGTGAATGCCAGTTGCTCGTTCAAATCCCCCGCCTTCTACGAGGATTTGGTTGAAATTCGGGTGAGTGTGCTGCGATTAACCTCTCGATCGCTCACGACGAGTTATGAACTCTATCGAGGTAAAAAGCTGTTAGCCACTGGCGAAATGAAAACGGCCTACTGCATCATCCCTGCCGATGCCAAACTCGAATCCGTCGAGATTCCGGTCGAATACGTTGAGCAGTTAAAGAATTATCTCGAGAGCTCGCAATAAACCTCCTCGGGCGGATTCCTGCGGCGAAATTCCTGAATCATTCCATCGCCACGACAAGTCGACGAACAATGACCATGGGCGTTTGGGGAGCAGGATTGTATTCCGGCGACTTTGCTGCGGATCTGCGTAGCACGGTTGCGGGAGTGATACGCTTGCCGTTTGAGGTAAATCGTTTGGTCGAAATCCTGTGCGAAATTGTTCCCGACATCGCCAACAACCCCGAGGATCCTGAGCATACGATTTTTTGGCTGGTGCTCGCCGACCAGTTTTCGCAGCAAAACATGGTCTCTGATCAAATCCGCGAAACGGCCTTAACGATCATTGATTCTGGGCAAGACATCTCGATCCATGAAACCCTGGGAATGCCTGCAGTCAGCCTGATCAAACGGAGAAAAACCCTGGAGGAACTGCGAGTAAGACTGGTCAGCCCTTCGGGCGAATTCAAGATCCGTAAAACATTGAAACAACCGCAGCCATTACTGATGGATGTTGGCGATCTTTTGGTCTATCCCACTTGCCGGGGCGAGGGGATCAACCCCTTTTTTCAGGAAAATGCGTGGAGTGAGGCTTCGGGTTGGAAAGGGGATGGATGGGGCGCCTTACTGATTATTGATGCCGGTCGCGTGTTCGACTTTCTTGCCTGGTACCGACCGCTCACACTGGTCGCAGCACAACCCGAGAAACCCAATCTTGAACGTCTTTTATCTCAACGGGAGTGGGTCCAGAGAAATCCAGGGATCTGTTCAGCCAGTCACTTCAAGCGCATGCAGTTCGAGAAGATTCATCGGATTGCCATCGATGATTCTCGCAGACGCCAATGCTTTCCAAACCTGTCACCTGGAATGAGTGCAGCGATTCAAGAGATTTGCATTTCCAACGAATTAGGAATTGCCCCCGATTACAACGCATTCTTTCGCATGCAACTGCAGCCGAATGGAGAATTCACGAGAGTTCCGTTTCCATCAATTGGAAGTCTCATGGCAATCACTGATGCGACTTCAGCAAGCGAACCGCGTCATCGAAACGATTGAAGGGATGGTGATGAAACGTGAGACCGAAGTGGCTTGACTGTGGCAGCGTACCGTGTTCGCAGAACGGAATGAGTTCCCTTCCAAAATTCCATGACGAAGAGAAGCCCTGGCACTGCGAAGGAAGGGTGGGTTGAGGGGGCTTCCTCTGGACGGTCTTTTCGATGAACCGCACGGTCATTCATCGGTTTGGTTTCATTCTGGTGCGCTGCGGGGTATTCTTTTTTTATTCGATCCGGTTTTACTCGTTGGGAAGGTTGTCCATGATGAATTCTCGGAGTCAGGCGTTGGCGATCACGCTGTTGTTGCTGTGTTCCCAAACAATTCTGGCGGAAGATTATCTGCTGCATACGTTTAAAAAATTGCAGCTCAACGATCAGTTTTGGGGTGAAGGGGCCGCCGTCGGTGACTTTAATCGTGATGGCAAAATGGATGTGGTCAGCGGCCCCTACTGGTACGCAGGACCCGAATTTAAAGAGCGGGCCGAGGTCTATCCGGCAAAACAGACGTTTAAGTTGAAGAATGCTGACGGATCTGAAACCAGTATTTCTGGTTTCGAAGGAGCCCTCGGCAAAAACAACGCCTATTCCGACAATTTTTTTACGTTTACACACGACCTGAACGGCGATGGTTGGACCGATGTATTGGTCTATGGTTTTCCGGGTGCCCAGGCGACATGGTACGAGAATCCTCGTGGAGTTAAGCAGCATTGGGCGGCTCATGTGGTCTTCAATACGGTCGACAACGAGTCTCCTCAATGGCTGGATATGACCGGTGATGGCAAGCCGGAAATTGTCAGTGGGGCCACGCTGCCGATTGAGGGGGGCGGAACCAAGGGGTTTGTGGGGTTTGCTACGGTGGACTGGTCTGCTCCGACAAAACCCTGGGCGTTTCACAAAGTTTCGGCCCCGGGGGACTGGCAGCGGTTTACACACGGACTTGGTGCCGGTGATGTGAATGGTGACGGACGAACCGATCTGTTTGTGGCGAATGGCTGGTGGGAGCACCCGGAATCGATCGTGGGGGATCCGGAGTGGAAATTTCATCCGGCGGCGTTTGGTGGTGGTGGTGCTCAGATGTATGCCTATGATGTCAACGGTGACGGTCTCAACGACGTGATTACCAGTCTGCAGGCGCATGGTTATGGGTTAGCCTGGTTTGAACAGTATCGCGAAGGGGGCGAGATCAAGTTCCGCCAGCACCTGATTATGGGGAGTGAACCGAAAGAAAATCGTTATGGTTTGAAGTTCTCGCAGCTGCATGCGATCGATCTGATTGATATGGATGGAGATGGATTAAAGGATCTGGTTACGGGCAAGCGTTTCTGG
>CAMBQP010000181.1 GCA_945869955.1 Schlesneria paludicola DSM 18645
ATGATCAAAGGGGTTAAAGTTGTCGTGGTGGCGGACGTGGATCAGGCCCGCTGTCGTGAAGTGGCCACTGCATTTGCCATTCCGCTGACTTGCGCGACGATGGAAGAGCTCTTGCAAACACCCGGACTCGATGCGGTCGCGATCTGTACGCCACCCGCAACGCATGCCGACCTGGTGATCTCCGCCCTGCGCGCTGGCAAGCACGTCTGGGTCGATTTCCCCCCGGCCCTCAACGAAGAAGATGGCTTGCGAATGGTGCGTGAAGCGACCAATGCTTCCACGGTCTTGATGCCCGGCATGCATATGCGATTCCATCGGCTATTCAGCCGGGCCCGTCGCGTGATTCAGCGCGGTGAGTTAGGGCGGATTGAATCGGCCCGTGTGATCTGGCACGGCCCACGCTCGGATCAGCAGATTGCCGCGTGGAAAACCTGTCGTGCGAGTGGCGGTGGGTCCCTCGTCGAAATCGCCTCGCACCATCTCGACCTGCTGCGGTTCCTGCTCGACAGCGAAATTTCCGAGATCTTTGCAATCAGCAATGACGATCTGCGAGAGGATGAAAATGCCTCGATCAGTGCCCGGAATAGTAATGGTGTGATCGTCAGCGGCGAATTTTCGGAACGGAGCCCGCACGAAATTCAAATTGTCGTATCGGGGAGTGCCGCCATCCTGACCATCGATGGCTTGAAGTTTGAAGGATTTTACCAGCGTTCCATTCGCCAACGCCCCGGCTCACCCAATTATCGATTACGCGACCTCTGGAACTTCCTCTGCCGACTACCGGGGGGGCTGAATATTATGCGTGGTGGTGGGGACTACCATCTTTCTTATTTCCACGCCTGGTCGGCGTTTGTGGACGCGATTCGAGGCAGCAAGGCCCTGCGGCCTTCGATTGAAGACGGTTTACGAACCACACAAGCGGTCTGTGCTGCCATCCGTTCGCGCGAACTCCGCACCTCAGTGACGATCCCCGCACCGCAGCCGTCGTTGGCCATGACCAAAAGCCCCGTCGACGAAATGAATCAGTCAGCCGGTCCAGGAACACATCCGCTGATCTTCTCGGTGATCGTGCCGACGTACAATCGCCCAGACCAAATTCGTGGACTGCTGGAATCGCTTACTCTGCAGCGATTCCCCTTAAACGACTTCGAAGTGATTATCGTCGATGATGGGGGACTCGAGCCGCTGGATGCCGTCATCGGACCGCTGCGAGATCGACTGCAAATCCGCTTGCTGAGGCAGCCTAACGGGGGATGTGCGAACGCTCGACAGGCAGGAATTGAATCGGCCCAGGGACAATTTCTCGCATTCACGGATGACGATTGTCGGCCAAGTCCCGGCTGGCTGGAAAGCCTGTTGATGGCGCTGCAGCGTCACCCCGGCAGTGCCATCATCGGACCGACGCTGAATGGGTTACAAAAAGATCTTCGGGCCGAGACGACCCAGTTGATCGTGAATTGGCTGGTTCAAAGCGGCGCGGACGATGAAGGAGGGGTGAGCTTCGGCCCAACCTGTAATTTCGCCGGTCCCCGCGCCACCTTGCTGCAAGTCGGTGGGCTCGAAAAAACGTGGCGCATTGCCGGTGGAGAAGATCGCGACCTCTGTGCCCGGTGGCAGGAAGCGGGACACACCCTCCACTTCGCCACTCAGGCGCAAGTCTTACATTATCACCCCCTGACAACTCGTCAATTCCTGCGACAACACTTTCATTATGGTCGTGGGGCCCGCAAATTTCGACGACATCTTACGGCCGTTAACAGTCGATTCCGACGCCATGAAAAAATCGTGAACTATGTGCAGCTATCGCTGTTACCATGGCAAAATTATGATGGAACGATCGCAGTCAAGATGGCTTGGTATCTGATGCTGGCACAACTCTCGACCATCGCCGGAATGCTGAGTGAGAGCTGTCAATTTCGCCGTCCAAGCACAGCCCCGACAGTATTAACAGGACCAGCAAACGGGGAGGGAGAACGTCGATGAGCCCAAAACCGCCCACGGGCGAATTTGATTATGTGATTGTTGGTGGAGGTGCCGCAGGCTGTGTGCTGGCCGCGCGACTTTCCGAGCGATCCGATTTGACAGTGCTTTTGATTGAAGCGGGAGGGGGCTATCCGCAGATCCTCTCGGTCCCCCTGGTCGGCATGCGGCAAATGGTCCACCGTTCGTGGAAATACCTCACCAGTCAGCAAGACCATTTGGCACATCGTCGCCTGTCGCTCCCCATGGGAAAAATCCTGGGGGGATCCTCATCGATCAACGCTATGATGTATGTTCGCGGTACCCCGGCAGCCTATGATCGCTGGGCCGAACTGGGAAACGCAGGCTGGTCGTTTGCGGAGGTGCTTCCCAGCTTTCGCAAATCAGAACATCACCATGGGGGGGCGTCCGAGTTTCATGGCGATCGTGGACCAATTCATGTTTCTCGCCCCCGACATCGCGCCCCATTCTCGACCGCTTTTGTCGAAGCCTGTGTCGAAAGCGGTATTCCGTTGACGGCAGATTTTAACGGGCCGGCACCAGAAGGGGCCGGTTTCTTTGATGTGATGCAGCGTTACGGCCTCCGCTCGGGGGCTGCGACCGCCTATCTCGCCCCCGCCCGTAGTCGCTCCAATCTTCACGTGGTCCTGAAGGCAACCGTTCATCGTCTCGTCGTCGAGAATCAGCGGGTGATTGGTGTCGAGTTTGTCGATGAACATCGCCAGATGACTCGGATCAATGCCCGCAGGGAAGTGGTCCTGTCGGCGGGAGCCTTGAATTCCCCCCAAATTCTGATGTTGTCCGGAATCGGCCCCGCCAGTGAACTCGAACGCCACGGCATCACCTGTCTACACGATCTTCCAGGAGTGGGGGCCAACCTGCAGGACCACGTCCGCGTACCAGTCCTGATGGAATCCCGTCGACGTTCGCCCGGCGATCTGCTGAACTGGCCGAAAGCACTCATCCAATTCGGGCTACTCAGACGTGGTGTCCTGACATCGAACTGCTGTGAATCAGGGGGACTCGTTCGTTCGGACCCGAGCCAGTCGATACCGGATCTCCAATTCGTGACACACTTTCAATCGCACTTGTATCCGGGAGTTGTCGACCTGCAGTTCTGCCTGATGCGGACGCACAGTCGTGGCCGAGTGACTCTTACTTCTGCAGACCCAGCAGCCCCCCCACAGATCAATCTCAACTCTCTCTCAGACCCTGCAGATCTGCGTGCAGCCGTTGCGGGGGTTCGCCGCACTCGCGAGATCGGGGCCACCTCGAAACTGAGAAAATTTGGGATCGGTCGAGAAATTCTTCCGGGCCACGACCTGCAATCCGATGAACAACTCGCCGCTTATTGCCGCTCCGTAGCGGAAACGTGTTATCACCTCAGTAGTACGTGTCGTATGGGAACCGACAGACTCTCGGTTGTCGACACCCACTTACGACTGCACGGGATTGACCAGCTTCGCATCGTTGACGCGTCCGTAATGCCCGAGCTTCCCAATGGAAACACCTGTGCCTCGACCTATATGATTGCCGAGAAAGCCGCAGAGTTGATTCTTTGTCACGCATGAGTCCACCGAGCGAAGAGTGACATGGAAACCAATCGGACACCCGTTTTTTCAGAGACACGGACATAAGTATCCTCGGTAATCGGTCTCTACGGACTTCGTCCTCCCTGCCGCACCAGAAGCGTTCATACAAACTCATTGAATCCTGGAGCCGAGTTGTAGATCACCTCACAACCCAAGACGCAAAGTTTTTAAACTATTAAATAAATAAAAGCCACGCCGCAGATTTCTCTGACTCTTACTTCTTACTGCATTTGATTTTCTCTGATTCGCGTTATTCGTTTGATTCGTGGTGCCGAAGGCCAATCTTAAATTCTATTCAACGACAAACCAACTGCGTGCGGTAGCATCTCACGGAATCGTGATGCCCGACACCTCGCCAAGTTCGCTTTGATTGGATCAATCGAGTCTTGATCGCCGCGCACTGCTTAATCGTCGAACCATTTTTTCCACGGAAATCGAAAACAGCTCGTGACCAATTGATGGTGACGAGCTGCTTTCGGGTTAATTTTTACTATCTAATAGCGACTGCCTACTACCACATGAGAAAATCGCCAAGCAGAGCAGGGGACGGCAGCGATTATTTTTTGGGGGCTTTCTCGGCTCCTTCAGCCTCTTTTGCTGCAGCCGCTTCCAGTGCTTTTTTGTATTGGCGTAAACGCTTTTTCAAACCGGGGTCCGCAGCCATTCGGGTCCCTTCCGCCAGCTGGATCACGCGTTCCTGTGTCTTGACCGCATTTTCAAGATTGCCATTATCAAAGTAGGCTTTGGCCAGCGTATCCGCGATCGAGGGGTCTTCTCCTTCGGCGAGCTTGTCGGCTTTGATTGCCACTTTTAGCGCCAGCTTCATCAGCTTGGGGTCCGCTTTGGTTTCGCGGCTGGGATCCACGATGAACCAGGCGATGTTGTTGAGCAGCATCGCATCCTCACCCTTGTCAGACTCGACGATCTTCGTCCCCAGTTCGACCGCCTCATCGGCACTCCCCTTGGCTAGCGAGAGAACCTGAAACCGGAACAGTTGGAAGATGTCGGTCTTGTCGGGCATCTCAGTTGTCGCGGTATCCAGTTCGGTCAGCAGTTCTTTGGGATCACCATCGTCGCTGAATTGCTTAAATAGCTGTTGCAAGCGACCGAAGGTGGCCCGCATTTTTTTCTCGATCGCCTTGGCATCCGCCAGTTTTTTGGCCTCGGCGACCAGGTCCCATTTTCCCTCGACAATCTTTTCCAGCGGCTCTTCCATCTCGCCCGGATGCCCAATCCACGCAATTTTACTCTCACCATTAATAATGAAAGCGGTCGGAATTCCTTGCTGCTCGGCCGGATTCATCCAGTTCGTGACGATCTTTCCTTCGTTTGGATCGGCATCCTCGGCGACCAGATCGATTGCGACCCGGTAATTCATTTTATCCCCCATCTCTTCCACAAACTCGGGGACGAGACTCTGGTCTTCTTCCATGATCGCCACGCCGATGATTGTGACATCCTTGAACTTTTTCTGCAGTTCGGTCAGATGCGGAATCGTGGTCCGGCAGGGGCCACACCATGTCGCCCAAAGTTCGATGACGTAGATTTTCCCCTTCTCGAAACTTTTGACTTCTTCACCCTTGATGAACTTTTTCAGTTCCAGCTTCGGGGCTTTCGAGCCGAGTGTCAGTTCTTGAGCGGAAACCGCCTGACTGAGCAGGACGGTAATCATGGCACAGGTCGCAATCAGATTCTTGATCATCAGAGTCGAATACCTCCCTTTCCAAGGAATTGGCTGACCACGTGACGGCACAAATCAGCGGTCACTTTGCGGCCTTTTAGCAGAGATTAGCGGTCTGACTTCGACCGAACAAGACGAGCTTCAGACGAGCTTCCAGATTGTCAGCGAATCGATCTTGCTACAAAAACCGATCTCCGACTACAAACCCAATCGCTTCCGCTCATCATATCCAATTCCGCTCCCGTCTCGCGCCGGTCGAAAAACCCGCCCAATCATAGGGGGATAGCCACCTTGAAATCGCGAATTGTCCCAGAGTCGACCAGGACTCAATGGAGTCGCCACCGCTGTTTCCACAGGCTGCCGGCGAAGGGGAACCTCCAGGACTTTGTCAGCATCCTGCGCTCGGGACTGCTCTGCCTCGTCATCCTCGCCTGTGCGGAACTGACTGGCTGCAACGGACTGCAGCAGAAAAAGCACGATAATCCCGTCATGGTGCAGGCACCTCGTCGCGTCGAACGAGTCGCCTCGGAAAACTCCGAAACTCAATATGCCGACAATAGCGATACCGATTCAACGCTCAAGGAAAACGACGGATCGGATATCATGCTCGTCCAAGCCTCACTCGAGAAAAATCCCTGGAAAAACTGGATCGATGACACCACCATTTTTAACTCACAAGTCGCCGCCACCGTCAACGGGGCACCGATTCTGAATGGTGATGTCTTGGACCGGTATGCCAGCTACCTGATCAGTGTTCGTGATCAGATGCAGTTATTGGCGAGCGACCCCAAGAAACTTCCCCCCGGCCAACCGATTCCAACCCCCGACAACTTCGTTAAGTTTCGTCAGATGTTAATTCAACGGGACATCGCCACCCACATCCAAAAGAAATTGCTCGTCGAACGGATGAAGGGGAGTCTGAAACCGGACCAAATGAAAATGATGAACGGTCATATCGATCAGCTGTTCGAGAAAGAAACCGAACGGCTGAAAAATGACCTCAACGTCACCAACAAAACCGAACTTGAATTAGAGCTGAACAAAAAGGGAACGACGTTACAAAACGTCAAGGATAACTTCGCCCTGGAACGTCTCTCGATCGAATTCCTTGTCGCCAAATCCGAAAAACCAGACCCGATCGAACGCCCCGATCTGCTTGCCTACTATCACGACCATTCCGACAAGTTTGCCGTCACCCCAAAGGTCAAGTGGCAACAAATCCAAGTCGCCATCACCCCCGCAGTGAACAAATCCGCCGCCCGAAATAAACTCGAACAAGCCATCGAGGAACTGAACCAAGGGACCCCGTTTGACACAGTCGCCCGGAAATACTCAGACGGCCTGACCGCCAAAGAGGGGGGAGCCTGGGACTGGATGGAAGCCGGCAACTTAGCCGACGAAAAACTCGAACGAAAACTCTTCACCATCCCCACCAAACAGCTAAGCGAAATCCACGAAGGACGCGAAGCCTTGTCCGTCGTTCGCGTTCTCGATCGTAAAGAGGCAGGTCGCCAACCCTTCGAAGAAGTCCAGGACGAAATCCGCAACCTCCTCACCGAAGAACAAAACAAAAACCGCCCCAAGAAACTCCTCAAAGAACTCTTCACTCAAGCCGTCATCGAAACCCAATACTCCCTACCCCAATTCGTCCCCTCCGATTCTTTTTAATGCGCGATGACGATGGGTTGAGAATGGTGAGTCGCTCGCGCGTTGGGGCACAGCAGCGGGTGCGGGCTGGCCATTCCAAAGGGTGAGTCGCTTGCGCGTGGGGCATCGCAGCGGGTGCAGGCTGGCCATTCCGACGGGTGCGTCGCCCGCCCGTTGAGCATCGCTGGATATCCGGGTTGGCGATTCCGACCTGTCGCGATGATGTCCGTCGGTTGGTCTATTTTTCGAATCGCGCCGATTCGACGAATTTGAGGAACTCATCCCGGCGTGAGGTGACAGTCTCTTTGGGGCCGGTCAATTTCACGAAGTAATTGTGTTCTGGATCAATCGGAATGGCGACTCCCAGCAGTTGCCAGTTTTGCTTTGGTCCACCACCACCAAACGAATCCGAAAAGGTTCCATGTACTTCGAGCAGCGTCACGGCTTTTCCTGACGCCGTGATCTGGGTTTCCTGCGGTGCGGGATCGTTGGGACCAGGCTGAAACTGGCCTCGCCAACGATCCATATTGGCCGATGTTCCACCTCCCGCGGTCGAGAGTGTCAGGCGTCCTGGGCCGGCTTCGCCGGGGAGGGTGAACTCACCCAAAATCATGCTACTGGACAGAGTTTTTTCTTCCCAACCGGCGGGGATCTCGAACTTCATGCCACCAATCAGTTTTTCTGTCGGCTGCTGAATCGTCTTCGAAGATTCTTTGGAGTCGGTTGCTCCGAGTGGCTCGGCTTTCGCAATCGGGATGGGAGCCTCGTCCTTGGTAGCGGATGGGGCACACCCGCTGACGACCCAGAAGCCACTCAGAATAAGCCCAGAAAAACTGATTCGCTGAGAAAGATTCAACATGTCATTCACACTTCATCGTAGAAAAAAACGAGGTTCCAGGAAAAAACGATCTGACCCGAATCTCAGCACCAGTCCTGTTTTTGCAGGGGCGGTGGTCCGTGATCAGGATGGCCAGCACTGACTTCCGCCGTCGACGCGTAATGCCTGACCGGTGATAAAATCACCCATCGGTCCGACGAAGAGTTCGACGACACGAGCCACTTCGTCCACCAGGCCGATCCGATCCAGCGTTCCATCGGTCACCAACCGTTCTTCGGCAACAGTTCGTGTCCCCAGGAATCGTCCCGTTCGCGTATCGCCGGGTGCGAGTGAGTTCGCAGTAATATTATACTGACGCAGTCCAGTCGCCAGACAACGGGTATACTCGACCACCGCGGCTTTGGCGGTCGAATAGATGCAGCTGGTTTCCGTTCCTTTGAATGCCGAGATCGAGCTGATTGTCACAATCCGTCCCCACCGCTGTTCCACCATCCCGCGAGCGACATGCTGACAGGTAAAGATGGTGCTGATGAGATTTCGGTCGAGGACGGCCCGGACATCGATTTCCTTGATGTTCACTGCGTCATTCGGATTCGGCTTTCCACCCGCTGCGGCAATATCGCCCCCTGCGTTATGAACCAGAATCGAGATCGAGCCCAAGCCTTGTGTCACTTCACGAACGACTCGTTCGACTTCCTCGTTCTTCGTCAGGTCTCCCAACACGCGGATGGTCTTTACCCCGTAGGTTTCGCCGATTTCGCGTGCGGTGTCGGTGAGTGTCGTCCCTTCACCAAACTCGGCAGGACCATTTTCTCGCATCCCGTGAATCCCGACCGCGCATCCCATCGCGGCGAGTTTTTCGGCAAACGCCCGCCCCAAACCGCGTCCCGCCCCGGTTACCAATGCGACTTTGCCAGCAAGTACGTCACTCACACTCAGATTCCTTAAAATTCACGTTTCTGGTCGGTTCACCTCAGTCCTCGAAGCCACAGCATGAATGGTTACGCACCAGTCTGCAACCGAGACCCCCATTGGGGGGCGTTCCCGGTCGCTGCGGTCGCCTCATTTTTTCCGTGAAGTAGGTCGTACCTGCCATTCTGCACCGAGTTGTTGGGATAGCAGTCTGTTGAAAAAGAGGGACATGAAAAAGGGGAACAGGCACCTCGCACGACATATCATTTGTGTGGATTTTTGATTTCGGTCGCACCCAGTCCCCGTTTTTCAACCGACTGTATTGGACCTTGCGGGAAAGGTTCGTCTTGCCGGGAAGGGAGGTTCGTTAGTAGAACCCCGCTGCCCGACGATCGTTTTCGCGTCAGATCAGGGCGACAGGCTTCAAACAGGGTTGAAGGGACGTACAGATGGATCCCAATTCCAAGCAACTGCAAACAGTAAACGAAGCCGAGCTTCAGCCTTATGAATTGTTCATGTTGCTGATGTGCGGATACTCGCTGTTCGCCTTGGCATTTCGAACATTTTTGACCTTACGTTCAGACGACCTCGCCATTCTGGACGCCTTTGACAACCTGGTTTGTGGAATTTTTTTAATCGACTTTCTGATCCGGTTGATTCAAGCCCCTCAAAAATGGAAATTTTTCGTCACTTGGGGCTGGATCGATCTGATTTCGAGCATTCCCGCGATTGATATTTTTCGAGCAGGTCGAATCGTACGCGTGATTCGGATCTTACGCATCCTGCGGGGCATTCGCGTGGCAAGAATCCTGGCCAAGTACCTGCGAAATCATCGAGCCGACGGTGCGATTCTCGCCGTGGTGTTTGTTTCGCTCTTGCTGTTGGTCCTGTCCAGCGTGGCGATCTTGCAGGTCGAACAACCGTTAGAAGAATCCAACATCAAAACCCCTTCCGACGCCCTGTGGTGGGCTTTGACCACGATGACCACAGTCGGCTACGGAGACAAATTTCCCGTGACCACGATCGGCCGGATTATCGCCAGCTTTTTGATGATTGGTGGCGTGGGCCTCTTCGGAACCCTCAGCGGTTCGGTCACTTCCTGGATTCTGAATCCAGCCGAAGAACGCCAGGAGGTTGATCTCGATCAGATTCAAAACGAACTGAAGGCAATTCATCTTGAGCTCGAAAAAATCACGTCCCCATCGCCGATGGTCACCGATCCGCAGCTGATAAAATTAATGCAAGCCTGGCCCGGGTTGTCGTCAGCCGCTCGAAGCGATGTTGAACGACTGTTGGATCTCAAGCCGAACCCATGACCAAAACCCGCTCGCACCCTCATTGGTGCCAAGGGAGAGATCCTCGTCTGGCCTGCGTGCTCTATTTCTCAATCTGAAATTCCAACGTCACGACCCCTTTGACATTCTTTTTGATCGTGGTCGTGTCATAAGAACCGTAATCGGTCACCTGGGTCGAATCGACCGGAGTGATCTGGAAGACCCCTTGCGATGCCGAACTTAAGGCTCCCACTTTTCCTTTGCTGTTTTGGGCTAAGGTGGTGGCTCGTTCGTAAGCATTCTGAGTCGCCTTGGCGAGCAGATCGAGTTTGATTTTTTCGACCGACAGGCTGATGTACTGCGGTGGAAACGATTCGATTTCAATTCCTTGCTTGATCAGACGGGTAATCGTTTTCGAGATTTGGTCAACTCGCTGAACTTCTTTTGACTCAATTTCAACTGTCTGAGTCAAAATATACGAATCGATTTCGTTCGTGACCATTCCGTGCGGATCGCGTTTGTTTTCAATTCGCATCGTGACCGAAGAATAAGTACATTCTTCGTTTGGCACCTGGGCCTCTTTCAAAAAATCCTGAACGATTTTCTGGTTCGCTTCCAGTTCGGCGTACCCCTGCGCAAGCACTGGATTGCGCACGGTATACATCGCCTTCCAGCGGGCCGAGTCGGATTCGATTGTCGTTTCGGCGATCCCCTTCACCTTGATCGTGTTCTCATGCCGCATCCGCACGACGGCATGAGACAGGATGTAGGCAGACAACGTGAACCCCAAGGCCAGTGTCGCCCCCAGCAAAAACATCGCCAGTCGACTTCCCGCAGCGGTTGTGCTCGGTGAATTCATCGCGGTAGGCTCCAATTCGGGAAAAATCACGCGTTTTGTGAGATCGAGTTTGCGAGGAAATTGAGATCAGTCCCCCAGGAATCGTTCGATCGCATCCAAACCCGCTTTGAGTAGCTCAATGCTGGTGGCGAAGGAAAGGCGAACATAGCCTGGTGCACCGAAGGCATCCCCGGTCACTAGTGCCACATGCCCGTGTTCGAGCAGTGCGTTACAAAACTCGGAAGCATCACTGGCTTGGATCCCCCCCAGCAGCGGACGGTTGAAGCAAGAACTGACATTGAAGAAGGCGTAAAATGCTCCCCCCGGTTCCGCAAAGGTAATCCCGTATCGGGACCGCCATGGCCGCATTCGCTCCATCACGTAGTTCCGACGCTTTTCGAATTCGACGCGCATCGCCTCAACACTCTCTTGCGGGCCATTGAGTGCCTCGACAGCGGCGTACTGACTGATACTACAGGGATTCGAGGTCTCTTGACTCTGCAAGTTATCCATCGCCTTGATCGCTTCCACCGGACCGATCGTCCAGCCGATCCGCCACCCGGTCATCGCATAGGCTTTGCTGACGCCACTGACGATGATGGTTCGAGCGGCGACATCCGGTCCGAAACTGGCAAAACAGCGGAATTCCGAGCCTTGATAAATCAGCTTCTCGTAGATTTCGTCCGACAGCACCAACAGGTTTCGTTCTACGGCCACCCGAGCCAACGCCTCCAACTGCGCGACAGGATACGTCGAACCGGTTGGATTTGAAGGATTGTTCAGCATCAACATCCGTGTTTTCGGAGTGATCGCATTCTGCAATTGTGCTGCCGACATGCAGAATCCGCTCGCTTCCGTCGTGTTGACCAAAACCGGAATGGCCCCAGCCAACTCGACCAGCGCACTGTAACTGACCCAGTACGGAGCCGGGATGATCACTTCGTCGCCGGGACCGCAGAGTGACGCCAGGACATTATGAATCGAATGTTTGGCACCGTTGGAAATCAAGACTTGGTTTGGCTTGAACTGCAGCCCGTAATCGCGTTGATATGCGGCACAGACCGCTTGCTTCAACTCGAGGATCCCACCTGAAGGGGTGTAATGGGTATGCCCGGCATTCATCGCGGCAACGGCCGCGTCACGAATATTGGCAGGGGTGATAAAGTCAGGCTCACCCAACGTGAAATCCAGGACATTAACCCCTTTGGCTTTGAGCTCTTTCGCCTTGGCAGCGGCTGCCAGTGTGGCCGAGGGCTTCAAGTTTTGCAGGGCAGGTGACAAGGTAATGGGGCTCATACTACACAATTTCCGCAGACTGATAAAAATCGAACGAGTCACTCGACTCAGACGGATTGTTCTGGCAGTGCAACGGGCCGTCAAGGGTTCATCAGCAACGGTCCTCCAGACGATATCGGCAATTTCCGTCTCCGGGTCTCGCCACGCCGTGATCCCCCGGTGCAAACCGGGTAATCCGCGTCCACAACCATTTTTCCAGGTAAGATCGAGAGGAACAGGGCAATCCGGAACTGTGACCGATCCGTCCAGATCGCCGCATCCAGTCCCCCCTTTTCAAAAGTGCCTTGCGATAAAAACAGCTCGATCACCACACGATCAC
>CAMBQP010000182.1 GCA_945869955.1 Schlesneria paludicola DSM 18645
GGCTGGACTGTGATTCCGGCCAACCGCTCGACGTTTGTATTCGGGCTGATCACACCGCCACATTCGTGGCCCGGAAAATCGGCTTCGATCAACCTGCGGCCACCCGCTGGACGGGGGAGGTCCATGTGATCGACATCGGGGTCCCCAGATCCCTGTTACAGCAGCTCTGATCGGGTGTTTTCGGCATTTTCGGCAACAGTTATCGCGAAAGAAACCGAATCAGGGCAGGTCCCAATTTCGGAAAAATGTTCTCGACCCGGTACTGACCAAGTTCCTCGACCAGCGGCGGCTGGATCAGGCTGGCCATTGCACACACGCCGATACCGTGAAACACGCCAAGACCGGGGCGATCAGAGGCCGAACGCCCGCTGCCGACCGCATCGCTCGCCGCCAGCCAAGACGCTGGGGTTCCCTGATCTTTGATTAAGGTTTCGGGTGATTCCTGGCCCTCTGTGGCGACCGGCAGAAAGCGATTGATGAGCGAGCGAAGATCCGCTTTCCGTGTCGGCCCCCAGGGATCGGCGTCAAACAGCAGAACCGAAGGATCGTCTGCAACCACCTGATGACCCGACTCGAAAAGTTGCTCAACCAACCCCTGGCGATAACGAAAATCGGGCGAGTCAATCAGAATCCGCTGCGGAAAAAGAGCTCGCACTGCTGCGGGATGATCCGCCACAAAGACCTCTTCCCGTGACGCAGACCAGGGGAGTGGTGGAAGATCACGAGGAGCTTGGATCAAGTTCCATTCCTGCTCAATTCGTGCCGGTGCGGCCCAGACGGGGACCCGAACGGAGAGTGGCCAGATGCTGTGATTGCGTCCGTCCGATTCGCACCAGGCTCCGTAACAAACCACGACACGAGCCAACGGGGCGGACGCCAGCAAGTGGTTGACTTCGCTTGGCGAATACTCGTACGGCCCGCTTTGTAGCACGATGATCAAATCGGGAAATTCATTCGCGGCAAAGGGCTGGCTGAAATCAAGTAGATGGCGGCGGACAATCCAGTGCGAACGGGGGCCAATCGATGCGCGAAACCAGGCGACCAGCGGACGCATCTCGGCGCGGTCTGAATCCCCTACGACCAGAATCGTTCGCTCGGCAGGGCCAGAGAATGCGTCCAAGGTCGTTACATCCGCTTGCATACTACGTACTTTTTCAGGGGATGATTTCCAACAGAGAACTGACAAGGAAACGGGGGAACCGTCAACGTTGACCCAGACCCGTTCCCTCGCGACCAGCACCGCCCCCCATTGACGATCCACTCGCAGTGGACTCGCAATGGACTCACCGTGGAGGGGGCGAGAAACAACGTCTGGGCCGCTGAACCCGAGTCCCTCTCCTGTGTCCTCTATCCCGAGCCGTACCACGCCGAAACCGGGTCAGTCGCCGTGTTTTTGCCGCAATCGGGGTGAAAGTCGCAGCATCAATTGAACTCGTTCAAACTGATCCAGCCATTCCTGAATCACCGCTTCCTGCAACGATTGTCCCTCGGCGACCAATCCGGTTGGGCAAGCCGCACCACTCAACGACGCCGCAGAATCGCGGTACTTCGCCAGTGTTCGATCACCGTAGCGACCGCAAGGGGCTCCCTCTTCCGACAGGAACAGCACCGAAGGGACTCGACGCCCGCCACAGATCGACAGTGCGTCGGCGAGTTCACCATGATCGTCACGATCAAAATAACGAATTTGCAGTCGGGTTGAGGCTTGGGCAAAGGCTTCAAAAATCGGGCACTGTTGGACACAGTCGCCACACCAGGTTCCCGCGACGACCGCAACCAGCATTTCCCGAGAAAAACTCTTCAACAGCTCCTTTTGAACGGCGGTCAGCTTGACCTCATGATAAACCGCATCCCATCGCCGATGTTGATCCGGCGACGCATATCGCTTCAGGAACTCGGCATAACCCAGCCCGGCTGGCCACTTTGTCATAAAATCCATCGCGTTGGCTCTCTTTGATTCGGTTTGATCCGGATTTCCCTAGTCTTTGATCGATCATCGCCCAAAACGTATCATAACTCGTGATCTCTCGCATCTGTTCCCAACCATTCGCAACCGTTTCCGACCCGAAGAAGTCGATCGGTTCCTCGTTTTCACCGCGAAGAGTTGCGTAACACAGGCCTGTTCCGCCAAGATCAAGCCCAGTGGTCTCGTGGTTACTCGAAATTGTCGTTGGCATGTTCTCGATTTACTTCATTCTTGCATTCGGATTCGGCAGCCCCCTGATGTTGTGGGGCCTGGCGGCAGGTGCCATTCCGATCGTCATTCACCTGCTGCATCGGCGACGGTTTCAGACCGTCCCCTGGGCTGCGATGCGGTTTCTGCTCGCCGCCACCAAAAAACAGTCCCGTCGAATCAAGCTGGAACAATTGTTACTGCTGCTGATCCGAACCATGATTATCCTTTTGGTGGCCCTCGCACTCTCCAGGCCGATCGCAGAAACGCTCGGCGAGTACATCCAAACCGAAGGGCCACGCCATCGAATCATTGTGATCGATGCGACACTCAGCATGGGCTTTACCCCCAACGGCAATACGCGATTCGAACGAGCCAAACAACTCGCTCGGCAGATCGTCAGCTCCGCCAAGCCTGGGGATGCAATCAACCTGGTGCGGATCAGCGATTCACTGCCGCGGGTGATCATCCGCCGACCCGCTTATCAGACAGCGGCGGTGCTCGACGAAATCGATCAACTCACCCTGCAGGACGAGCGGGTCGATGCGTCATTGGCTCTGAAAGAGGTCGAAGACCTACTGGGGTTGGCCCCGGATCTGACCCAAAAAGAAGTCTATTTCATTACCGATCTGCAGCTGGCGACCTGGGCTCCTGGGGAGACTGCCGAGACCGTTCGAATCCGGCAAGAGCTGAAAAAAGTTTCAGAACGGGCCAAAATCGTCTGGCTGGATGTCGGTGAACCCAATTCCACGAATCTCGCGGTCACCTCCCTTCGTCAGGAGGACCCTTTTGTTCTGTCTGGTCGGCCGGTCCGAGTTTCCGCCTCGATCAAAAATTTTAGCCAGACCGGAGCCAGCGATCAATTGGTGGAAATGCTGCTGGATGGCCGGCTGGCGGATACCAAGCGAGTCGATCTTCCTGCCGGACAAGATGTCACCGTCGACTTTTCACCGAGCTTCAGTGCGGGGGAACATCGAGTCGAAGTCCGTGTGACCCCGGATCGATTGCCCGTCGATGATGTACGACGTCTGGCGATACCCGTCCGAGAGGAATTGCAGATCCTGCTGGTCAATGGCAAACCGTCGGGTGAACTGATGGGAAACGCGACCGACTTCCTGAAACTGGCACTCGCTCCGGAATTACCCGGCGGAGTCCTGTCAGGCTCGATGCGGCCGACGGTCATTCGCGAGAGCGAATTGCTGGGGACCGATCTGGGTCGGTTTGACTGTGTGTTTCTCTGTAATGTGGCGATGTTCACCGAACGCGAAGCGGAAGTGCTCCGCAGCTACCTCGACGCAGGTGGTGGTGTCGTGTTTTGCCTGGGTGATCAGGTACGCGCCGACAATTACAACCAGATTCTGCACCGCGACAAAGCCCCGATTCTGCCGGGGAAGCTGGGAGAACGAATCGGTGATTCCCGTAAAAAAGAAGAATCCTTCGAATTTGAAGTCGAGGATTTCAGCCACCCGATCGTTCGTCCCTTTCAAGGGAATACCGGGGTCGGCCTCGAACTGACGCGAACTTTTGTTTACGTTCAATCGACGGTCGATGAACAGCGCGGGGCCCGAGTCGCATTGCGGTTTCGTACCGGTGATCCTGCTATCCTTGAGGCCCCCTCGGGCCGTGGTCGCGTGGTGCTGATCACGACATCGGTCGATCGCGAATGGAGTACCTGGGCCGTCTGGGGACATAGCCTGATCCCACTGATGCACGAGACCGTCAATTACCTCGTCGGGGGACGATGGAAAGATCGCGAAACGCTTGTCGGGCAACCTCTGCAGGTCTATCTCGGTTTGAAGGGGGGGAATCTCTCGGCGAGCCATCAACTTCCTGGTGGCGAAAGCAAGTCGGTCCAACCCTCAACCGATGGTCGGATGCTGGTCACCGAACCAACGAACATGAGCGGCTTTCACAAGGTGGTGCTGGGGCCACCCGCCAATCGAACCGATTGGTTTGCGGTGAATACGGATCCCCTCGAAAGTGATCTCGCCGCACTGCGAATCGACGATTTACGAAACGACCTGCTGCCGGGGATTGAATCGGCTTATCTGACCGAGTGGGAAGATTCCTCGCTGGCGGGTGGTGAAACGACTCGTGCCATCTCGACCGGGACCGGATTTTCCCGGATGCTGCTGCTCGCGGCCCTTGCCTTGCTGCTGGTGGAACAACTGATGGCTTGGAATTTCAATGCAGGAGTCGCCCTGCTGCTGGCATTCGGTTTGGTTTCGATCCTGGGGAATCTCTGGCGTTGGAATCCATTGTTCGGAATCCTCCTGGCGGGATTGGTCCTTCTCGGCCTGGTGGTCTACTTCAAAAAATTCCGGCCCGTATTCTGGTCCACGTGATGCAGTCCTGTTCGCACGTTTTGATTGTCTGGTGATCGACAAAAAGGATGGCTGCTCTGAACTCCCCGTTACTGACGAATCATAATCGCTGCTGGATCTGGGGCCGTAATACCGTCCTGGAAACCTTACGCGCCGGGCGCTGGCCTGTGCTCGAGTTCCTCTACAGTGATCGCTGCGAAGCGAATGCCCTCGACGAAGCCCTTGCACTGGCCAACGAAAGAAACATCCCTTTCGATCTGATGCGCGATGCCGAAATCACCAAAAAATGCCGTTCGGAAGACCATCAGGGGTTGGCCGCACGCATGCCCCCGTTTCCCTACCGTGATCTGCAGGAATTGCTGGCAGAATTGCCGGAAAATCCGCTGCTGGTGATGCTGGACCGCATCCACGATCCGTATAATTTTGGCGCGATTGTCCGTTCGGCCGAGGTACTCGGTATCGATGGGGTGATCATCGGGACGCGCGAGCAATCGGGGGTCAATAGTCTGGTGGCACGAAGTTCTGCCGGTGCCATCAACTATGTTCCGATCGCTCAGACGGGTGATCTGGCCGAGACGGTATTGGGCCTGAGAAATCAAGGATTCCAGATTGTGGGTGCCTCGGATCGAGGGAGCGAGTCGATCTTGAAAACGAACTTCCGACCCGCAACGGTGCTGGTGATCGGAAACGAAGGACATGGCATTCAACCGTCACTCGAGGCACTCTGCACACGATTTGTCCAGATTCCCGTGATGGGACGGGTCAGTTCATTGAATGCCGCCGTCTCGGCTGGGATTCTTTTTTATGAAGTGCTGCGTCAACGGCAACGGTAAGATGCCACGGTCATCACATCACCGGCTGGCATCTGTCGTCAATCCCCCTGATGTTGGCCTGTCCCGAAACAGTTTTTTTAACAGACGGAGTTCTCAGCAGAACCGGTTTGTTGGTTTATCGTCGATCAAGGAGTTTGCATGTCGTTGGTATTGAAGAACCCGCATAGTGTCCTCGCCGCACTCGAAACACGACCCCAGGATGTCGTGGATGTGCGACTTCCGGCGGGAAAACCATCCCCCGCCTGGGGAGATGTGGTGGCACTCGCCAAACAGCATGAAATCCCCATTCGTACGAATCTGGGAGAAGAACCTCGCCGACCCAACGCGGATCAAAAGTTCGAACGGACCGGGGCGGCTCAGGCGACCGTCCGCGAACGAAATGGTTTGCTGATCGAAGAATTGTTTGCGAATGCCGAATCCGCACCGGGGCTTTGGCTGGCCCTCGATTGCCTGCAGGACCCCCATAATGTCGGTGCGATCTTTCGAACCGCTTCGTTCTTCGGAATCAAGGGGATCGTCATGACTCGGGATCGCTCGGCCCCACTCACCGCCACCGTTTACGATGTCGCTGCCGGGGGATTAGAGTACGTACCGTTTGGCGAGCCGACCAATCTGGCACGCGCCATGAATGTGGCGAAAGCGGCAGGAATCTGGTTGCTTGGATCTTCGGAACACGCGGAACAGGATGTGAGTGCGGTCCCCCGTGATCGTTCGTGGATGCTGATTCTCGGTAACGAAGAGCTGGGACTGCGTCGACTTTCGCTGGATAAATGCGATCAGATCTGCAAATTGACCAATAAAGGAACCGTCCCGTCGCTTAACGTTTCCGTCGCAGCGGGTGTGCTGATGGCCGAATTAACGCGCCAGATTTAAGTCATCGGGAAGGGACGGATCATCCATTTTTTCCGTCCCCTCCTGCCGAGAACTGACCAGAATTTGTCATCGCCAAACGGCGAGGCCCCCACTCAGGCCTCGCCCGATAATTCCACAATCGCCGCTTCGAGACTTCCCAGCTGTTTTTGCAGTCCTGCCAGGGTTTCGCGGACTTCGACCACGACCTCGGGGGGAGCCCGATCAATGAAACTCTGATTCGACAGTTTCTTTTCGTGGCCTCCGATAAATCCTCGCAACTTGTCGGCTTCTTTCTTCAGTCGAGCCACCTCGGCCTGCAGATCAACCAGCCCTTCGAGCGGAAGGAAGCCGTCAGCATCGCCGAGCGAAAAGCTGGCACTGGCGGTGGGTCGAGTCACCTCGGGGCCTGCCGCGGTCAATGTCGCTTTGGCGAGCAATTCAAATTGGGGTTTGACCTGGTTGAGGTCCGAGGCAATCTCGGCGGAACAGCGAACCGAGGTGGAAACCGCCACCGCCGGGCTGATGTTGTAGGTCCCGCGTACATTGCGAACCGCCACGATCAGTTCCTGCAACCGTTGGAAACGCGTTTCCAATGCAGGGTCTCGCCAATCTTCCATCCCCGCAGGCCAGGGGGCGATGATCATCGCTTCGGTAGCGGCCACGGGGGCGGGAAGGCCACGTACGGGTGCGATTTCCTTCAACCGCTGCCAGAGCTCTTCGGTGATGAAGGGTGTGAAGGGATGCAGCAGTCGCAAGGTCGTATCCAGCACCCCAACCAGCACACGCTGTGCGTCTGGCCTCAAGATCTCATCCCGCAATCGGGGTTTGATCATTTCCAGATACCAGTCGCAGAATTCATTCCAGACAAAGTCGCGCAGCGAACGAGTCGCCGCGTCAAACTTATACAGGTTCAACAGCGAGGTGACTTCATCGGTCACGGTTGCCAACCGCGAAAGAATCCAGCGATCCTCGATGGCGACATCCCCTCGCCCCGGCTCTGCGGGGAGAGGGTGAGGGTGAGGGGTCTTCCCGGCTTCGCTGCGTACGTTCCCGTCAGTGGCAGTTGGTTCCGTCGCAGTCGACAACAGAGAATCCAGGCCCTGTTGCAACTCGCCCCTCACCCCTGGCCCCTCTCCCCGCAAAGCCGGGGCGAGGGGAGCCAGTGCAACGACCCCAGGGGTATAACCTTCCAGATTCATCATCGCGAACCGGGCGGCATTCCACAGCTTATTACAGAAATTGCGCCCGTTTTCGAATCGTTCGATGACAATCCTCGCCACCAACTCGCCTTCGTCCGGCAGGTAATTCGGTGTCGCATACTGCGACTCTTTCTTGCACTTCGAGCATTTGATCTTCGGCTTACCTGGCTTGAACTTCAGGTGATGCGGCTCTTGCGGAATGATCCCCTGGCAATGGGGACACTCGTACCCAAGAGGAAGTCGCACATCCTGCGTCTCGCCCGCAAACGAAGCGATGGTGAATCGCATGCCATCGCAGCCATACTTTTCGATCAGTTCGATCGGATCGACCCCGTTCCCCTTGGATTTCGACATGGTCTGTCCAAACCCATCCTGAATCTTGGGATGAATGCAAACATGTTTGAAGGGGACATCCCCCATGTTGTACAGACCCGTCAGCACCATGCGGGCTACCCACAGCGTGATGATGTCGCGTGAGGTGACCAGCACGCTTCCCGGATAAAAATAGGGCAGAACTTCATTCCGGCCGGTCGATGACGCATCCGCGTGTCCGTCGAGCGGCGGGTTGTGTTCTTGATCGGGCCAGCCGAGTGTGGCATGGGGCCACAGCGCGGAACTGAACCAGGTGTCGAGAACGTCCTCATCTCGCTTGAAACCGGCCCCTTCGAGCTGCGTAATCCAGGCAGAATCATCGGTCGCCAGACAGGCTTGCAGTGTCGTCCCTCCCCCCGCAGTGGTCGTGGTGTGGACCGTCAATTCAATCTGATCCCGATCAAATCGGGGATCGCTCTCGAGTTGCTGCTTCAGCGCTGCGGCACTCGATTCATCGGGCTGATCGACGGACCAGACCGGAATCCGATGCCCCCACCAAAGTTGCCGACTGATGCACCAGTCTCGCTTTTCACCCAGCCAATCCAGATACGAGGAGCGATAACGCTCAGGATAAAAGGTCACCCGATTGTCCAGCACCGCGTCGATCGCCGCCTGGGCCAGCGTCTCCATCTTCACGAACCATTGTTCCGACAGATACGGCTCGACAGGTGTTTTGGAACGATCGCTGTGCTTGAGCGGAATCTTGCGATCTTCGACTTTTTCGAAATGTCCCAGGGTTTCCATCTCGGCTACGACGGCGTCACGAGCCACCAGCCGGTCTAACCCCTCCCATTTCCCGCCGTTTTCGTTCAGTGTCCCGTTCGAATTCAAAAGATTGATCGGCTCGCCCATCGCCTCTTGATTGCGGGTCCAGCAGGCGTAGTCGTTGGGGTCATGTGCCGGTGTCACTTTCACGCAGCCCGTACCGAGTGTCTTATCGGCCAGCAGCGCATCGGCAATGATTGGGATCAAACGCCCGTTCACCGGGATCTGCACCCGTTTGCCAATCAGATGTGTGTAACGTTCGTCGGTGGGATGAACGCAAACGGCGGTATCCCCGAGCATCGTTTCGGGTCGCGTGGTACTGAACGAAATCCGTTCCCCGGTCGGTTGCCCCGCCTCGTTGACCACCGGATAGTTCATCGTCCAGAAGTGGCCGTCGACCTCTTCCTCATAGACTTCGTCGTCCGCAACGGCTGTTTGTAGAAACGTATCCCAATTCACCAGCCGCTTGCCACGATAGATCAAACCGTCTTTGAACATCTTGAAGAACGTTTGCCGCACGGCACGCGAACAGACTTCGTCCAGCGTGAACCGCACCCGCCGCCAGTCACAGCTCGCCCCAATGCTCTTCAGTTGGCTGAGAATCCGTTTCTCGTACGCATCTTTCCAGGTCCAGATCCGCTGCACCAAGGCTTCGCGGCCGATGTCGTGGCGAGTCAATCCCTCTTCCTCGAGCATCCGTTTTTCGACGACCGATTGCGTGGCAATCCCCGCATGATCGGTCCCTGGCATCCACAAGGCTTCATACCCCTGCATCCGCCGCCAACGCGTCAGCAAATCCTGCAATGTGCCGTTGAGTGCATGCCCCATGTGCAAGGCTCCCGTCACATTTGGCAACGGAATCATAATGACATGTGGGGGTTTGGGGTGAGGATCACCCGGCTGGGGAGCATTCGCATTAAAGTCACCACGCGACTCCCAATAAGGAAACCAGCGGGCTTCAGCGGCGGCGGGGTCATATTGCTTGGGGATTTCAGTCGTCATATCAGTTCAAGATGCCGAGTAAGTAATAGGGATTAGCATTTGACTGGCGTCACAGGTCCAGTCGGCAAAAAAAGGTTGCGGTGGCGTTGCTGGGACCAGGCGAGATCTGCTGGAAAAACCATTTTACAAGATTTCCCCAGCGGGAAATGTGAGTTCCCCCCAGGAATCGAGCCGAATCGAGACCGTTTTGGCAGGCCTAAACACGGTTTGTAACACAACCGCTGTTCGTCGATCGACGGTTGCGAGAGCAGCTCGATGACGGAATCTTGAAGATTCACAATCACATAAATCGGAATCCCCTCGCTCGCATCAAGACGCTGTTTCGTTCGTCGGTCGGATAATAACGAACTGTACGCGACTTCGAAGACCGCAACAACATCTGCGGCATGGGGCACACTCTCGGAAAAGTCATCCGGCTCGCCGCGAACCAGACAACAATCGGGCTCGGGTTCACTCGATTCACCGAGGATGATCGGACCCTGAACCTGCAGGAACACGGATTTCCCGGCGACCCACTGTGACAAGACAGCCATCAATTTGCTCAAGGCACGCAGGTGTCGAGGCCCATGTGTGATGATGCTTCCCAGCTCGTCCCGACGGTCCTGGTAAACCAGTGCCCCTTGAATCAATTCCATCGGATCCGCATCACTCAAAATTCCATCACGAATCATCTGCTGATATTGGTCAACCGTCAGTGATGCCAGATGCAATGGGATACCATCACGCAAGTCGTCAAGCAGACTGGTATTCATAAGTCACGCTCCCTCCAACTCGGCCCCGATGGAACACGAATCCACCCCGCCGCACTGAGTTACAGACAAACAGGATGTCAAACCCAGTCAGGACGATTTGATTTCTGTATCTTTATACAGCTTGTATTCCACGCTATCGACCAAGGCGAGCCAACTCGCCTCGATCACATTTTCACTGACACCGACGGTACTCCAAACGTCGGCATGATCGCGACTCTCGATGACGACTCGCACGCGAGCCGCAGTCCCTTCGGCAGAATTAATCACCCGGACTTTGTAATCGACCAGTTGCATTTCGGCGAGGTTCGGATACGCAACCGCCAGGGCTTTTCGCAGGGCGTTGTCGAGCGCATTTACCGGTCCGTCACCTTCGGCGACAACGTGTTCGATGTGCGAGTTCACCCGCAGCTTGACGGTCGCTTCCGTGATCGTTCCCTGGCCTGCCGTCGTTTCCACATTGACGCGGTAGTGCAATCGCTGGAATTTCGGCACATAGACCCCAGCCTCTTTGCGGACCAGAAGATCAAATGAGGCTTCGGCCGCTTCGAACTGATAGCCCTGATTTTCCAGGTCGACGACACGTTCCAGAATCCGGGCCATCAATTCTTTATCATTTTCAATCTGATATTTCGTCGTCTTGGCGATGATGTTCGAGCGACCCGAAAGTTCACTCACCAGCACGCGCCGCTCATTGCCAACGGTTTCAGGCGGAATGTGCTCATAACTTGACGCCAGACGATTCACGGCGTGTACGTGCATGCCACCCTTATGAGCGAACGCACTCGTGCCGACAAACGCCTGACTCGAACGGAAATTCATATTGGCAATTTCGTAGACGTAACGAGACAGCTCGGTCAAATGAACCATCCCACCCGGCAAGAGGACATCGTGCCCCTTCTTCAGGCCGAGATTCCCCACCACGCTGATCAAGTCGACGTTCCCACAACGTTCACCAATCCCGTTAATCGTCCCCTGCACCTGAATCGCTCCGTGATCGACGGCGGTCAGCGAGTTCGCCACCGCCAGTTCACAATCGTTGTGGCAGTGAATCCCGACGGGAATCTTCAGGACCTTGCGTACGGCCTCGACCGCAGCAGCCACCTCTTCCGGTAAGCGTCCGCCGTTCGTATCGCACAGGACAATGATACTCGCCCCGGCATCTTGTGCCGCGACCACGGTTCTGATCGCGAATTCAGGGTTGGCTCGAAATCCATCAAAAAAATGTTCCGCATCATAGAAAACCTCGCGCCCTTCCGCTTTCAGAAAGGCGACCGAATCGCGAATCATGGCGAGATTTTCCGCCTCATCCACGTTCAGGACTTCGGTGACATGCAAATCCCAGGTCTTCCCCACAATCGTGACCACCGGTGCCTGAGAATCTCGCAAGGCGCACATGCCGACATCATCAGCGGCCGCACATCCTCGACGACGAGTCATTCCAAAAGCAACGATCTTGGCATGCTTAAGCGTCAGCTCGCGCGCTCGCAGAAAATACTCGGCGTCTTTTGGATTCGAAAGCGGATAGCCCCCTTCGATGTAATCCACACCGACCTCATCCAGCTTGGCGGTAATCAGCAATTTATCCTGCAGCGAGAAATTGACCCCTTCACCCTGGCTGCCATCCCGGAGTGTCGTATCGTAGATCTGGATTCTCGTCATGAGTTTGCTTTCCGCGTTGGATTCAATAAAAAAAGCCCTCAGGTGCAACCTGAGGACTTGTGTTTTGTTCGTGACGTCACACCCCAAGGCTGCTTACCTGTCTCCAATAATCGAAATTGTCATCTTCCGCACGTCAATCGCGATGGATTTGAGGGATCGACGATCAGGAGTCAACAACGACATGGAAACCAAAAACCTTGAGGGGAGTTGCTTGCCGGAACCATCTAAGATTGTCGTTGATGATAGGGATTCATCGAACCGGCGTCAAATCGCCGTATTTCAAATCGCCGTATTGAGGTACGGATTTGACGGGCAGTCTGTCAGTTTCCATGAATCTTATCAATTCGAAGCAGGCCGACCATTTCTTCGATCGACCACCGAT
>CAMBQP010000183.1 GCA_945869955.1 Schlesneria paludicola DSM 18645
TAATGGCCGTTGTCCAGTTTGCGGGCGAGTCGGGTATCGGTATGGGCGTTATGGTGTTCGACTTTCAGGGCAATCTGTTTCTGGATTTTTCCTTCGGCGTTGACCTCGATGATTCGCGCAGGGCCGCTTTCCACAATCATGGTGTCGCCATTGGCGAGTCGCTGGAACGCGTGGACTTCCACTGCTTTTCCTTCGTTCCCATTTTGTCGGGCTGCGTCATATTTCCAGACAATCTGATGGTCCGGGGTCATTTCGATAATTTCTGTCCAGTCCGTCTGCATCAGCAAATTTCCGTTCGGCAGCCGGGTGACATCATGAATGTTCCGGATCGGTGTCTGCCATTCGATATCTCCCTTTTCATTGATTAAAGCGAGTGCTTTGGCCGAGTAGTCTCCCACCAGCACTTTACGGGGACGCCCTGTATGGACCGAAGAATTGTCTTCCGCCCACAACGAGAATTGAGTAGAGACGGCCACTAGAGAGACCAGGCCGAGAAAACGAACGGAGCGCATGTTTGATTCCATGAGGTTGATCGATCACATTTCCAACACGATTGCCGATTGTAACTCGACTCCCCCCGTACGACCTCTCTCTCGAGCCAATTCATCCGGCGACTTTTTCCAAGTTTTCCTGTGTTGTTTATTCACCGACCTGCGTTGTCTGTTCACCGAACGGTGATGGCCAGAAACACCAACGACGGATTCGCGAAAGCCCTTCCAGCCAGGGCGCCGAGGACTAAGATCGATGAGGATCACACGCATTACCGTGAATTCACCAGTCCTGTTTTCGCAACGAGAATACCAACAATCAGCGCGTGGATCAGAAGTATCAACAGGCCAACACCAATCAGCGTCTGTGAACCATCATCCTTTTTTCCCTTTCGACCCAGGAGTTTGGTTGTCACGACTCCACAAATCCAGGCCCAATGCAACATGACATGCAGCACGATTGCTGCGGCAAAAACACAAAAGGTCAGGAAAAGCGTTTCGGACCAGTCCAGTGGTGTTGCTCCCCAGATTTTCCAGTCTGAACCAGCGCCACGCGGAAAGACCAAATGCAAGATCGAAAAGATCCAAGCCTGAATCATCAACAGAACCAACAGGCTGACATCCAGCCAAAAATTGATCAGCGTACCATATCGGCTCCAGTTAAAAACGGGCCCCGACTTCGGAGGGGAATCCGCCGGCGAGGGGGTCAAAGATTCAGTGAGTGGCATGTCAGTGAGTGGCATGTTCGTCTTTCTCACGGACAACGCGTGGACTTGCTGGGGCGTGGAGAAATCAACATCTGAGAGCTCGCAGGAGACGACGAGGATTCGTGCGGCCGGTTTGCCTGCTCATCGCCAGGTGCTGTGGAGGCCGCACAAAAGGGGCAACTGGGGACTTGAGGCTCGAAAGTCAGTTGCAGAAAGCTGATCCCTCGGCCGATCGTGAGCAGCCCCGTCAGCACCACGGACCAGGCGGCCAACTGCCAGAGACGCTGGCGCGCCCCCCAACTGAGTAACGCCGCACTACATCCGGTGATGACCATCAGCGGAACGGTACCGAAGCCAAATGCCAGCATCGTCGTGATTCCGGCCAGCAAATCCCCGGAACTCGCCGCAAGCGACACAAACGCGTAGACCAGACCGCAAGGAAGCAATCCCGTGATGATCCCGGCAACAAACGTGTTGCGTAACCCGGGCATTTTCAGAATGGCCGAAAACATCGGTGCCAACAGACAACCCGAAAGGGACGTTCCAGAAATTCTTCGGGGACACCATCCTGCGGCCAGCAACCCTTCGCGAACCAGAAAAACTCCCGCAATCAAACAGAAAACCGCCGGAATATTCAGGAATGCTGGCGCCGAGTGACTGATCCGCTGTCCCGCAAAACCGGCGATCGCACCCAGCGTCGCGTAACTCATCAGTCGTCCACAACTGTAGACCAGCTGGGCTCGTAAATTCCCCAACGTCGATCTTGTATTCAGTCCGATCACCGCAGCAAACCCACCGCACATCCCCACACAATGTGCAGAACCCAGCAAGCCCCCCAACATCGTCAACCACCAGGGGTTCATCAGGTCACCTCCTGATGCGACGGTGACTTGGTCATCGTCGTCGTTGCTGACCGGCGAAAATTCTGCTCGCCCCCACGAAGGGAGGCGAACGGGCCAGATGAAGAGAGCCGCAAGGAATTTCCCAGAACCATCAGGCTGCTGAGGACCATCAGTGCCGCAGCGACGGCAGGATGCAATTGCCCACAGACCGCCAAAATCACCCCCAGACTGTTATAGCCAAATGACCACGCCAGATTTGTGCGAATGACGCCGACCGTACGCCGGGAAAATTCATAAGCCCACGGGATCAGCAGTAAGTCGCTCGATAACAGACAGAGATCTGCCGAGTCTCGCGTCACGTCCGCGCCGCAACCCATCGCAATCCCAATGTCGGCACCCACCAGGGCGGGTGCGTCGTTTAATCCATCTCCCACCATCGCCACGCTGCCAAACTGCTGCTGAGCCCGACGAACGGCTTCAAACTTTTCCACAGGTAACAGTTCAGCCAGGACCGGTAACCCCAGCGTGGCAGCCAGTTGCGCGGCTCGCAACGTACGATCTCCGGTCAAAACCGTCTGATCCAGACCGAATTGACGGCAAGCCTCAATGGTCTCAGCAACGTGCGGACGTAGCGTCTCTTCGAGTAAAAACAGTCCTTGCACTTGACCATCAAAACCAATTGCGGTCACCGGACAGGCCGCATGAGTGGGGTCGGTCAAAACGTGGGACAGGTTTGGTCCCCAGGCCATTCCACATTCATCCATCCATTTTGCTGAACCCAACGCGATCAAATGATGGCCGGCAGCAAATCCCCTCAATCCCCGCCCCGGAATGGTCTGGAGATTCCACAACAATGCCTCGGAGGGTCTGTTCGCCAGAAATTCCCGCACCGCAATCGAAAAGACATGATCCGATGCCGAGGTCATGCCAGCCGATACCTGTTCGATGGCGGCTTGTCTAAAGCGGTCCTCACAACAGAGTCTTAAAACACTCGGATGCCCCGTCGTTAAGGTTCCGGTCTTATCCCAGCGTATTGCCTGAATGCCGGCCAAACC
Source organism: Schlesneria paludicola DSM 18645 (assembly GCA_945869955.1). Taxonomy (GTDB): domain Bacteria; phylum Planctomycetota; class Planctomycetia; order Planctomycetales; family Planctomycetaceae; genus Schlesneria; species Schlesneria paludicola_B. The sequence continues at coordinate 3,093 of CAMBQP010000183.1, forward strand.
TTCCAGAGCCGCACCACTGCGAAACAACACCCCTTTCCCGGCGGCCGTTCCCAGGGCAGCCCAGACCGCCAAGGGTGTCGCGAGCGCCAGAGCACAGGGGCAGGCGATCAGCACGACCGACAACGCCGTCAACAGACCATAGTCCCAGTTGACACGCAGGCCATGAAAAATCAATGTCCCCAAGGCAATCAGACTGATCAGGGGAAACAAACGTTGCGACCAGGCATCGCTGAGTTGCTGGTAATGTCCTTTTGAAGAGCGGGCGGCCCTGACCGCAGCAATCAGTCTCCCTAATGCCCCCGCCGTGGGAAGTTCCGTCACTTCGATGATCAGATCGCCATCCAAATTCAGGCTGCCACCCAGCAGCAGGTCACCAGACTGTTTTTCCACGGGCGTACTTTCTCCCGTAAACACCTGCTCGTCGACCACACCACGTCCCTGCAAGACCCGCCCATCCACGGGAATTCGTTCTCCCGCAAGAACATGGACCGAATCGCCGATCACAATCTCGAGCCTGGGTGTGCGGATTTCCCTGCCGTTCGTCCAGCGGCGGACGGTATCGGGGACGAGTCGTTCCAATTGGTCCAACGCGAATGACGCCTGCGACCGCCCCTCGGCCTCCAGCCATCGACCAATGGTGACCAGCACCAGGATCACACAGCCCACTTCGTAATAAACATGCCCGACTCCGCGCCAGGTATTCACGATCGAGACCGCAAATGCCGCGATGACCCCCGTTGCCAGCAGTAAGTCGGTCGTGAAGAGACCCCGTTGCCAGCCGATCAAGGCATGGCTGACAAGGGGCCGGCCCAGCAACAGTAAAACAGGCAACGAAAAGGCCATGGCTCCAAACCGCAGAAACGCCCCCAATGCCACTTCAAAAGCACTGTTCGATTCGGTCGCGTAGCTCCACAAGGCCATCGTCAGCATCACCACGTTCATGGTGAAAAAAATCGAAAACCCCAAGGCACTCGCCGGTCCCAGTGATTGCGTGGTTTTTTCCGCATGCGCGGAAATCCCGGCAGCAAAACGACAACCATAACAGCAGTAGACGGGCGGATGGACCGACGACGACCCGGAAATCGGTAACCCACAGTAATCGCAGGCCTCGGTCTCGGTGGTCACCGCACGGATTGGTATGACAGATATGACAGGTTTCATGGAGGTGTCAGCAGTTCCGATTGAAAGGCCGGCAGAAAGTACGAAACCACATATCCAATCGCAAAAATCCAGAACAGAAGCCAGATGAAGCGAACGTACCAGGGGATAACGTGGCTCGAATAGGTATGAAAACGAGATTCCTGTTCGGGTGTCCCGGTCTCTTGAGTCGCAGTTGCATGTGGCGTGGTCATATCATCTTCTCCATCACATATCCGTCTGAATCGTGCGGTTCACGGATCAGGTCTGTTGATCCAGTCGGTGCTCATTTTCCATCATGGAGTGGCTCGGTTCATCCAGATTTTGAAAAGCCCCTTGCGTCGCCGTCCAGACGAACAGACAGAGAAATCCCGCCGTGGCCAGCAAGTAATTGACGATGGGGGTCACCGCAAAAGCTCCGTCCTCGTCCCCCTGAACAACCAAGACCAGATCCAGAAATTTATTCGCAAAACCCAAGATGGTGGGGACCAGTACCAGCGTGGCAAAAAGCCAAGTCAGCCAGTGGGTACGATAAGCAGCAGGCTCGTCTGTCATGGACAGGTTACTCCGAATGGGACGCAGTCTTGATTGGTACTGGAAGATAGTCTTCGTAATAGGGATAGCTTTCGTGCCACGAACCGAGCCACTGAATATAGGTGATTAGCGCGAGGCCACGGTAAGTCGGTTTGTCCGGCGCACCGTCGAACAGCCAGGGATATCTTGGCATCGGTGAACCGGTTGACAGTGCTTCCGGTTGGAAAAAGTGCACCGCATGCCAGTCATTCGAGCGACGTCCCCCTTCACGACTGAGGTCCGGACCGACACGCCGTGTGCCAAACATCACGGGACGCTGTAACTCGTTCTGGTACTCCCAGGATTTAGAGACCGGTCCCCAGCGGCGATCCTCATTCGAAACCGGCCTGACGAATTGACTATGGCAGTGCCAGCACCCTTCGCCGATGTAAATTTGACGCCCGACCTTCAAGGCGTTTTCACAATGGTCGTTATACCAGTCTCCCGCCTGTTCGGGGTCAGTGGGGGGGACGCCATACGCCTGCTGAAACGCTTCCGGAAAACGCTGGGACAGATCTTCAAACTGGTAACGCAGGTTCCCATTGACCAACTCTTTCGCGGTTTTTTCGGGGAGATGCCGGTACATCAATATGGGGACTACGGCATTTGACAAAAACGCGAGAGCAAAAAAGCCAATCCCTGCGATCAAGATGATGCCGGACTTTCGTTCAAACATGAATACCATCTTTCCGTGTCATCGATTCCACCAGTCCCGCAAGGGAGTCCTCTCCCCAGGGTCGTCGAATCACGTGTCGAGTTGCCTTGTTGTTGCATTTCATGGTTGCTGCATTCCCTTCTGGCCCACTGCAGCCAGTTCGATACCCCATGCTCCCCATCCAGGAAAATCTCTCTGCAGTGACACTACGAGGATGCCCCTCAGGCCGTGGCGGAATTCCCTGAGGGACTCACGGCCCTCTCTGGTCCAACCCGCAACGACTTACGCCAAGTCAGATAAAAATTGACGATAAACAGGATTTGAGCCCCGAACATCGCTAGTCCAGCCACAATTCGTACGGACCAAAAGGGGATCGAAAGCCGGATCGAGGCATCCCACGGTTGCAACGCCGCCCAGGACCAACCCTGAAATAAGCCAGCCAAAATCAGGTCACCCGCCATGACACTCAGGCCACCCGCCGATGCCCAATAGTGCCATTCGCACCACTGCGGACTGTACCAATCGGTCTTGAAAATTCGCGGAATCAGATACGTCATGGCTCCGAATTGCCACATGCTAAAGACGCCAAACATGACCATATGAGCATGACCCACCACCCAGTCGGTGAAGTGAATCAAGGCTTGAAAGGTCATCGTGACCTGCAAGGCACACTGCAGGCAGGTCAAAAAGTAAAACAGGATTCCCGTGTAAAAGTATCGCAACGGCAGATTCGTCAATGCCAGCCCGCCAGTACCATGAAGTGTCCCCAGAAAATTGATGATCACCGTGACAACCACCATCTCCAGGGCAATCGTTGACAGGACCGCTCCATATTGCAGAAACATGGGAATGGGGGTGTAGAGAAAATGATGGATCCCCTGCAGCGGATAGAAAAAGGCGAGTCCCCAGAAACCAACCAGCGATAACCCGTGACTCCACATCGGTCGTTTGAGCAGGATGGGAACAAAATAGTACATCATTCCCCAGCCGAGCGGTGTGACAAACAGGCCGACGAGATCATGGATGAACAGCCCACCCACCGCACCAGCACTCGATCCACATACGAAGTACTCGGGAACAAAATTTCCCATCGCATAAGTAAGAAAGGTCCAAACCAACGCCGCCAGGTAATACCAGAGCGTGACATACATCGGCCCCCGAGTTTGCAAAATCGGTGTCCCGAAGTTGATGGCCACCAGCAACAGCCCAAACAAAGCGACCGGATCAATCCAGACCGGAGTCTCTCCCCACTCGACCCCCTGTGCCTGTCCCAAAAGGATTCCAACCGCCGTTGCCAGGACGACCAATTGCCAGGCAGCAAAGATCGCATACGAAAGCGACCGACTGAAACAGGGACGCAGCGTTAATCGTGGCACCACCCAATGCATGATCCCCAAAAAAGCGTTCGCGAGAAATCCATACGCAATCGCATTGGTATGAACCATCCGCCATCGGCCTGGTGACAAAAGTTCCACTGCTGGTAACGGGTTATGGCGGATTAGCTGCAGACCCATCAGGATACCGGCCAGCATCGAGACCACCATAAATGTCAATGCGGCAATGAAATACCACAGGACGAGCCGCTCTTCGACCAGCTCTTGATGGTGAGGAAAATCCTGATCGGTGTTCAGGACAGCGGGGGCGGCGGTCATGAGAAATATCCTGAGTAGTACGATTTAAGTGAGTGAGTGATTGATTGAAAGAGAGAGTGTGTGAATCGAGCCTGTATCCCGAGCGCTCATTCGTGACATCCAACGGAAGAACAGCGGTCGCATTAACTCGTCGGCCGGACCGGTTGCTGGTACACCTGAAACTTGGCCCAGGGGTAAAGCAGGGCCAGCGTCCACCCAAAGATCACATGCGTCACAAGTGCGACCCAACTGGGGAGTCGCGAGGTGTCGGTAATCCAGTTCCCACCAAACATCAACGGTTGCAACCAAGAGAGAATCCCCAAGAAAGTCAGGGCCCATAACGCCGCCGCGAGCAATGTCGCGATCATCAGGCGATACAGGGTCGATTTTCCTTCCGTCAACCAGACCAGCGAGACGAAGAAGGGGACGCCGATGAGCATTCCTGTTCCCAGATACAGGCAGCAACCGATTGCCAGAATGACTCCATCGCCGATCGCGAAGACATCCTGCGTTCCCGAGGCGAGTTCCAAGGCCTTTCCCCCCAGGGGAAAGGTGAGATAAATCCGGATCAATTCCAAGGGACTTTTTCCCACGATCGGGGCACCGATCACATTCGAAAGCAGGCTGATTGCCGCCCCGAACATCCCCAGAATGAAACCGGTGGTGGCATAATATTCCGCATAAAAGCCTTTGGGTGGCCACTCGCCTGCGGTCTTCTCGGCTTCGACTTCTGTTTCGAGGTCGCGAACTCGAGCACGAAGTTCTTCGAGTTCCTGTACTTTGCGGGTGTCGATTGTCACAGCAATAGTCCTTCTGAACGAGATACCAAACGGCTACTTTGCCGGAACATAGGGCTTGATCGCCCCAGGAGTCGGGATGTTCCCGTGTCGCCGCTGATCCGTTAAAGACAGCACATAGGCGACCAGGTCCCATACGGTTTCTGGTTCGTTCTTCAAGGCATTCGCAAAACTGGGCATCGGTGTGCCGTTAATCCCATTGAAGATTCGGCGATAGACATCCAGCGGACGATTCCCTCCGTGTAACATTCCCGAAGTCAAATCGGCGGCACGTGTCTGGTGCCCCCACGCATCGGCTCCACGATTCTCTGCTGTCTGACCCCGACCATCATCACCATGACATTTCGAACATCCTTTACTGAGAAACGCTTTCTTCCCCCGCTCGACGGAGTCAGTAGTGAGCCGTGGCTGGGGCGAAACGGGAAACACCTCGGCGACCTCTGCTTCCGACCACCTGGTCAACACCGCAGGGATCAGATCCGATTTGACTTCTTCCGTATTCACCGCACTGTCCGAATCGGCCATCTCGATGATCTGACTCTCCAGCTCTCCACGACGACCGAGCGTCAGAACGTAATCGACCACCGACTGCACATCAGCTTCCGGCAAAAGACTGAAGCCAGGCATGGATGTTCCGCGCACCCCTTGTTTGACCGTCCGCACCAGGTCGTCGCGCAATGGACGATAACCATAAGGAGTCGACGCAAACTTGAAGATTCCTTTGCGGTAATCTCGCGGCCGAGGATACAAATACCGGGCAAAGGGCCCGTTTCCGTCGCCACTGACACCATGACACTGAACGCAACGCTCTTGATAAACACCCTGCCCACGCAAAAGATCCTGATGGGTCTCTCCCTCGGCCAGCAGTAGCTTTGGCTGCAGAAATGTTCCCGTTTGTTTGATCAGCTCGTCCTGTACCGCTTGCTGTAGCTCGGATGGTAAATTTTCAGGCACCTGACTAAAAACAAACCGAGGTGGCTCGGCCCGGTGACATCCCACCAGCCAAACCAACATCAGCAGGCAGCATCCAGGTAGCCACCGATCGGGTCGAATCACAGCCATCTCCCACGCAGATTCACGACAAAATTCATTACGAAAGTGGTTCGAACGACACGATTTCAAGCCTCATGCCGTTGCCAGCCTGAGGTCGAGACACCAGCCAGCAGGAATTTCCCACTGGCACACGAGTAACCGTTCACTGTTCAGGGACTGGCTCATTTTTCCCGCGACAAAGTGAAGATCTGCCAAATCGCTCAAACCATTCACTCATCGTTTCGCCGGGAAAACTGTCCCTGCCCCCCTCCCTTCGTTGTGAACGGTTACGCACACGACTGCTGCTGGCACACCACCGCAGAAGCAATTTGGGTGCCATTCTCTTACCAACTAGGTTACCCTTAAAATTCTCCTCTTTTTGCCAGTGAAACCGACGCGACCCCCTGTTACGGATTGAATCGGGTGTGCGGGGGTGGCTCATCGCGTGCGGACGGTGTGCGGATTTATCACAATCCAGCCATGGAACTGTTACTGGTTCAAGATGGTGACGACTTCCGCGACACCGTCGCCCGGTGGATGGTGCGCCACGGCCACCGTGTCGCCGAGGGGGCGAGTGGCCAAGAGGGACTTGCGCTGATAACGCAACGACAATTCGATGTGGCAATCCTCGATGCGAATTTGCCGGATCTGTCTGGCTTAGATCTGTTGCAGGAAATCAAACGTCGAGCGGATGAAATCGAAATCATCATGCTCACGGGTGAAGATGCTCACGTGTGAAGCGAAAGTCGAGTCTGCTGTCGAGGCGATGAAACGGGGAGCCTGTGACGATCTTTCCAAGCCCTTTCCGCTGGCGGAACTGGAAGAACGGTGTCTGAAAGCGGCCAAGTGGGGTGCGCTCCGCCGCGAGAATCTGCGATGGAAGGGACTGGCCGCACGAACGCAATCCGCACCAACGCTGATTGGCGATTCACCGGAAATGCGACAAGTCTATCGGTTGATCGAACGAGTCGGTCCCACAGATGCCCCGGTCCTCATTCAAGGAGAAACCGGCACAGGGAAAGAGTTTACCGCACGGGCGATTCAGCGGGCGAGTCGTCGCATTGATCAGCCGTTCGTGACCGTCAACTGTGCGGCACTCCCGGAATAAACCGTCGAAAGTGAATTGTTCGGCCATGAAAAGGGGGCGTTTACGAGGGCCTTTCAATCCCGACCGGGTCTGTTGGAAATCGCGGATCAGGGGACCCTGTTCATTGACGAAATTGCTGAGCTTCCCCCCAGCGTGCAACCCAAACTGCTTCGAGTGCTGGAAGATGGCTCGCTGCAACGCATCGGGGCCTCACAGGAACGTCGTGTCAACGTCCGAATTATCGCCGCCACCAATCGAGATCTCGCCGGGGAAGTTTGCGAAAACCGTTTCCGTGAAGATTTGTTCTATCGCATCAAGGTGATGGCCATTACTTTGCCTCCGCCGCGAGCCCATCGAGCCGATATTCCGCTGCTGATCCGACATTTTCTGCCACGCGAATGGCAATGAGAACCTGATGCCGAAGCGGCTTTAGTCGGATACAACTGGTTGGGAAATGTCCGTCCGTTGAAAAACGTGCTCGAGCGGGCCACGATTCTTGCCGAGCAAAACATCATCACCCTCGACGATCTTCCTGCGGAGTTGGTGAATTCGACGGACTAATCCCCAGCCCCCCAGAGCGATTTCCCGGAAACCCGCCTCGAGTCCATTGAACGGTCGCATATCCAGGAAGTGTTGCAGCAGTGTCAGGGCAACAAAACGCTGGCTGCCCAGATGCTGGGAATTCATCGACGCAAGCTTTATCGACTGATCGACCGGTTCGGGCTGACAGGCAAGTAATTCAAGCTATGACAGTATCCCCACAGTCGACAGCCCAGGATAATATCGCTCTCCATCGACCCCGCGTCGGCGGAAGCAACGACTGGCCAGCTAAGCACCACAACCCCACTACAGACTCTTAATTACGCTTCGACCCACTTTTTGTCCGCTTTGGGAAAAGAAGTAGGTCGAAGTTTTGCCGGCCACCACAAATTCGCCGCCCCCTGTTTGACGATCTCGCGTCGCCAGAGGAGACCTAAAAGCAGCAACTCAAAGAGGTCAGGACTCATCGAAAGCCGGCTCACGAGGACATGTCCGGACAGATGCAGACAGACCAGTGAACGCGACGAAAAACGTCGTAACTCGATTCAACCGTATATCCTTTCGCAAATTCAACTCACTGCGCGATTGGCCGCAAAGCAGAGATCCGGACACAATCCGGACACAATCCGGATAAGTTTCCGTTCAGCAAGCGTCCATTAGAAACGGCTGAAATGACGATCCCGACCCTCATCCAACAGGAACTGCTGCTTAAACGGTTGCAATCGACCGAGGTGCACGTGCGCGATGACCCGGAGCATCGGGAGTTGCATGCAATAAAGTCGAATGTCCCCTTGTTTTTCCCAGCCAATCGTTGTCACTGATTTTCGATCATCACCTTGCGATGATCATAATTCTTGCCACTCACGGGGTCGTCACCCAGCAGATAACAGCGACGAACCACGCGATTCATGACATGGATAACCGCAACTTGATCAGGCGCAAACACTTCCGCTCGTGCCATCCTCGCCATCATTCCGCTCCAAATCAAAGCAGATCAAAACCGATGATTCAGACGCTTTGAACAAAATCGCAACGCATTTTCAAGCCAGCACAGTGTCCCCATGGTCCCACCATGGTCCTCAGTCCCATGGCTTCTTCTTTTCGTCTGCCCAACCTCCTGGTGGGGGCTCGAGTTTGGTCTTCAGAAACGCGAGGTACTTTGGATCCTGATCTTCGAAAATAACGTGGCCTTCCGCCATATAGGCCCGCGCTAACTCATCGGCCGCGTGCTCTTCGTTTCCGAGTTCGAGTTGGCATTGTCCAAGTCGGAGATAAAGGAATGGGTTGCCGATTGCGTCGGGGCAGTGCATGGCGAGGGACAAGTTATCGCGACCAGCGTTGTAGTCGCCGCCGAGAAAGTTGGCGTCGCCAATTGCCGCGAGCAGCCATGTTGCCGCCTCCCAATCGGTTTGAGGTTCGGGCAGCAGATCCCACGCGGCCCAGTATTTCGTGAGCGCGTCTGCATACCGCTCCGCCTCGGCAAGTGCATCACCGTCGGCGCTGAGTTTCTTGATTCGTTCGTGCGTTTCGGTGCGTCAGGCCAAGCTTGGCGTTTCTTAACAGTTGAAAGGTACTGTTCATGGTAATTGATTCGTTCGCCATGTAGCGATTTGAGCGTACGGTTGAGCGATCAGTCGTGCGGAGCCTCAAAAAGCGAAGGTGTCAGCCGTAATGCGAAAGCGTGAACTCGTTTCGGCCTCGTGACAAAGGTGAGAGTGGCCAGCCCTCCGAATTGGGTGAAGCCTGTCATCAACCGTGCAA